>JACDZI010000132.1 GCA_013426785.1 Rhodocyclaceae bacterium | reverse complement strand
AATGTGGCGCCATTACGCCGATCTTCGGTGGCTCCTTTATGGCGATCAATGACAAACGGGTGGAGCGACCGGATTTCCCGGCGCATGTGAGTTACGCATGGCGAAAAGCGCCTATGTCCTCACGGGGCCGTGCCTTGCAATGGTGGCTTGATCAGATGGAATATGCCAACATACGAAATGCGTTGATATGCGTGCATTCCGCTTCTCAGGATTGACAGGTCGAGTGAAGGTAACGGGTTTGGAGCCGATTGTGTGGTCTGACGGGACAAGCGATCATTGACATTGACTTCAACTGTCGCCCCAACAGACTTTATTCCTTCCGATAAAAAAGTTACCGATAATAAAGTCTGTGGGACAGCCGTCTCGTAAAGCCAAGATCTTCCCGACAGAAGGTTAAATCGAAGCAGGTTCTTTTTACGGAAATTCGGCCAATCCGGCACGGGGGTGGCTCGGACGCAGGCCCGATGTCTCACGATTTGCCATCGTTGGCAGGTTGGATCGCCAAAATAGCCGCTGCATCATCAACGGCCTGAGACGATAGACTCACTTTGTCAAAGGTAGCCGCATGCGAATGCGAAAGCCGCCTTCAGCCAGGTTCGCAGCGACCACTGAACCGCCATGGGCTTCGAGTGCACGGCGGGTTATCGCCAGTCCAAGGCCATGGCCCTCACCTGCGGTTGTTGCACCGCGCACGAAGGGGTCAAAAATAGTCATCAGCTCCTCATCGGCAACGCCTTTGCCCTGATCGTCCACAGTGATCTGAATCTGCCCTTCATCAACTGACCCACGAAGGGCGATATACGAACGATCAGGCGCGTGCCTAATGGCATTACGGATCACGTTGTCGATGGCACGATGCAGCAGTTCGTGCTGGACGGTGAGTTCCAATGCGGGTGGGCAACTGACAAGAACCTCGCATTGCTTTCGGGCGGCATCGAATTGTGCGTCGCCGGCAATGGCATCCAGTAATTCATGCAGTTGGATACGTTCCGGCTGACCGATTGTGTTCCCGGTTTCCAATCGTGCGAGGGTAAGCAGTTCATTCACCAGGCGGTTCATCCGCTCGATGTCGGCATGGAGCCGTGCCGTCAGTTCGGCGCGCTGCTGCGGCGACCGTTCCATCAAGTCGGCGGCAACTTGCAACCGGGCCAATGGCGCACGCATTTCATGGGACACATCATGCAACAGGCGCCGCTGGCTTTCGACGAGCTTTTGGAGGCGAGCGGCCATGCGGTCGAAGCCGGAGCCCAGTGCGGTCAGTTCATTGCGCGACGTACCCAATGCCTCACCGATTCGTTCGTCCAGCTTGCCTTCGGCAATCGACTGAAATGCCTGATCGAGCCGCCGGATCGGACGCGTGACGTAGGAAGCCATCACGGCGGCAAACACCAAGCTTACCACTCCGCCGACAAGCATCGGCATCAGCAATGGAAACAACGATGGCGGATGCGGTGGCGGCTGCATCAGAACGGGCACCGTAGCTTCGGGCATGGGCTGCAACAGCCATACCGCCCCCCCAACCGCCAGCGAGGTGGCAACCTGGGCCAGCCAGAAGCACCAGAAAAATCGCCAGAACAGTCGCCCCATCGGTTCAGGCTTTGACGAGCTGGTAACCGCGCCTTATCACGGTTTCGATCCATTGCTGGCCGTCGGATCGACTGCCAAGCTTATGGCGCAGGCTGCTGATATGCGTGTCGATGCTGCGATCAAAGCGCGCCAACGGCCGCCCCAGCGCCTCCTCGGACAATTGGTCCTTGATGACTACTTGGCCGGCATGGCGCACCAGGATTTCCAGCAGACTGTATTCTGTGCTGGTCAGTAAGAGCGGTACGCCACGCAATTCGGCCCGCCGTTCCCCCGGTTTGAGGATCAATTCGCCGACCTGAAGTGATTGAGCAGCGGGTTCTGTTGGGTGCGTGCGCTTAAGGATGGCGCGGATGCGCGCCACCAGCTCGCGCGGCGTGCAGGGCTTGGGTACATAATCGTCCGCCCCAAGTTCCAGTCCCAGGATGCGATCCAGATCATCCCCCCGGCCCGTAAGCATGATCACCGGAACCGTTGATGCCGCTCGAATCTGCCGCAAGGTCTTGACGCCCGACTGCCCGGGCATCATGATGTCGAGAAGGACTATGTCGGCCTGTCCCGACAATGCCAGTTCGGTACCGCTCAATCCATCTCCGGCAACCATCACCTCGAACCCATCGGTCTTGAGGTATTCTCCGAGTAGTTCGGTCAGGACGGGATCATCATCAATCAATGCCACACTATAGGTCACACTGGGAATAGTAAAACACTGTTCCCTTTCACCGACGATCTTTGCAACTTTTTGCACAGGTGTCGACACCTATTGACGTCTCTCTAGTCTAAATTTATATGAATTTAATGGAGTAGAAACCAAATGGACATCTCCAGTATCAGCAGCGTTTCCAGCGCCTACAGCAGCTATCAATCGGTCAAGCCGTCGGAGCCGGCAGCGCCAACCCCGCCCTCTGGGGGCAATATCGAGAACCGGCAGCCGCCGGCTGAGCCGGCACAACCATCCGATCCTGCCAGGGCAAGCGGCACCACGGCCACGATGGGGCGCACTATCAACGTCTACGTCTGAATGGTGATATGGCGACGCCACTGATGCCAGTGGTGGCGCTGTCAAGATATCGTGCTGTGAATGAGGTGCCGGCGGTTGTCGTGACTGCTTTGGCACTTTGGGGCTGGCAGTTTGTCCTGCACATCTGGCAGCCCGTCTCCTCCGGCGATTCGCGACTGTGGTTGCCGCACGCGGTCGCTTGGCTCCATGATGCCATCGTCCTGCTCTGCACGGCGCTCATAGCAGGACGCTTCAAGCGATGGGGATGGAGTTTGCTGGCCCTTGCCGGTGCCGTATTGGCCATCTATCCGCAACTGTTGCGCCAGCATCTGGTGATGCAGACCAACCTGTTTGCCTCCGATGCAGCTGCTGCCCGGACGTTCCTGCTCGATTATCTTGGACTCGAACGCCTATGGCCGATGCTCGGAGCTGTCTTTATTGCGCGTATTGCGGCAAAGTATGCCCGCCCTTTACGAGCCTCCAAGACTATAGTCATTGGCGTCGGAATCGTCACGATGGTGGCTTTGCTCACGTTGCCGCGTTCCCCACATCCGCTGATTGGCAGTGTCTGGCAGCAGGCAACCGATTCTCTATACGGAAATGCGCGGGTCGTCCCTTCGATGCAACCCGTTGCGTTCTCTGGACAGTCAAGTATCGCCAAAACCACGCCGAAGCTGCTAGGTGAAGTCGTCTATCGGCACATTTTCCTGATTGTACTCGAGGGCATTCCCGCTTCCGACTTCGAGTACGATTTTTTGAAACGGCAAGATGGTTTTATTGCCACCGCCCAAAATCAGGTAGCCTATTTTGCCAATTACCGGTCGACCAACCTGGATTCCTATACCAGCCTGATTGCCATGCTGACTGGCCACCAAGTACCCTATCGCGCCTATGCCGACCCGTCGAGCTACGAACACATCAATCTCCGCGATAACCTGACCCGTACCCTGCGTGCCAATGGCTATTACAGTACATTTCTCAGCACCTACCATCACCAGCCTTTCGTTCCGACGCGCGACGACTGGAATGCCGTGTTGGACAGAAACGATCTTGACATAGGTGGACAGTGGTTGACGCTGGGCAACAGCCGGATGGAGCAGGCCGTGGAGGACAAGGCGGCCATCGCAAGTCTTGTCGATACTGCTGCCCGGAACGAGCGCAGTTTTACGCTGCATGAAATGGTTTATGGTCATTCACCCGAGTGGCAGGCCAAGACAGGCAAGACACCGTCCGTCTATGCCGATGAATATCTCACTGAACTGAGCCAACGGCTGAATGAGAATAGTTTGCTTGATGACAGCCTGATCGTGGTCGTTTCCGATCACGGCGAACGGGCCAAAATGGCCGATCCTGAAAACTACCGTGTGCCGCTGCTCGTCATCGGCAAGCGCATTGAAAGCAGGACAAACTCCAGCCTCTACTCCCATCTCGATTTGCCGGCAATGATCGAATGTTGGCTGAAAAATCAGCCCTTGCCCGAGGAAAGAAAACATGTCGACGTGGTGGGTTCGACCGAGCGGTGGGTCTATGGACGGCTGACGAACTCCAGAGAGTATCTATTCATCGACAATGCCCGTGGCTCGATCATAAGTGGTTCGGGCAGTATTAACCCAAAGGCTTTGCAGTTGGATTTTCAGGCCAAACTGGAAGGGCTGGCGGAAATTTGAGCTCGACACTTATTTAAGGAAACACC
>JACDZI010000131.1 GCA_013426785.1 Rhodocyclaceae bacterium | reverse complement strand
AGAGAAAATTTTACCAAACTTACAAGCCGACTCTTTAAGTTAATGACATTGACATGCGCCTGCCAATACTGCCGCCTTGCCTGCTTGATCTCGGGCTGCTCCTGTTTCATCTATGCCGTGCGTCCATGAAATGGTTTCGGTATTGTGAAACATCTTTTCCTGGCTACTGAAAGATGGGGTTCCTGGAGCCCTTACTTATGATTGTTTATCGACGGGCCCTCTCGAAGGCACCAATAATAAAATCAAGACTCTGCAGAGGAAAGCCTATGGTTGCAGAAATATGGAATTCTTCAAACTGAAAAAAATGGGACTTCATGAAACGAAGTACGCTTTAGTCGGATGAACCAGAAAGTGTCAACTTTTTCCATATCACGTCACTCCCTCGCGATGTGTTCCTCCAGAATCGCAACAGCGTCGTCGAACAGGCCGCGATGGGGAGATTCCTGAGGAAGGGTTTGCGATGCGACTCGCATCTGGTTCTGAAGTGCCTGCAATTCATCTTCAGATATGTCGGAGAGGTTGCCGGGACGATAGGCGACCAGCAATGCACGCTCAATAGGGGGCAGGCTCGCGTTGGTTACGGTGGCAGCTCCAGCGTGACCGATGGTTTCCATGGCTTGAAGCCAGTTGAAATAGCTGATCGACCAGTCCAGATATGCGCCGGCCGCGGGGCTGTATTCCGATGGCCGTTGCGCCTCGATATAGCCCTTGATCTCTTCCGGAACGGGCCGATTGCCCGCGCGGAGGACTTTGACTCCATCATATATCGTGGGATTGACGGCCGACCGGATTGGCTCGCTTTCACGGGCGAGCCGCGACAACAGTTCGGGTGCCTCCTGGGTCATCACCGTCTCCCCGGATAACACCACTCGCGACATGGCGTCGAAGTATGTTGCGTGAGAGATGGTTCCGTTTTTCAGCAAGCCGTCGTAGATCTCAGTTGCGTCTTCGCTCGATGCCAGATTCGGTAGCAGTTGCACTGCCCTATGGAGCACTGGAGAGTCCGGCCCGAGCTGCCGAAGCTGATCTTTGAACAGTTTGAGTATCTCTCTGGTATTCTGCTCCAGCATCGCGCGCCGTGCCGGTATGACGAGATCGCTGTCCGATACATCGAGCGATCGGTCGAGCAAAATCAGTATCCGGGCCTGCTCTTCGGGCGAGGCGACTTTGCCGAAATCCGCTACGATGGTGCCGATGATGGCTTCGGCGCCTATGCGCTCGATGATGTCATAGATCACCATGCGCGAGTCGAGGTCCAGTATTGAGGAGCGTAATTCCCAGAGCATCGACTGTTTCTCTGCGGCCGAAAGCTCAGCTGCGGCCAAATCATCGGTCAGGTGCTCAAGGGAGTCGTATGCGAAGCCGTCCCGCATTCCGCTCTGCAACTCATTTTTGAACGAGATCTGGAAATCCGACACCGTCTCAGCGGACCCCAGCCTCTTCTTGACCTGTGCCGGCTGCGACTTGAGGGTCTCCGCTGCGGTGACCGGAAGCTCTTGGCTTATGCTGCTGGCGACGGGCACGGGTGTCGGTGCTGTATTGGAGGCACCAAGGTGGGGCAATGATCGGGATCCTTCTGAACGAGCGAGTGGATCAGCTTGCCTGATTTCCGGATATCGTTTCGAAGGAAATAGGGCAGTCACCAAGAGGAGTGCAATAAAGGCCAGGATGACACAGATCCAGAGCAAGGTCGAGGCACCGGGTTTGCGGTTGTGCATCATCATCGTTTGTCCGGGAGTGAGGTGGTCAAGTAAAAATGGACACTCTTTTAAGGGGTTTTTTCAGAAACCACCTTTTCTCAAATTCTTGGTAGCATTGTCAATAGGAGACCTGAGTAAAAAGCCCTCACCATTACACTTTTATGCGTCAAAGCCGTTGCAGGAATAAGCCAGTCGATCTTTGGTGACATTTTAGCCTGATGCGGGATATGCCACAAGCATCGCTGGAAGATTATTTTGACTTTATCATTCAGGCTGTTCAAGATCGAAGAGTCGCCGTCCGTGAGCAGGAGAAACTCGCTGAAACCCTATGATATATCTATGCTGATCTGGAAAAGCTTGTCCTCGAGCCATTGTAATTTCCAAGATCAAGGTCGGCCACCTGAAAACCGCCACCATGTTTATAAAGTATGAATACTTTCAGTTTCTTACCTCGTTTGGCGATCCCTTTGATGCCAATACCTGTACCATCCACTTCTCCGTGGGGAAGCTCATTGGCGTCCAGCTTGAACTCTATTTCAGATGCCGTCTGCTGAACTGCTTTCCATATTGTCATCTTATCCACGGCCCAACCGAACATGCAATCGATTTTCTCCACCACCCGGAAGGTTGTCAGTGAGCCAAGCAGTCCCAGCTTACGATAAATTTCCTGGGAAATCCGATTCTTCGGTTCCACCCTTAACAGCTTCCGAAGGACGCTTGTTCAACTTCAACTTTTTTTACGAATGAACCTTTTTATTGCAATGGGTGCGCTTTAAAGAACTCCCACATTAATTGTGACGCCGAGATATCCTGGTTGACCGTGCCGACAGGAGGGCCAAACTCGAAAATTCCAGCTTTGCCCGTTCGCTCGATCGCCGTTGCCCTCCCCCCTGGCCACGTGTGTCCACCGCCCCGCAATTCCCACAGCACCACATCCGCTCCCTCGCGGCAAGGGGCATAGGGTACTCTTCACCGCATTGCCAACCGGCTTCGAGATGGATGGCTGCGCCGGACAACCGTTATGCTTTGCCCAAGCAGCAATGACCTCCGTCACCGGCAACACCTTGACATTCGTGAAGCCCGACTTTTCAGGCGCGCCGCCTTCCCAAGGGTTCCAGACGTCGTCGCGTCCATGGAAATGGATGATCGGGATCGGACGTCGGGGCGGCGGGTCCAGTTGACCAGGCGCAATTTGGCCGGCAACCGGCGCAATGGCGGCGATACGGTCGGAGAGTTTCGCCGCAAGCCGGTAGGCCATGTGGGCGCCATTCGAGATTCCGGTAACATAGATGCGCTTGGGATCCACCGCAAAGAGCTCTTCCAGGTCGTCGATCACCATCGCTATGAAAGCGACATCGTCGACCCTGTTCTGCTTCCGGTTAGGATGGTTCCAGCCGACATTCCAATTAAGCATTCTATCCGTGAACCACGGGTGCGTCCCGGCCGGATACACGACGATGAAATCCTCACGATCCGCAAGCTGGCTCATTCCGCTGATATAACGCTGGGCGCCCGGAAAACCACTGCCGCCGTGCAACACCAGCACGACCGGGGTCTTACGCCCATCCTTGTATCCCCGCGGCACATGCACCTCATAGTAACGTTTCCGCCCCTGAGACTCGATATACCGGACATATTCACCGGCGCCATAGGCACCTGAACCCTCGATGACCTGCACTGTGACTCGAAAGTCATCGCCTGCCATTATCCCCGGCGGACCGGGCGACAACTCCGCTTTTTCAGATCCCCCCATGGCGCCATTACCGTCAAATAAGGTTAAAACGGCCAGGCACAGGAGAATTCGGCTCAGCCGCTTCCTGGTCAATCTCGACAGACAATCGTTGGCGCCGTGCATAGCTCCCATCCTCGGTTGAAAAAATTACATTGCCGGCCACGCCTTCATCGGCCAGCCCTTGAAACGCCACCGCGTGGCATCGGGTCATTCTTCCCTGCAACCACCGCATCGGCGCCTTGTTTCATCTCGCCGGGGAAGCTGTCCGCCATCCCCGCCGCATCCCTGTCCTCGTGCTGGCGCAGTTCCGAAGCCCTTTCAAGCTCTCGCAGATGATGGGCGATGCAGAGAGCATGCCCTTGAACATAGTGAAAGCAGGGTTTTCAGTGATCATGACAGAGGATACCTTGCTACTGTAACAGAATCCCGATCTCGTCCAGCGCCTTGCTGCTTCGACTCGCATGGGGGATAAAAAATAGCTGAACCTGTCGTTTGAGGCATTATTCAGCCAGTTTCTGGTGCCACTAATATTGATACCGGTACCATCGCCATGTCAAATTGGGTATTCTGTACTTCGCAGGTCATTGTTCTCTCCTTTCGGTTGGTTGTGTGGATAATTGGTCCCGAAAGGAGATAAGCAATGGCCTGCTTTTTCCAAGCCTTATTCAATTTTACAGAAAGAACGGTCCACTAACCCCGATGAACGGGATAAGTGCCTTTAGCAGATTCTATTCTTGCAAAAAAAAACAAGAAAATAATCTGTAAGACACTAACGTGGCACAGCAGGCAAGCCCGTCGTCCCGTTCGTGGTGAGGCTGTCGAACCACCAAGTTTACTTTTGCTGGATTCCCAGGTCTAGGGAGCATTTCGTATCCCGCAGGTGATTGGCGATAGAGTAGTGCAATCCGTTCAATTCTTTGCTTGCACGGATTGTTGCTGTCATATGCTT
>JACDZI010000130.1 GCA_013426785.1 Rhodocyclaceae bacterium | reverse complement strand
GTCGAGCATATGCGTGGGCTCGGTCATGCGCATTGAGTTGTGGGGAATGGCATGCCCTTAACCCCATCGGAAACAAGCGCTTGTTGATCACACCAGATGGCAAGGGGTGGCGCTGTCCGCATTGTGTCGAGACTGCTCGCAATGCCGTGACGAGTTCCCCGGCCATAGAACAGAAGCACTGCGATGACTTCGCCTGGCAGGCACGCTTTGCCGCTGCGCTGGCCGGTAATATCTACGTCTGATCAGAAAGTCAAGTGATGGGGGGCAGCATCGCATCAACTCAACCGAGTTTCTGCACACCCATTTCCAGCAATGTGGCGCCGATGGCTTCAGTAGCACGACGTATCTCGGTGACGTCGATTGCGCCAATGCAGCCGACGCGGAAGGTGTCTACCGTCGTTAGTTTCCCCGGATAGAGAACGAAGCCCTTTTCGCGTACCCGATGATAGAACTCGACGAACTCGTAAGCATGGTCGGGCGGGGCGTGAAAGGTGACGATGATCGGTGCCTGCATCGCGTCGTCGAGGAAGGTGCGGAAACCCAGCCGGCGCATGTTGCTGACCAGCGTTGCGCAGTTTTCGCCATAGCGGGCCAGGCGGGCCGGCTGGCCACCCTCCGCCAGATATTGATCGATGGCGCAACGCAGTGCCGCCACGACATGGGTCGGCGGGGTGAAGCGCCACTGGCCGGTCCTTTGCATGTAAGTCCATTGGTCATGCAGGTCCATCGCCAGCGAATGCGATTGGCCGGCAGCGTCGATCAGTACGCTGCGCCGGGCAATGACGAAGCCCATGCCCGGCACACCTTCCAGGCATTTGCCCGAGGCGGCGATCAGGGCATCAACCGGCATGGTGCCTAGGTCGATGGGGATAGCTCCGTAGGAACTCATTGCGTCCACGATCAGCCGGCGACCGGCCTGAGCGACGACCTGGGCGATTTTGGGGAGCGGGTTGAGGATGCCCGTGCCCGTTTCGCAATGTACCTGGGCCACGTGGCTGATAGCCGGATCGGCCAAGAGTGCCGCGCCGATCCGGGCGGGATCGGCCGGCTGGTCATCGCCGAACGGCAGTTCCACTGCTTCGTGGCCGAGATAGCCCAGGATGCGGATGATGCGCTGGCAATAGGCGCCGTTATTCGGTACCAATACCTTGCAGCCTTTGGGCACCAGGGTACCGAGGGCCGCCTCCACGGCGAAGGTGCCACTGCCTTGCAGCGGTATGCAGACATGCGTCTGCTCGCCATGAACGATGCCGACGAGGTCGGCGCAGACCGAAGCGGTCAGGGCATTGAAGGTATCGTCCCAGGAACCCCAGTCGCGCAGCATGGCTTGTTTGGTCGCGAGGGTCGTGGTTAGCGGGCCGGGAGTCAGCAGGATCGGTTCGTTCATGTTTTCCTCTGGGGGTCAGGGGGTAATGGCCGCGCGCAGGACACGACGTTCCGCCGCATCCGCCATGGCCTCATTCACGCGGTCGAGCGGGTAGATGCCGTCGACGAGTTCATGGAAGGGAAAGCGTGCGCGGTTCGCCACCACGAAATCGAGCGCCTCGATCAGGTTCCGCGGGTGGTAGTTGTGCACCCCGCGCAGCGTGAGCATTTTCTTGAGCAGCAGGTTGGCGTTGAGGGTGACCCGCGCGGCGGGATTCACCACGCCGCCGAGCACGTACGTACCACCGATGCGCAGCATCTCGATGCCGAGCGGAATGACGCCGGGCACGCCGCAAACCTCGATGACGGCATCCGCACCTTCAGGCCTGCAGGCGGCGCGGATTTCATTGAGCAAGGTGGCATCATCCATCATCGGGTCGAACGCGAGGTCTACCCCGAAACGGGCAGCGCGCTCGCGACGTTCCGCCAGCGTGTCGATACCGATGACCAGCCGTGCCCCGCGGGCCTTGGCAATCGCCGCACCGTAGAGTCCCAGCAGGCCGAGTCCCTGGATCACCACGGTCTGGCCCAACCGGATGGCGGCGGCCTCGGTGACCGCGATCATGGTCGCAACGCCGCAGTTGAGGGGCGTTGCCTCTGCGTCGGTGAGAACGTCCGGCAGGCGCAGGATCCACGAGTGCGGCAGGATGTAGCAATACTCCCCGAAACCGCCATGATGATGGGGTGGGGTGGTGACCGTCATGTGGCCGTACTTGTCGACACCGCGCGCCTTCTGCGGCAGGCCGACCACCTCGGAGAAGTAGTCCGGGCCGGGAATGAAATATTCGCTCCAGGTGATGCGATCTCCCGGCGCAAGCGGATCGCCGCGCATGTCGTGGCTGAGCCCGGCGCCGAGCGCGACAATGGTCCCGATGATCTCGTGACCGAGTACGCCCGGACAGGGGTTCGGCCGATGTCCCTGGTATGAATGGATGTCGGAGCGGCAGATGGTGGACATGCGAATCTTCACCAGTACCTCGCCCGGCATGGGCGTGCGCAGGGGGTGTTCCTCGATCACGAAGGGCGCGTTGGGCGCGGCATACACTGCGAGCCGGCCGTGGGTCGGTAGTTTCATCTCACTGCCCGGTGCTGTTGATGGCATAGTCGAATATCTGGTAGCTGTGCAGCGAGCGGGCGGCGCGCTGACAAAAGTCGGCGCTGGCGGGACGGCTCAGGATGAAGGGCACGCGCGCCTCGGTGATCGCCCCGTGGCTGCGCAGGCGCGCATCGGCCAGGTTGGACAGATCGTGATCGGCCGCCGCCGCGCCGATCACCGTGCCGATGTCGCCGATGACGGCCACGTCGCCCTCGCGGTCGGGCGGCAGGTCGAACTGGCGGCAGACCTCATCTTTGGTCAATGCCAGCGCGATGCCGGGCAGTGATTTCACCCGGTCGATAATGGTCTCGGGTGTGGCATGGCCGCCACGGCACCACACCCGCACGAAGCCGCCCAGTGCGCCATGGTGTCTGACGAAGGCATCGGTGATCGGGCAGATGACCCGGGTGTCGCCCAAGCCGAATTCCTCGTCGAGGATGTCCTGCAGGAAGATCACGTTCGGCCTGCCCGCGGCGGTCGACTTGTCGTTCATGCCGTGGTCGGCGGTCAGTGCCACCACCGCGCCGAGCACCGCCAACCGGCCGAAGCAGTCGTCGATGCGGCGGTAGAACTCGTTGGCGACCGGGTCGCCCGGCGCATGCTTGTGCTGGATGTAATCAGTCAGCGAGAGGAACAGCAGGTCCGGCCGGTCTCGCTCCAGCAGCTTGATGCCGGCTTCGAGGACAAAGAGGGAAAGATCCATCGAATACATGTCCGGTTGCGGCATGCCGACCAGTTCCGGCACGTTCTCGATGCCGTTTTCGGCCAGGCTGCACCGGCTGGCGTATTCTGAAGAGAAGCTGACGTTGCCGCGCGTCAGGTCGAGGTCCTTGCCCAGTTGCTTGCGCAGCTTGTCTTTGGCGGTAATCGACACCACCCGGGCGCCGGCATCGGCGAAGGCGGCGAGGATGGTGCGGCTGCGCAGCAGTTCCGGCCCGGTCATCACCACCGCCTCACCCTGCTCGTTCAGATAGAAGTTGCCGGAGATGCCATGCACGGCCGGTGGAGCGCCGGTGATCAGCGACATGTTGTTGGGGCAGGTGAAACTGGGCACCGTGCCGTCGGCGATGGCGCTGAAGCCGTCGCGGATGAAACGGGCGACATTAGGCAGAATGCCGTCCTGCAGTCCCTGTTCGATGTAGGCGGGATCGCCGCCGTCGATGCAGACGACTGCTACTGGTTGAGCCGGCCAACGGTAGGTGACGCCATTCAGTTCGATGGTTTTCATGGGATTCCGTTGCTTAGATCGCCCACTGGCGGATGCGGGCGGAAATGAGGTCGAGGAGGGTGACCGAAACGATAATGATGAGCAGCACTGCGGCGGTTTGTGCATATTCGAAGCCGCGGATCACCTCGTGCAGGATCACGCCGATGCCGCCGGCGCCGACGATGCCCAGCACCGAGGCGGAGCGCACGTTCGATTCGAAACGATAGAGCGAGTAGGAAATCCACAGCGGCAATACCTGCGGGATCACGCCGTAAAGGATTTCCTCCAGGGCGTTGGCGCCGGTGGCGCGCACGCCTTCCATCGGCCGCGGGTCGATGGCTTCGACCGCCTCGGCGAACAGCTTGGCCAGCACGCCGGTGGTGTGCACCCACAGGGCCATCACGCCGGCGAACGGTCCCAGGCCGACGGCGACGATGAACAGCATGGCGAACACCATCTCGTTGATGGCGCGGCAGGCATCCATGATGCGGCGCATCGGCTGGTAAACCCAGCTCGGCACCAGGTTTTCCGACGAGAGCAATCCGCAGGGAATCGCGCAGAGGATCGCCAGGATGGTGCCCCAGATCGCGATGTGGATCGTGATCACCATTTCTTCGAGGTAGATGCGCCAGTCGTGGAAATCCGGCGGGAAGAACTCCTTGAGGAAGATGCTCATGTTGCCCGA
>JACDZI010000129.1 GCA_013426785.1 Rhodocyclaceae bacterium | reverse complement strand
TCTCATTTCGCCGCTGCCGATGAAAATCTCGGCGCCTTGTTCAGCGTTTCCTTAGCGCATCAGATGGTGCGGTCGATGGTTTTCCAGTTGCATTGGCGCAGGGCTTCGAGCGGTCTGAATTGCGCCTTGTAGGCCATCTTGCGGTTGTGGTCGATCCAATAGCCCAGATACAGGTGGTCAAGGCCCAGTTCGGAGCAGCGCGCGATCTGCCAGAGGATGGCGTAGGTGCCGTAGCTGGCGCCGGGATGATCCGGCTCGTAGAAGGTGTAGACCGACGATAGCCCGTTTTCGAGCCGGTCGATGATGCTCACCATGCGCAAGGTATGGCCCTCGTGGAATTCGACCAGATGGCTGTTGACATGGGTCTGCAACAGGAAGTGGGCATACTGTTCGCGGCTGTCGTTGTCCATGCCGCCGCCCCAGTGGCGGGCCTGTTGGTAACGCTGGTAGAGCTGATAATGCTCCTCGCGGAAGCCCAGTGCGCGTTCGCTGGCAACCAGCGAGGCATGGCGTGCCCCGGCGCGACGCTGGCTGCGGTTGGGCTGAAACGCTGCAACGGGAATCCGCACCG
Source organism: Rhodocyclaceae bacterium (assembly GCA_013426785.1). Classification (GTDB taxonomy): domain Bacteria; phylum Pseudomonadota; class Gammaproteobacteria; order Burkholderiales; family Rhodocyclaceae; genus Sulfuricystis. Next base: position 3,925 of record JACDZI010000129.1, on the reverse strand, counting down.
GCACGCAATCACGGCAGTTGTCGCACCACGGACGATAGGTAAACATGCCACTGCGGCGAAAACCGATCTTGACCAGTTCGCTGTACGTGGCGGCATCGATCAGGTGCGTCGGCGTGCTGACCTGCGAGCGCGCGACCCGGCCGGGCAGATAGGAACAACCATAGGCGGCCGTGGCATAGAACTGAAGTAGCGGGAAGGGGGGCAGGTCGCGCAGATGAGTCATGCTGGAGCTTGTCTGAATACCCCGTCGATGCCATCGGCCGGCCAGTGTTCCGGCGCATTATCCAGATCGACGCACGTCGCCACGCACTTGAGAAATTCGGTGCGCGGCAGCGGTCGGGCGCCCAGCGAGGCAAGGTGTGCGGTTTCCATCTGGCAGTCGATTATGCCGAAACTCCGTGCGACAAGGAACCGGCACAGGTGGGCGAGGGCGATTTTCGAGGCATCAGTGGCGCGGGAAAACATCGATTCGCCAAAAAAAGCCTTGCCGATGGCGATGCCGTAGAGGCCACCGATCAATTTGTCTCCGCGCCAGGTCTCAACACTGTGGGCATGGCCGAGCCGGTGCAGGCGGATATAAGCGGCCTGCATCTCGGCCGTAATCCAGGTGCCGGACTGCCCCGCGCGCGGCATGGCGGCGCAGGCGCCAATCACCTGGTCAAAGGCAGTATCCAGTTTTACCGCGTAGTCGCCGCTGCGCAGCACCTTGGCGAAAGAGCGCGTGATACGGATCTGCTCAGGGAAAAGCGCCATGCGCGGATCTGGGCTCCACCACAGGATCGGATCGCCGGCCGAGAACCAGGGATAGATGCCGCGCCGATAGGCGGCGAGCAGACGCTCCGGTGACAGGTCGCCGCCAACTGCCAGCAGGCCGTTCGGATCGGTCAGTGCGCTTTCGATCGCGGGGAAGACGGGTTCAGGCCGCAGCCACGGAATCATGCCGGAACGCTACCACAGCGGCTGTCGCCTGGGAAATTTGCATGGCTATAATCGGGCGGGACGATAACGGTGGAGATCGACATGGGCTTCAAGGCATTTCTCATTGAACAGAGCGATGGCAAGGTTTCCGCGCGTTTCGCCGACATGGAGGAAGCCCAACTCGATGCCGGCGAGGTGACGATCGCCGTCGCCTATTCCAGCGTCAATTACAAGGATGCCCTGGCTGCCACCGGCGCCGGGCGCATCATCCGGCGGTTCCCCTGCATCGGCGGCATCGACATGGCCGGTACGGTGGTGAAGAGTGACAGCCCTGCCTTCAAATCTGGCGATGAAGTGATCGCCACCAGTTTCGACATCGGCGTCGCGCATCACGGCGGCTTTGCGGAACTGGCGCGCGTGCCGGCTAACTGGGTGCTCAAGCTGCCGGCAGTCTTGTCCCTGCGTGATGCGATGGCGCTCGGTACGGCGGGTTTCACGGCCGGCCTCGCCGTGGCGCGCATGGAGCATGACGGCTTGCAGCCTGCGCATGGCCCGGTGGTGGTTTCCGGTGCGACGGGCGGGGTGGGCAGTATCACCGTGGAAATTCTCGCCAAGGCGGGCTACGAGGTCCATGCCCTGACTGGCAAGGCCGATGCGGCCGACTACCTCAGGCAACTCGGTGCTCGTGAAGTGATCCTGCGTTCCAGCCTTGATCTCGCCAAGATCAAGGCGCTCGACAAGGCGCTGTGGGCCGGCGCGGTGGATAACCTCGGCGGCGATGTACTGGCCTGGATGGCCAGCACCATGAAGCAGGCCGGTACGATCGCCAGCATCGGGCTGGCCGCCAGTATGGAGTTGAAGACCACTGTCGCGCCTTTCATCCTGCGCGGTACTTCCCTGCTGGGCATCGATTCCGGCTATATCGGCGAACCCTGGCGCAGCGGTGTGTGGCAACATCTGGCCAACAACTGGAAGCCCGTCCAGGTGATCTCACAGGCGCGAGAAATCACCCTCGACGAGCTGCCCGGCATATTTGACGATTTCCTGCAGGCACGCATCAAGGGGCGCGTCATCGTGCGGGTCCAACCTTGAGCCATCAACCAGTCAGAGGGGAGTAGTATGACGAAGTATGCGGATTTTTACCGCCGTTCGATCGAGGATCGCGATGGCTTCTGGTCCGAGCAGGCGCAGTTGATCGACTGGCAGACGCCGCCGCAGACGGTTTGCGATTACAGCAAGCCACCGTTCGTCAAGTGGTTCTCGGGTGGTACGACCAACCTGTGCCACAACGCAGTGGATCGCCATGCGGCCGTGCGGCCGAACGATCGCGCGCTGATCTATCTCTCCACCGAAACCAACGAGGAGAAGATCTACAGTTTCGCCGAACTGAAGGCCGAAGTGATGCGCATGGCGGCAATCATGCAGTCGCTGGGCGTCAAGAAGGGCGACCGCGTACTGATCTACATGCCGATGATCGCCGAGGCCACCTTTGCCATCCTCGCCTGTGCGCGCATCGGCGCCATCCATTCCGTGGTGTTCGGCGGCTTTGCTTCCGGTTCGCTGGCCACGCGCATCGACGATGCCAAGCCGAAGCTGGTGGTGTCATCGGATGCCGGCATGCGCGGCGGCAAGGCCGTGCCCTACAAGCACCTCCTCGACGAGGCGATCAACCTCGCCGTAGCCAAGCCCGAGAAGGTGCTGATGATCGACCGCGGCCTCGACAAGGAGTTCAGCAAGGTGGCCGGCCGCGATGTCGATTACGCGACGCTACGGGCCGCGCACATGGATGCCGAGGTACCCTGCGAATGGCTGGAATCCTCCGAACCTTCCTACATTCTTTATACCTCCGGCACCACCGGCAAGCCGAAGGGCGTGCAGCGCGATACCGGCGGTTATGCCGTGGCGCTGGCCTCCTCGATGAAGTACATCTACCAGGGCTTCGCCGGCGAGACCTACTTCGCTACCTCCGATATCGGCTGGGTGGTAGGCCACAGCTACATCATCTACGGTCCGCTGATCGCCGGCATGGCCACCGTGATGTACGAAGGCACGCCTATCCGGCCCGATGCCGGCATCTGGTGGAGCATCGTCGAGAAATACAAAGTGAATGTGATGTTCTCGGCCCCCACCGCGATCCGCGTGCTGAAGAAGCAGGATCCGGCCTTCTTGCACAAGTATGACTTGTCCTCGCTTAAGCATCTGTTCCTCGCTGGCGAGCCACTCGACCAGCCGACCCACGAATGGATCATGGGTGAACTCAAGCTGCCGGTGATCGACAACTACTGGCAGACCGAGACCGGCTGGCCGATGCTGTCGACGGTGCGCGGCATCGAGGACACCAAGATCAAGTTCGGCACGCCGAGCTTTCCGATCTATGGTTATAACCTCAAGATCTTCCGCGAAGATGGCAGCGAATGCGGTGCAAACGAGAAGGGCATCGTCGGTGTGGTGCCGCCGCTACCGCCGGGTTGTCTGTCCACCGTCTGGGGCCAGGACGAGCGTTTCGTCAGCACCTATTTCAGCCTGTTCAAGGACCCGCTGGTCTATTCTTCCTTCGACTGGGGTATCAAGGACGATGAGGGCTACCACTTCATCCTTGGGCGCACTGACGACGTGATCAACGTTGCCGGCCACCGCCTTGGTACCCGAGAGATTGAGGAGGCAGTGCAGGCCCATGCTGCCATCGCCGAAGTGGCTGTCGTCGGTGTCAACGATCAGTTGAAAGGCCAGGAGCCGGTGGCCTTTGCCGTGGTCAAGGATGCAGCGCGGATCGCCACGCCGGAATTGCGGGCTGCCCTCGAAGCCGAGGTCAAGAAGACGGTTGACACCATTCTTGGCGCCATCGCCCGACCGAAGCACGTGCATTTCGTCACCGGCCTGCCGAAGACCCGTTCGGGCAAGATGCTGCGCCGTTCGATCCAGGCGCTGGCGGAAGGCCGCGATCCGGGCGACCTGACCACCATCGACGATCCCTCGACCCTGGAGCAGATCAAGGCAGTGCTGAAAG
>JACDZI010000128.1 GCA_013426785.1 Rhodocyclaceae bacterium | reverse complement strand
TCAAGGATTCAAAAGGTTGCACTTGATCTATGACAAATCAGCACGGATTCAGGATTACTATAAATGAGGCGCGAACAGGGCGCCGATATCGATGCGCGCGCGCAGGCGGGAGGCGAGCAGGAAGACGCCGGCAAGCTTGCGCTGCATCAGCATGATATCCGCCGGCGGGGGACTGGCAAAGCCATTGTCCTTGTACTGATCCTTGCCGCTCCGGTAGGCGCGACCGAACAGGTCGGACTGGCCGAAGTCATAGACGCCCGGATAGCGCATGGGTTCGCTGGACAGCAGCATGATGTCGACCACGCCTTCGACGTGCGCCGCTGAATCGCGTTCGCTGATGAAACCGACCTGCCGACCTGTTTCGATCGCCAGTGGACGGTTCTTGTCGCGCAGTGCCCGCCCCAGATGGCGAAACACTTCCACCAGTTCCGGGTCGAGTGCCTGCGTCGCGCCGAAATCGATCAGCGCGATGCGACCGCTGCTTGCGTCGTAGAGATAGTTGGCGAAATTCGGGTCGGTCTGCATCAGGCGGAATTCGAATAACTCGCGCAGCGCCAGTCGCGCCAGCGATGTGGCGATGTGGTCGCGTAAGTCCTGCGAATGGGCCACTTGCGCCAGTTGGTCGATCGACACGCCGGTGGCGAAATCGGTGGTCAGGATGCGCGGCGTGGACAAGTCCTTATGCAGCGCCGGCACGAACACCAGTGGGTCGTCGCCGATGAATTGGCGGTAGGCCAGCAAATGGCTCGCCTCGGCCGCGTAGTCGGTTTCCGCGTGCAATTGCTGGCGCGCGCGTTCGAGGATGGGCGCCGGATCCCAGCCTTCCGGCATCAACCCCGGCAACCTGGCGAGCAAGGCCACGTTGGCGATGTCGCTGTCGATGCTGTCGCGCACGCCCGGATACTGGATCTTGATGGCCAGCGTGCGGCCGTCGTGCGTCTCGGCGCGATGCACCTGGCCGATCGAGGCGGCGGCGATCGGTTCGAAGGAAAAACGCTTGAAGCGCGCCGGCCAGTCTGCGCCCCATTCCTCCTCCAGAACACCGGCCAATTGGGGCAGCGGCATGGTATGGGCGCTGTCGCGCAATCCGGCAAGCAGGTGAGCGAACTCGGGCGGCAGCACATCCTTGCCGTCCATCGACATCAGTTGGCCGACCTTCATCACCGCGCCGCGCATCTTGGAAAGACGCTCGGCCAACCGGCGCGCATTGTCCGGCGTCAGCATCAGCTGCGATATTTGCGGTTTTTTTCCACGCGCTAGTTGCGCGATGCCGTCGGCGGCGGCGGAGGCCGCCATTTCGCCCATGGCACGGCCGAGATGCAGAAAGCGGCGACTACGGCCGTGCGGTACGGGGGTGCTGGGGCGGGAGGGATGATCGGCCATGTGGTGAATTGTAGAAAAAGAAAACCCTCACCGCTGACGGTGCGGGTTTTCATGCCGACGACTATACCCCAGTCGATCCGGGCGAATGAATAGGGCGCGTCAGTTACCTGCGCGTTCGGTATGCTGTGGCTGCCATTTGAGCAGCCGCTTCTCGGCAAAAGAAACCAGGGCATCCAGAAGCAAGGCAAAACCGGTCAGCACCAGGATGCCGGCGAAGACCGTGTTGATGTCGAAGGCACCTTCGGCCTGCAAAATCAAATAGCCGACGCCACGCGATGAGCCCAGATATTCCCCAACCACGGCACCGACAAAAGCCATGCCGACCGAGGTATGCAGGCTGGAAAAGACCCAGGCAGTGGCCGACGGCAGATAGATGTGCGACAGCAGTTGGCGACGGCTCGCCCCCAGCATGCGTGCATTGGCGATCAGTACTGGGCTGACTTCCCTGATGCCCTGAAAAACGTTGAAGAAGACGATGAAGAAGACTAGGGTGACGCCCAATGCGACCTTCGACCAGATGCCGAGTCCGAACCAGACGGCAAAAATCGGCGCCAGCACGACGCGCGGCATGGCATTGGCGGCCTTGATATAAGGATCGGCCAGCGCTGAAGCGGTCGGCGACAAGGCCAGCCACAGGCCGAAACCCAGTCCGAGCAGGGTGCCGATGGCGAAGGCCAGCGCGGTCTCCAGCAGGGTGATGCCGATGTGTTCCCAGATCGCACCGGAACTGAACCACGCAAAGACCCGCTCCACGACCTTGAGCGGTTCGCCGAAGAAGAAGGGCGGCAGAATGTTGCCGGCCGTCAATGCCCACCACAGCCCGAACATCAGTGCGGCGAGCAGGAGTTGCCAGAGCCATAGCTTAGGAAAGGGTTTGTGCATAGCCCTTGAGCACTTCTTCGCGCATCGCATGCCAGATGCGTTCATGCAGTTCGAGGAATGCCGGCGTCAGCCTGACTTCGGCAACGTCGCGCGGTCGTGGCAGGCCGATCTGGAAGTCGCCGATGGGCCGGGTTTCGGGACCGGCCGAAAGCACCACGACCCGATCGGACAAGGAGATGGCTTCTTCGAGATCATGGGTGATGAACAGCACCGATTTGCGGTCGGCTTGCCATAACGCCAGCAGCTCGTTTTCCATGAGTTGCCGGGTCTGGATATCCAGCGCGGAAAAAGGTTCATCCATGAGCAGGATTTTCGGATCGACGATCAGCGTCTGCGCCAGTGCGACGCGCTTGCGCATGCCCCCGGACAACTGATGCGGATAACGGTCGCCCGCATGCCCGAGGCCGACCTTCATCAGCCAATAGTTACCGAGGTCGGCAGCCTCCTGCTCAGCCATGCCACGAAACTGCAGTCCGAGGATGACGTTCTCGAAGGCGGTTTTCCAGGGTAACAGCGCATCGGCCTGGAACATGTAGCCCGCTTGCCGGTTGAGTCCTTGCAGGACATGGCCAAAGATCTTGATTTCGCCGCCCGCCGGCCTATGCAGGCCTGCCGCGACATTGAGCAGGGTCGACTTGCCACAACCGGTAGGACCGACTACGGACACGAATTCGCCGGCGCCGACGGTCAGTGTCGCTTCACGGACTGCCGTAAATGCCTTGTCGCCCTTTTGGCGGGGTGGAAATCTGACGGTTACCGCACGAAAATCGAGGGCCGCGCCGCTCGCGGCCGCTTCCTTTGGTTGCTTCGGCAAGCTCACTACTTGTATTTTTTCTGGGCCTCGGACACGAAACGATTGTCGAAAGTCTTGGCGAGATCGATGTTGGCGGCTTGCTGGACCGATGGTTCGAATGTCTTCAGTACACTGTAAACATTTTTCGCAGCCGCCATCGTCATGGTGCCATCCGGTGAGAAGGTATTGAAGTTCTTACCGAGGGCGACGCGATACATTGCCTTCTGCTCGCCATAGTATTCGGGCGGTACGGTCGCGACGATTTGCTCCGGGCTGGCTTTCTGTATCCACTGCAGGGCGCGCACCATGGCATTGACGACCGCCTGGACAGTTTGCGGATTCTTCTGGATGAAGTCCTCACGGGTGTAGATGACCGCAGCGGCGTAGTCGATGCCATAGACATATCTCTGCCCATCCAGGGTGCGCGTATCCACCTTGGTGACCATGTCGCCGCTAACCTCGAGCAAATTGACCACCGGATCCAAGTTGGCCATGGCGTCGATCTGCTTCTTCTGCATGGCCGCTACTGCGCCGGAGGTTGCGCCAACGCCGATGATCGATACGGCATCGGGCTTGAGTCCTTCTTTTGCCAACAGGGCATTGACGAACATGTTGGTCGATGAGCCGGGCGCGGTCACGCCGATTTTCAGTCCTTTGAGATCCTTCGGGGATTTGTACTGCGCGGCTTGTTCCGGCGTCAGGCCCAGCACGATGCCGGCGTAGCGTCCCTGGACGACGACCGAACGTATTGCCTGACCTTTGGCCTGCATGTTGATGGTGTGTTCGTAGGCGCCCGAAACCAGGTCGGCGGAGCCACCCATCAGGGACTGTAAGGCCTTCGCACCGCCGGGAAAGTCGGTGATGGTCACCTCCAGTCCTTCATCCTTGAAATAACCCAGACGCTCGGCGATGGTCAGCGGCAGGTAGTAGAAAAGCGGTTTTCCGCCAACGGCAATGGTGAGCCTCGGAACTTCGGGTGCGGCATAAACTGCTGCAGCACAAGAAAGCAAAGCGATCGATGCTGCAAGCTTGCGCAGGAATCGGTTCATGTTTTCTCCATTCTAAAAATTATCTGTCGAACTCAGAGCCGAGGATCATAAAGGCGGGCAGATGCAAAAACAAGCGCTGTCGGCTGTGCCCTTACAATGGGCTATTGATAAAGAGTCCATCCAGTGTCCAGTTTCCTCCATCATTTCGCGCTGGCAAGCCCCCTCTATCTGCTTGTGCTGGTCGGCTACCTGCTAACCAAATACTGGTGCTGGCCGACGTCAGTCTCGGATGCGCTCTCCCGCTTTTCCTACGCCATCGCCATGCCAGCGATGTTGTTCCGCATGATGAGCGATTTTTCGAAGATGCCGCCAGTTGATGTACGTCTCCTGTTGGCTTTCTTCGGGGGGTGCCTGATCGTTTTCGTCATTGGTCGCATCTTGGCTAGGGAAACGCTGAACAAGGCGCCGAGATTTTCATTGGCAGCGGCGAAATGA
>JACDZI010000127.1 GCA_013426785.1 Rhodocyclaceae bacterium | reverse complement strand
CATTTCGCCGCTGCCAATGAAAATCTCGGCGCCTTGTTCAGCGTTTCCTTAGAAATTTGCGTCGTTGCGCTTTTGCGTACTCAGCACTCATGTTGTTGAGCGCGTTTTTCTCCTCGTAGGTGACTCGATCGGTCGGAGGGTCATCGAGCAAGGTAACCACAGTGTCCTTTTGGCGAGCCAGCGCTTGAACGACCTCCGCGAGATCATCGGGACTGACAATCAGCGGGGAGTCCACCGGATCAAGATCCGCTTCCTTCGGCACCTCAGGAAAACGCTTCAGCCACAGTTCCAGCTGTTCCAAGCCGCAAAGGTAGATCGACTCCACAGGTATGTCGCAGCTTGTGGCAATGTGCTCACGGATCTCAGATTCAGCATTGCCAGCTAGGCGCCGGTTGGAGAATAGCATGTAATGATCAAGCTGTTTGGCTGCTCGCAGCTTTTTGATGCGTAGTATCTCTTTGCCCAGAACAGTTTTATCTGATGAGGGGCTGTAGAAATCTGATTCGGAGAAATTACGGTTGTATCCGTTGGTATGCTTGGCCTGGATGATGGTGGTCCCCACCCAGGGTGCTGTTTTGCTGGGGTGAAGTTCGGCAGTACCAACGAACTTGGCATCCCGGCCACCGTCAGGCCCTTTCGCGAAGCCCTGCACCGATATGCCAAGGAGTCTTTGGCACATCAGTACGATCAAGGTTTCGAACTGTTCGTCTCCAAGATCCTCGTAAGCGAATTTCACTGCTGCGATCCCGATGCTCAACCCAGAGTTGCGACCATCTCGATCTTTGGCGCGACAGTGCGCACCAGTTTCTGAATGCCGTGCCCCGGATTGGCCTGACGCTGCGACACCAGCAATCCCATCTTTTCCAGGAATCCAACGTCCTTGGTGATGGCCGACCGGTTGCGGTGCAGCCGATGGGTCAGTTCGTTGATCGTCCGGGGCTCGTGCATAACTTCGAGCATCAGGCGACGACGGGCCTCCGACAGGACGGTAAACATCCGTTGAGGATCCTCGAACGACAATGTGACCTTGCCCTCAAACGATTGGCCACGGTCAGCGCGTTGAGCAGCGTCCTTCGCCCGGGCAAAGAATCCGGTGACGTCATCGGTGCGAATAACAACTTTGGTCATGATTTCCTGTCTCCTGCTGACTTCACACTATCTTCAACCACTCCTGCTGGAAACGCTCCAGTGTTGCCTCATAGCTCTCAAACTCGACTGGTTCGACCTTGCCCATGAAATGCCGATGGTGGTAGCCATGAGCATTATCGAATCCGAGGACACGCCCATTGTCTCCGCGATAGATGGCGTGGTTGATATACGCCAAGTTATATCTGGTAATGACAATCTTCCCATGTTCCTTGAAGCCCCATACCTCGTAACTCAACAAGCCTCCACCCGACTTGGGTTTTAGCTCGAAGCGCTCCTGTTCGAGCAGGATTTCTTTTGGTACTTTGACCATTGGTAGCATCAAATTCAGGTGTGCATAAGAATATCACATCTGTTAAAAAAGGTCAGGCTTGAGTCACGCGTACTCGATATCCTGGGGCGGTCATGACAATCATGGTGTCAAGCACACATCTCGCTTGAGCGACATACCTACACGGGCGATAATATGCGTTTTCCAGTGCCCGCAGATTGCACACTCTTCAAGCGACGAAAAAACAGGACAAGGAACCGGATAATTTTCCTAGTAGCTGTCGGTATCGCATAGAAGAATCAAAAGGATAGGCTCGCTATGCTGCTGATGGTGGATAACTACGACTCCTTCACCTACAACCTGGTGCAGTATTTCGGCGAACTGGGCGAGGACGTGCGCGTGTTCCGCAACGACGCCATCACCCTCAAGGAAATCGCCGCGATGGCGCCCGACCGGCTGGTCATCTCACCCGGCCCCTGCTCGCCGAAGGAGGCCGGCATCTCGGTTGAGGCAATCCGCGAATTCGCCGGCCGGATTCCCATCCTCGGCGTCTGCCTCGGGCATCAAAGCATCGGCGATGCCTTCGGCGGCGAGATCGTCCATGCGCAGAAGCCGATGCACGGCAAGCTGTCGCCGGTGCATCACACCGGCGTCGGCGTGTTCTCCGGGCTGCCCACCCCCTTCACCGCCACGCGCTACCACTCGCTGGCGATCCGCCGCGAAACCATCCCGGCCTGCCTCGACATCACAGCCTGGACCGGGGACGGGGAAATCATGGGCGTACGTCACCGGGAACTCGCCGTGCAGGGCGTGCAGTTCCACCCCGAATCCATCATGACCGAGCACGGCCACGCCATGCTGAAGAACTTCATCGAGGGCCAATGAGATGATCACTCCGCAAGAGGCGCTGCAGCGCACCATCGAGCACCGCGAAATCTTCCATGACGAGATGCTGCACCTGATGCGGCTGATCATGAACGGCGAGGTCTCGCCGGTGATGATGGCCGCCATCCTCACCGGCCTGCGCGTCAAGAAGGAAACCATCGGCGAGATCGCCGCCGCCGCGACGGTGATGCGCGAACTCGCCACCCATGTCGAGGTGCCGCACAACGCGCATTTCGTCGACATCGTCGGCACCGGCGGCGACGGCTCGCACACTTTCAACATCTCCACCGCCTCGGCTTTCGTCGCCGCGGCGGCCGGCGCGACGGTGGCCAAGCACGGCAACCGCGGCGTGTCGTCGAAGTCCGGCGCGGCCGACGTGCTCGAAGCCCTCGGCGCCAGGATCGACCTGCAGGCCCCGCAGGTCGCCGAATGCATCAAGGCGACCGGCATGGGCTTCATGTTCGCGCCCAACCACCACCCGGCGATGAAGAATGTCGGGCCGGTGCGCCGCGAAATGGGCGTGCGCACGATCTTCAACATCCTCGGCCCGCTCACCAATCCGGCCGGTGCGCCCAACACCCTGCTCGGGGTATTCCACCCCGACCTGGTTGGCATCCTGGTGCGCGTCATGCAGAACCTCGGCGCACAGCACGTGCTGGTGGTGTGGGGCAAGGACGGCATGGACGAAGTCTCGCTCGGCGCCGCCACGATGGTCGGTGAACTTCGGGACGGCAAGGTGCTCGAATATGAAGTGCATCCGGAAGACTTCGGCCTGCAGATGATCGCCAGCCGTAATCTGAAAGTGGCGGATGCGACCGAATCGAAGGACATGCTGCTCGGCGTGCTGGACAACCAGCCCGGCCCGGCCCGCGAGATCGTCTGCCTCAACGCCGGCACCGCGCTCTACACCGCCAACCTCGCGCCCGACATCGGGGCGGGCATCGCACTGGCCCGCGACACCCTCGCCTGCGGCGCAGCGCGCGCGAAGCTCGACGAGTTCGTCAAGGTCACGAACGCTCAATGAGCGACATCCTCGACAAGATCCTCGCCGCCAAGCGCGCGGAAGTCGCCGCCGCGCAGGCGACGCTGCCGCTGGCCGCGATCCGCGCCGAGGCGGCAGCGCAAGCACCCGCGCGCGACTTCGCCGGCACCATCCGTGAAAAAGTCGGCTCTGGCAGGACGGCAGTCATTTCGGAGATCAAGAAGGCCAGCCCGTCGAAGGGCGTGATCCGTGCCGACTTCCGCCCGGCCGAGATTGCCGCCGACTACGCGCGGCATGGCGCCGCCTGCCTGTCGGTGCTCACCGACCGGCAGTTCTTCCAGGGCGCGCCGGAATACCTGCAACAGGCGCGCGCCGCCTGCAGCCTGCCGATGCTGCGTAAGGACTTCATGATCGACCCCTACCAGGTCTATGAAGCGCGCGCGATGGGTGCCGACGCCATCCTGCTGATCGTCGCCGCACTCTCCGACACCCAGATGCAGGAACTCGAAGATCTCGCCCTCGGTTTGGGCATGGCGGTGCTGGTGGAAAGCCATGATGCCGGCGAACTCGACCGCGCGCTCATGCTCAAGACACCGCTGCAGGGAATCAACAACCGCAACCTGCGCAGCTTCGAGGTCAGCCTCGACACGACCCTCTCGCAACTGGGCCGCATCCCGTCCGACCGCATCGTCGTCACCGAATCCGGCATCCTCGCGCCCGCCGACGTGGCGCTGATGAAGGAGCGGGGCGTGCATGCCTTCCTGGTCGGCGAGGCCTTCATGCGTGCGCCCTCACCGGGCGCCGAACTGGCACGGTTGTTCGCCTGATGGGCATCCTCACCACCATCGTCGCCGCCGAAGAGGACGAGGTCGAGGCCGTCGGCGAGGCGCTGCAGCCGCTCGACGAGTGGAGCGGCATCGAGATGCGCGATGTCGGTATCCCGAAGCTCGCCACACTGCACTGCCTGCTGACCGGCGACACCTTCGAGGATGCCGCCGCCCTGTGCGAGCCGGTTTACCTGGCCGAGGAAGGAGCGTTGGTGCTGCGCCTCGCCGACGCGGTGGTGGCCCGCCTAGCTGCCCTGGACGAGGATGCCCTCGACGCGGTGGCCGGCGAACTCGCTGCAACGGAAGAATTCGAGCAGGCCGGATGGGAGGACGCGGCCATCGCCGACATGCTCGCCGCGCTGGCCGACCTGGCGCGCCTCGCGGAATCGCAGGGGCAGGTACTGGTCGTCAGTCTGCATCCGCTGCGCACCTGATCTTCGCCTGATGGGCGCAGCGCCTTAACGTGAAAGAACACAGGCAGAGGACGTGCCGCTCCCTGTCGTGACGCGAAAG
>JACDZI010000023.1 GCA_013426785.1 Rhodocyclaceae bacterium | reverse complement strand
CAGGCTTCGCAGCCGGCTTGGCAGCAGCTTTCTTCGGTGCAGCCGCTTTCTTGGCCACAGGCTTGGCAGCCGGCTTGGCAGCAGCTTTCTTCGGTGCGGCCGCTTTCTTGGCCACAGGCTTGGCAGCAGTAGTCTTCTTCGCAGCCGCCGGCTTCTTGGCTTTCTTCTCTTCAGCCATGTCGAACCTCCATTGCGTGTTTGAGGAAAGAATCAAAAACAACCCGCCTACAACAGCACGGATTATTCAGCAACGCCGGCGGACCGGAATTGATGAATTCAAAGACTTTCACCTGCCATCCCTGCGTTTGCAGGCAAGGGTGAAAGCGCGAAAAGGAAGAGATGGTGGTGCAGCCGGCAATGGTGGCGAATCGGCGCGATCGGGGTGCGGGACCGATTCTTTCAGCATTTGTGCGCCCAGTTTCTGCCTGCATGCCCCCCCTGAAGACCTGCCTGATAGAATTGCATCGACCTACTAGATGTAGTGGGTGAATCGCTTTTCGGCACTAATGGTAGTGGCTTGAAATTTTCAATGCAAGATAATTTAATGGCTGCCCCATCAGCCATGCCTCGACGTTGCGATGAAACCACGGCCAAGCATCACAGCGTCATGCGCGTACGGCAATTGCGGTCCAGTCGAAATGCGGGCCGGGATCGGTCTTGCGCCCCGGCGCAATGTCGGCATGTCCAACGATGGCCTCGAGCGGGTAGCGTAGCCGCAGTGCCGCCAGCAGGCGTTGCAGCGTTACATATTGGGCCACTGCGTAATCGCTGTAGTCATCTCCTTCCAGTTCGATGCCAAGAGAATAATCGTTGCAGCGCTGCTCGCCGCGCCAGCAGGAAACGCCGGCATGCCAGGCACGTTCGAGGCAGGAAACAAATTGCAGCAACACACCGCTGCGACGGATGAAAAAGTGGGTGGATAGACGCCAGCCGGCCAATGACGCATAATACGGATGTCCGGCCGGGTCGAGGCGATTGGTGAATAATTCAGTCACCGCATTCCCGCCGAACTCGCCCGGCGGCAGGCTGATGGCATGAATCACCACGAGCCTGACGGATGCACCGGGTAGGCGACGGTCGCGGTTGGGGCTATCGATCCGCGCGGCTGCCGGCAGCCAGCCAGCAGCATCAAGAAACCATTCAGCCGTTATTGTCATTAAGGCCCAGCCGTTCCAGCCGGTAACGCAGAGAACGGAAAGTGACACCGAGAATGCGTGCCGCCGCCGTCCGGTTGAAACGCGTTTTTTGCAACGCTTCGAGGATGGCACGGCGTTCATGTTCGTCAAGTAAGTCCTGCAGTGATTGGCCACCAAATTGTGCCGTCTCCCCAGCGCCAACTTTTTGCGGCTGAAGTTGCAGGTCATCAACATCGATAACGGAATCCACGTGCAGGGCCAGCGCACGCTCCAGGGTGTTTTCCAGTTCACGGACGTTGCCGGGAAAAGCGTAGTCCTGCAAGGCCGTCAGGGCGGCGTCACTGAGAAACGGTAGCGGGATACCACCCGCCGCCGCCAGTCGTTCGAGAATGCGCTGCGCCAATCCCGGAATATCTTCGCGGCATTCCCGCAAGACCGGCATGCGGATCTCGATCACGTTGATGCGGAAGAACAGGTCCTGGCGAAACTTTTCTGCCTCGACGAGGAGGCGCAGGTTCTGGTGAGTCGCGCAAATAATGCGCACATTGACAGGTTCTTCGCTGGTCGCTCCGACACGCCGTACATGCTTTTCCTGGATGGCTCGCAGCAACTTGACCTGCATGCCAAGCGGCAGATCAGCCACCTCATCGAGGAACAGCGTGCCGCCATCGGCGGCCTGGAAGAACCCCTCACGTTCGCTGTCGGCGCCGGTGAATGCGCCCTTGCGGTAACCGAAAAATTCGCTTTCCATCAGGTTTTCCGGGATCGCGCCGCAATTGACGGCAACAAATGGCTTGCCCACCCTGACGCTTTCGCGATGGATCAGTCGGGCGGCCAGTTCCTTGCCGCTGCCTGACTCGCCGGAAATATAGACCGGGGCCTCGCTACGGGCGACCTTGGCGATCAACGCCCGCACCTGCGCCATGGGTACCGAGTTGCCGAACAAATCCTGGGTGCGGGTACCAGCTGCTGCCTTGCGCTCGGGCAGAGTCAATACCGATTTCACCAGCGCACGCAACTGCGCCAGGGAAACCGGTTTCGAGAGGTAGTCGAATGCCCCTGCCTTGAGGGCGGCGACAGCGTTTTCAGTGCTGCCGTGCGCGGTGATCACGGCCACCGGCAGGGTCGGGCACTTGGCCTCGATGTACCGCACCAGTTCGATACCATCGCCATCCGGCATGCGCATGTCAGTCAGGCAAAGGCGATACTCGTGCGACCGCAGATACGCCATGGCTTCGGCCACGTTGGCGGCACAATCGCATTCCAGCCCCATGCGCGCGAGCGTCATGTCCAGCAATTCGCGGATATCGGCCTCGTCATCCACGACGAGTACGCGCTGGCTGCTCAGATCGGAATCGGTTCGTTGGCCTGGTCTTGACATGCTGGCAGGCATGATATGCAGAAATGGGCGCCCGGTGTGTTTTCGCGCAAAGACAGGCGCGCACCGTTCGCTTCGCACAGTTCGCGGGCGATATAGAGCCCCAGTCCGGTCCCTGAAGTACGCGTGGTGAAAAAGGGTTCGAATACCTGATTGCGTACGCTCTCCTCGATTCCTGGGCCGTCGTCGATGACATGCAGGAACACGTAGTCCGTCTTCCGATCCGCAAACAGCCGCACGGCCCCCTCAGCAGAACTGGCATAGCGCAGGGCATTGCCAAGCAGGTTGCTGACCACGCGGTGCAGATGGCCGCGATCGAAGCACACCGGGGTTCCCGCCACGACATCCAGGTGGATGCGTTCGGGACTGCCCAGTTCGTGCAGCGATAACTCGTCGAGGATCGAACGGAGGAATTCCCTCAAGTCGATCAACTCGGGGGCAACACGATCGCGACGTCCGAGTTCCATCACTTCGGCAACCAGGCGATTCAGACGATGCGTGTTATCACCGATGATGCGCACCAGGCGCTCCTCGCCGCCAGCGGGCTGACCTTCCGGCTGGTCGGCCAGCAACTCGGCGGCATGACTGATAGCGGCCAGCGGGTTACGGATTTCGTGCGCCATATTTGCGGTCAGACGCCCCAGTGCGGCAAGTTTCATCTGTTGTGCTTCATGCTGTAGACGTTGCGTATCCTCAAGAAAGATCAAGGTTTTGCCGCCTTCGCCGGGCGGCAGGAAGCGAGTACGCAAGACCCGGCCGGTGCTGGGAACCTGGATCAGCATGGCCGATTCGCTATTGCGATTGCGCCGCTTAAGATATTCGCGCGCGAGGATGGGCGAGCAAGCAGCGACCGTCTCAGGCGTTTCGTTGGCGAGTCCGAGCAACAATGAAGCACGCGGGTTGCATTGCCGCACGCGCCCCGCCGCATCGGCCACCAGCACGCCGTCTTGCATGTCGCGGATGACCCGTTCATTGATACGCATCTGATCGGCCAGTTCGATGCCACGCTTGCGTGCCAGTTCCTCGTTGGCGACTACCCGGCGTGCCAGCAGGCGGGCGGCGATCGCGGAACCGAAGAAGCCGATACTGGTCAGACCGGTGCGGAACAGGTCGCCCAATTCCCCATGCTGCTCCAGCACTCGGTAACTTTGTTCCAGCAGCAATGCCACCGTGGCCAGGGCGGCATAGAACAGCACCATGCGCCCCTGCCCCACCAGTCCCGCGCCGACCAGAACGACCAGCAACATCATGGCAAGGCCGCTGCCGACTCCACCACTGGCGAACAGCAGCAGGGTGAGCAGCAGGATGTCGAGGGCGACCTGCAAGCTCAGTTGCAGGTTGAAGGCGTGGCGCCAGCGCTTGAGGACATAGAGGCTCAGGATGCCAGCGGCAAAATAGACCACGCAGGTCCCAAGGAACAGACGCGGATTTTCCGTCCCAAGATTCAATGCCCCGTCCGAGAACAGGGTCGCACCGAGGAACATGCCGGCAACGATCAGCCGATAGTATGAAAAGTACCTGAGGGAGCGCCAGTAGGCCTCGCCCGAAAAATCCGCCTGGGATGAAAGGGGGCTCTCCTGCGCAGGAGCGTCAGGATGAGCCAAGCTGGCGGTGCTCATCGCAACAATAATTGCGCCCGGCAGCCGAGATCGCATCGCTTTCGGGAACACGCAACCCGCAATGGGCGCAGGCCACCATGTTTTCGCTCGAGGCGGCATCTCGTCGGCGGGGTTTTGACGCCACACGTTTTCTGCCTACGAAGTACCAGTAGGCAAATATCGCGGCGAGAATCAACAGGATCGTCTTCGGCACTGGGGCGCAGCAATTGGCTGAAATCAAGGGTGAATTATCGTAACACGCGCCAAGCAGGCGCCGTGCCGTAAAATCGCGCCCATTTTCACTAGGAAACAGAATCCATCATGGCAGGACATTCCAAATGGGCCAACATCCAGCACCGCAAGGGTCGCCAGGATGAAAAACGCGGCGCAGCCTTTTCCAAGATCGCCAAGGAAATCACCGTTGCGGCCAAGATGGGCGGCGGCGATCCTGGCTTCAACCCACGTCTGCGCATGGCGGTCGATAAGGCGAAAGCCGTCAACATGCCCAAGGACAAGATCGAGAACGCCATCAAGAAGGGTACCGGCGAACTGGAAGGCGTGAGTTACGATGAGATCCGCTACGAAGGCTATGGCATCGGCGGCGCGGCCGTGATGGTCGATTGCCTCACCGACAATCGTGTCCGCACTGTCGCCGAAGTGCGTCACGCCTTCGCCAAGCACGGCGGCAACATGGGCACCGACGGCTGCGTCGCCTTCATGTTCAAGCATTGCGGCCAGATGATCTTCGCCCCGGGCACGGACGAGGCGAAACTGATGGATGCAGCCATCGAAGCCGGCGCCGAAGATGTGGCGACGAACGAGGATGATTCGATAGAGATCGTCACTGCCCCCAACGATTTTCTCGCCGTCAGGGAAGCGCTAGCAGCAGCGGGGTTCACCGCCGAGTATGCCGAAGTGACGATGAAACCCGAGAACGAAACCGAACTGGCCGGCGACGATGCGACGAAGATGCAGAAACTGCTCGATGCGCTGGAAAGCCTCGACGACGTGCAAGAGGTCTATAGCTCGGCGGTGATGGACGAATAAACGACAACGATTGCCGTCCCGCCAGCGCCGACTTTCCATTGATGCTGGCTCGCTTCGCTCCCTTCCTGTTCGTCCTGCTCTGGAGCACCGGCTTCCTCGGCGCGAAACTGGGGTTGCCCCATGCCGCGCCGCTGGCGTTCCTGCTGGTCCGCTACCTGCTGGTCATCAGCCTGATGACCAGCTTGGCGCTGATCCTGCGCGCACCCTGGCCGGGCAGTGGCCGTCACTGGTTCCACATCGGCGTCAGCGGCCTGCTGGTACACGCGGCCTACCTCGGCGGGGTATTCATTGCCATCGGTATGGGACTCCCGGCCGGCATCACCAGCCTGGTGGTCGGACTGCAACCGCTGCTCACCGCCACCCTCGCCGGCCGCCTGCTCGGCGAAACCGTGCTGCCGCGCCAGTGGCTGGGCCTGGTGCTAGGCTTCGGCGGCGTTGCGCTGGTGCTGTCCGGCAGGATCGGCACCGACTTCGCGGTCGAAGCCTTATGGCCGGCACTCACCGCCCTGCTCGGCATCACCGCCGGCACGCTCTATCAAAAGCGTTTTTGTCCGCACTTCGACTGGCGCAGCGGCTCGGTCGCCCAGTTTCTGCCTACGGCGGTCATCACGGGTATCGTCGTTTTCTGCACCAATGGCTTCCGCATCGATTGGGCCAGCGAATTCCTCTTCGCGCTCGGCTGGCTGGTGCTGGTGTTGTCGATCGGTGCCATTTCGCTGCTCAACTGGCTGATCCGCCACGGCAGCGCCGTGAATGTCGCCAGCCTATTTTACCTCACCCCGCCCACAACGGCCCTGCTGGCCTGGCTGCTGTTCGGCGAAACCCTGACCGGCCTCGCGCTCGCCGGCATGGCGCTGGCGGTATGGGGCGTGTATCTTTCGCGGCGATGAATACCGTTCGCATCCTCGGCATCGACCCAGGCCTGCGCATCACCGGCTTCGGGGTCATCGACAAGGTCGGCCAAAAACTGGCCTACGTGGCAAGCGGCTGCATCAAAAGCAACGACAACGACAGTCTGCCGCTGCGGCTGAAAACCCTGCTGGATGGCATCGGCGAGGTCATCGCGACGTACACACCCAGCGAAGCTGCGATCGAAAAAGTGTTCGTCAACGTCAATCCGCAGTCTACGCTGCTGCTCGGTCAGGCGCGCGGGGCAGCCGTTTCCGCACTGGTACTGGCGAATCTGCCGGTCGCCGAGTACACGGCCCTGCAGATCAAGCAGGCGGTGGTCGGCCATGGCAAAGCCGCCAAGGAGCAAGTCGCCCACATGGTCACGCGGCTACTGCAATTGCCCGGATCGCCTTCGGCGGACGCCGCCGACGCCCTCGCCTGCGCGATCTGCCACGCTCACGGCGGGCAGGGCCTGGGGTCGCTGGCCACAGCGGGATTCCGCGTCAGGAACGGGCGGCTGGTCTGATGGCGAACCTGCTCTACGCCTGGGGGTTCGGTGCCGGCCTGGGGCATCTGGGCGCATTCCTGCCGCTGGCGCGCGCTCTGCGTGAACGAGGACATCAAGTGCACTGGACGGTGGATCAATTGCGGGCCATCGAAAACTCCGCATTGGCAAGCCTGAACGCCGTGCTCGCCGGCAAGCGACCTGCCGCAAAAACTCCAGCGCATGCTTTTCGATCCTTTATTCGCCGTCAATGCGCAGGCCTTTGCGCGAAAATATGCCGCGTTACCGCGGGAGCTGGTCGTTGCCAACCTCGTGCGGCGCGTCGAGGAGCTATGTACATGATTGGCAGAATCGCAGGTACCCTGTTGGAAAAGAACCCGCCACAAATCCTCGTCGATGTCGGCGGCGTCGGCTACGAGCTGGACGTGCCGATGAGCACCTTTTACAACCTGCCGGCGAATGGCGAGAAAGTCGCCCTCGTGACGCATCTCGTCGTACGCGAGGACGCCCATCTGCTGTTCGGGTTTCTCACCCATGAGGAGCGCACGCTGTTCCGGCAGTTGCTGAAGATTGCCGGGGTCGGCGCCCGCACCGCGCTGGCAATACTCTCGGGCCTGTCCGTCTCCGAACTGGCCCAAGCCGTTGCGCTGCAGGAAGCGGGGCGGCTGGTGAAGGTTCCGGGCATCGGCAAGAAAACCGCCGAACGCCTGCTGCTCGAACTCAAGGGCAAACTCCCCACCGGGAACAGCGCACCGGTAAGAGTCGGCGCTGGCGGGACGGCAATTCCCGACGCATCGAGCGACATCCTCAATGCACTCTTGTCGCTCGGCTACAGCGAGCGGGAAGCGCTGACCGCGATGAAGGGCTTGGCAGACAGCGTGAGCGTCTCTGAGGGGATTCGCCAGGCTTTGAAATCGCTGGCCAAACCCTGAAACGGCTGCCATTCAGGCATAAACTAGGCAGCATGAACGAAAGCACCCGCGCCTACGCCCGCATCGCTGTCGCCGTGCTCATCATGATCGGGGCGGCATGGGTGCTGGCCCCCTTCATCGCTGCGGTATTGTTTGCCGCCATTCTCTGCCTGACCACTTGGCCGCTGTTTGCTTGGATCGAGGCACGTGTCCAGGGGCGTGCCACGCTCGCTGCGCTGCTCGTCACCCTGCTGCTGGCGACGGCCGTTCTGGTGCCCATGTCCTATCTCGCCGCTACCATTGCCGATGGCGTAGCCCAGCTGCTGGGTCTGTTGCGGGCATGGTTCGCGGCCGGCGACTGGTCGCCACCGGCATGGCTGTCCGCCATCCCGCTGGCGGGCGAACACCTCGATGCCTACTGGCGCAAACTTGCGGGAAGCCAGATGGAGCTAACGCAACTCGGCCAGCAATTGTTCGAACCAGCCCGCAAACTGCTGCTCGCCTCCGTCAGCCTGATCGGCCAGGGACTGCTTGAACTCACCCTGGTCGTCTTCATCGCCTTCTTTTTCTATCGTGACGGCCGTTTCCTGGCAGCCCGCCTCACTCACCTGGCCGACAAGATCGGCGGCGAACTCGGTCGGCGCATGCTGTTGCTGTCACGCTCCACCATCATCGGCGTTATGGTCGGCATCGTCGGCACGGCAGCAGGACAGTCGCTCGTAGCCCTCGTCGGCTTCCTCATTGCCGGCGTTCCGGCCGCCCTGCTGCTCTCCGCCGGGACTTTCTTCTTGTCGATGGTCCCGGTCGGCCCGCCACTGATCTGGGGTGGCGCCGCCTGGTGGCTTTACAGCCAGGGCGAAACCGGTATGACCCTCTTCATGATCGTCTGGGGTGTCGCGGTCATCAGCAGCGTGGATAACTTTCTGAAGCCCGTTCTCATCAGCCGGACGTCCAGCCTGCCGATCCTGCTCATCGCGCTGGGCGTCTTCGGCGGCATCCTGGCCTTCGGCTTCGTCGGGATCTTCCTCGGTCCGGTGATCCTCGCCCTCGCCCTCATGCTCGCCGACCACTGGTCGGCACCATCCACCGTCACCCCATGATCGAAACCGACACCCTTGCCGACCGCTTGATCGCCCCGGCCAGCGCCTCGACACAGGAGGAAGTCATCGAGCGCGCCCTGCGGCCGAAGCGACTCGCCGAGTATGTCGGCCAGCAGAAGATTTGCAACCAGTTGGAAATTTTTATCGAGGCCGCCAGAAAACGCGGCGAGGCGCTCGACCACGTGCTGCTGTTCGGCCCGCCAGGCCTCGGCAAAACCACGCTGGCCCACATCGTTGCCCACGAGATGGGCGTCAATCTGCGCCAGACCTCGGGCCCCGTGCTCGAACGTGCCGGCGACCTGGCCGCAATCCTCACCAACCTCGAACCGCACGACGTGCTGTTCATCGACGAGATCCATCGCCTGTCACCCGTCGTCGAGGAAATCCTCTACCCGGCACTCGAAGACTTCCAGATCGACATCATGATCGGCGAGGGTCCGGCGGCCCGCTCGGTGAAGCTCGATCTCCCCCCGTTCACCCTGGTCGGCGCTACCACCCGCGCCGGCATGCTCACCAACCCGCTGCGCGACCGTTTCGGCATCGTCGCCCGTCTGGAGTTCTACACGCCGGAAGATCTCGGCCTGATCGTGCGCCGCTCGGCACAACTGCTCAACTGTATCATCGCCGAGGAGGGGTCGGTCGAAATTGCAAGAAGAAGTCGTGGCACCCCGCGTATCGCCAACCGGTTGTTGCGCCGCGTGCGCGATTTTGCCGAGGTCAAGCATGATGGCGCGATTACGCGCGACATCGCCGATGCCGCGCTCATCATGCTGGATGTCGATCACCTCGGCCTGGACGTGATGGACCGCAAACTGCTTTCCGCCATGCTGGAAAAATTCGGCGGTGGCCCGGTCGGCGTGGATAACCTCGCAGCCGCCATCGGTGAAGCAAGGGACACCATCGAGGATGTACTCGAACCCTATCTGATCCAGCAGGGCTATTTGCAGCGCACCCCGCGCGGTCGCGTGGCGACGGCGAGCATCTGGCGGCATTTCGGGCTGGATTCGCCTGGAGCAGTCAATCGAGAACTATGGCAGGAGCTATGAAAAGTTTGACAGTCCGCATCTACTACGAAGACACCGATTCGGGCGGCGTGGTGTATTACGCCAACTACCTGAAGTATCTGGAACGCGGCCGTACCGAATACCTGCGGGAACGCGACTTCGAGCAGCGGCAATTGGCCGAACAAGCCGGTCTGGCCTTCGCCGTACGCTCACTTTCGGCCGAATACCTGAAGCCGGCCAAACTCGACGACCTGATCGAAGTCCATACTGTCGTCGAGGACTTGGGGCGCGCTCAGGTAACATTCGCGCAATCGATCCGCCGGGGTAATGACACGCTATTGACCGCCACGGTGCGGGTTGCCTGCCTCGATCTGACCAAGGGGAAGGTAACCGCGATGCCAAAACCGATCCACGAAAAACTCAAAGCATAGCCATGAACGTCTCTCAGGACCTTGCCCTCTTCGAACTGATCGCCAATGCCAGCCTGGTCGTCAAGCTGGTGATGGCCTTGCTCACCTATGTCTCCGTGATGTCGTGGTACTGGATCTTTCGCAAGTGGTTCGCCCTGCGCGACGCCCGGGAGAAAACCGAAAAGTTCGAGCGCGATTTTTGGAGCGGTGGCGACCTCAACAATCTCTATGAGAACGCCGTTCACGACCGTCAGCACAGCGGCGCGCTGGAGCGCATTTTCGAATCCGGTTTTCGCGAATTCAACAAGTTGCGTGGGCAAGGAAATCTTGACCCATCCACCGCCATCGATGGCGTGCGGCGTGCGATGCGTGCCACCTACCAGCGCGAGATTGATGACCTTGAAGCACATCTTGCCTTCCTCGCGTCGGTCGGTTCTGTCTCCCCGTATGTCGGCCTGTTCGGTACGGTGTGGGGCATCATGCACTCGTTCCGCGGCCTCGCCAGCATGACGACCGCGACGCTCGCTGCCGTGGCACCGGGCATCGCCGAGGCGCTGGTGGCCACCGCCATCGGCCTGTTCGCCGCGATTCCCGCCGTCATTGCCTACAACCGCTTTGCCCACGATGTCGACCGCATCGCCGTGCGCTTCGAAAGTTTCATGGAAGAGTGCTCGAACATCCTGCAACGGCAGATGAAGTAAGCCATGCGCCGCCCGCGTCGCCTCAAGCACGAAATCAACGTCGTTCCGTATATCGACGTCATGCTGGTGCTACTGGTGATCTTCATGGTCACCGCGCCGATGATCCAGCCGGCCAGCATCGACCTGCCGAGCGTCGGCAAGGCTGCGCAGCCCCCGGTCGGACCGCTGGAGATCATCGTCAAGGCGGATGGCGCCATGTCAATGCGCGACCGCGCCCTCGGTGGTGCCGAGGTGACGGTCGGTCGCACCGAACTCGCCGCAATGATCAGGGAACGACAAGTCAAGCATCCCGACCAGCCTGTGCTGATTGCCGGCGACAAGAATGCCAAATATGAATCGGTGCTGACCGTGATGGACGAATTGCAACGTGCCCAAGTCGCCAGGATCGGCCTGTTGGTGCAGCCCAAAGGCAAGTAAGGGGCCATGCGAGAACCGCACGAAGCCCCGGTCGCTCCCCCGCCTGCACCCGGCAAGCGCATTTCCTTCGCTCTCGCCGTGACGATGCACGTGCTGCTCGCCATGTTGCTAATCTATGGTGTGCACTGGCAGACGAAAAAACAGGAGGCGGTCGAAGTCGATTTGGTCAGTGCCGTCGCGCCAGCGCCGACTTCCGCACCGGCGCCGAAGCCCGAACCCAAGCCGGAGCCACAACCGGAACCCAAACCTGCGGTAAAGCCCGAGCCTAGGCCGGAGCCACCCAAGCCCGTACTGAAGCCGGACATCGCCCAGAAAGAAAAAGAGAAACCGAAGCCCGAACCCAAGCCGGAGCCGCCCAAGCCAGCCCCCGATCCTTTTCAGGAACAATTGAAGCGCGAGGCAGAGCAGTTGCAGCAACGTAAGGCGGCGGCGGCAGCCGACCGTGAACTGGCCGATCTCAAGGCGAAACAGGCAAGCGCTGCGTTGGCCGGGGAACTGGACAAGTACATTGCAGCCATCAAGGGCAAGGTGCGCGGCAACCTCGTGCTGCCGCCGGACCTCAAGGGCAACCCGGAAGCCGAGTTCGAAGTCACCCAACTGCCCAGCGGCGATGTGCTCAATGTCAAACTGGTCAAGTCATCCGGCCACGCCGCCTACGACGCCGCTACCGAACGGGCCATCCGCAAATCCAGCCCCTTGCCCAAACCCGCGCACAGCGAATTGTTTGCCCGCACCCTGGCCCTGAAATTCCGCCCGCTCGAAGACTGAGTCTCGGGCTGGGCTATAATACCAACCCCATGAAAAAACACATATCCCGACTGGCGATTGGCGCGCTTTTCGCCGTTGCCACCCATCTGGCACAGGCCCAGCTATCCATCGAGATCACCGGTGCCGGCGCCAACCGCTTGCCGCTGGCAATTGCTGACTTCGGCGGCGAACGCGTCGTTTCTCAAGCACTCACTTCGGTGATTCGCTCGGATCTAGAAAGGAGTGGCCGCTTCAATCTGGTCGATACGACTGGCGTGACGATGGATGAAAACACCTCGCCCAATTACGCCGACTGGAAGTCGCGCGGCGCCGATGCCCTGGCCGCTGGCAGCCTCAGCTCGAGCGCCGATAGCCGCTACGAAACGCGCTTCCGCCTCTACGACACCCAAAAGCAGGGCGTGGTCGCCGGCCAGGCACTGGCCCACAACACCACCCAGATTCGCGCCACAGCGCACCGCATCGCCGACATCATCTACGAAAAACTCACCGGCGAACGCGGCATTTTCTCGACGCGCATCGCCTACGTCGTCAAGAGTCCGGGGCGCTTCGAACTACAGATCGCCGATGCCGACGGCAACGGCGCGCAAGCGGCACTCGCCTCGCGCGAACCGATCATCTCGCCGGCCTGGTCGCCCGATGCCAGCAAGCTGGCCTATGTTTCCTTCGAGGCCAAGAAGCCGGTCGTGTACGTACATGATCTGGCCACCGGCAAGCGGCACATCGCGGCCAATTTCAAGGGTTCCAATTCCGCCCCGGCCTGGTCGCCGGACGGCCAGAAACTCGCCGTCGTGCTCACCAAGGACGGCGCCTCGCAGCTTTATCTAGTCAATGCCGACGGCAGCGGCGTGGTGCGCCTGGCTTCTTCATCCGGTATCGACACCGAACCGCAATTTTCACCCGATGGCGAATTCATCTACTTCACCTCCGACCGCGGCGGCAGCCCGCAGGTCTATCGCCAGCCGGTGGCCGGCGGTCCGGCCCAACGCGTCACCTTCGATGGCAGCTACAACGTGACGCCCCGGCTGTCGCCCGACGGCAAGATGCTGGCCTTCGTCACCCGTGACAGCGGCCGCTTCCGCGTCGCGGTCATGGATCTGGCCACGCGCCAGATCCAGGTGCTGACCGATACCGCCAAGGATGAATCCCCCAGTTTCGCCCCCAACGGGCGCATGATCCTCTTCGCCACCGAGGTCGGTGGCCGCGGCGTCCTCGCCGCCGTATCCACCGACGGGCGCGTCAAGCAACGTCTTTCGGTCCAGGCCGCCGATGTACGCGAGCCCGCCTGGGCACCCTTCAACCGCTAATTCATGTCAGGAAAATAATATGAGACACCTCCCCACACTCTCCATCTCCTTGCTTCTGCTCGCTACCCTCGCGGGCTGCGGCAGCCAGCCCGCCGCCCCCGAACAGGATGGCGCCAACGTCGAAGACCGCAATCTCAGTGCGATTGCTTCAAGCATCAGTTCCGACCAGTACTCTGCCGCGATGCTCAAGGATCCGAAGAGTCCGCTGTCGAAGCGTAGCGTTTATTTCGACTACGACAGCTATGTCGTCAAGGACGAATACAAGACCATCCTCGACCATCACGCCCGCTTCCTTGCCAAAAATGGCCAGTACAAGATGCTGATCCAGGGCAATGCCGACGAACGCGGCAGCCGCGAATACAACCTGGCGCTCGGCCAGAAGCGTGCCGAGGCGGTGAAAAAGGCACTGCTACTGCTCGGTGCCAGGGAAGCGCAGCTCGAATCGGTGAGCCTCGGCGAGGAGAAACCAGCCTGCCAGGACGCGACCGAAGCCTGCTGGGGCCAGAATCGCCGCAGCGACATGCTCTACTCCGGCGAGTTCTGATCCATGGGTCCGATGCGTAGGCTGACGCCGCTGCTGGTCTGCGCGGCTATCGCGCTCTCCAGCGCCTCCGCCCACGCTTTTTTCAACGACGATGAAGCGCGCAAGCAGGTCGCCGAATTGCGACTGGTGGTCGAGGCGCTGACGCAGCGCGTGGATATTGTGTCGCGCAACCAACTCGATTTCGCCAACCAGATCGAAACCCTGCGCGCCGATGTGGCACGCCTCAACGGCCAGATCGAGATATTGGCGAACTCGCTCGAATCCGCCCACAAGCGTCAGCAGGATTTTTACGTCGACCTGGATAACCGCCTGCGTAAGCTCGAAGGTACAGGGAGCACGGGAACTCCTGAAGCGAACCAGGCCACACCCGCCGCTGAGGCGAAACCCGATCCGCAGGCGGAAATGCGCGATTACGAAGCAGCGCTCGGGTTGCTGCGCGCCAGCAAACTCAAGGAAGCACAGGCCAGCTTCGAGGCCTTCACCGCCAAACACGTGAAGTCACCGCTGTTGCCTAACGCGACCTACTGGCTGGGCTTGAGTCTTTATCAGCAGAAGCAGCACGCCACGGCAGCCGAAGTGCTCGGCAAGGTCTTCGCCACCTGGCCGACCGACCCGAAGGCGCCGGATGCGCTGCTAGCGCAGGCGGATGCTCTGGTCGGGGCAAAGGATGTCAGTGGTGCCGTGAAGGTACTCGAAACGCTGGTGGAAAAATACCCCACCAGCCCCGTGGTCGAAACGGCCCGCGCCCGCATCAAGACCTTGGCACCAAAGAAGAAGTAGTCATTCAGGCGCATGCCCGCCAACGCTGAAATGACGCTGCGCATCAGCGAGATCTTTCACTCCCTGCAGGGCGAGTCGACGCGTGTCGGGCTACCGACGGTATTCATCCGCCTCACCGGCTGCCCGCTGCGCTGCGTCTGGTGCGATACCGCCTATGCCTTCAGCGGCGGCGAAGTACTAGCCCTGCCTATCATCATCGAACGCGTAGCCGCCTGCGGTTGCCAAGCCGTTTGCGTTACCGGCGGCGAACCCCTCGCCCAGCCCGGCTGCCTGCCGCTGCTGACGGCCCTCTGTGATGCTGGTTATTCGGTGTCGCTGGAAACCTCCGGCGCACTCGACATCGGCGCGGTCGACCCGCGCGTTTCCCGCATCGTCGACCTGAAAGCGCCTGACTCGGGCGAATGTGAAAAGAATCGCGGGGGAAACCTGGAGCTGCTGCGCCCAACCGATGAACTGAAACTTGTGCTGGCTTCCCGAGCCGACTACGAGTGGGCGAAGGAAATCATCGAGGAAAAGTCGGCGCTGGCAGGACGGCGGATTCCCTGCCCGGTGCTGTTCTCACCCGTTTGGGACACCCTGCCGCCGGCCCAACTCGCCGAGTGGATACTTGAAGATCGCCTCCCCGTGCGCTTCCAGCTGCAGTTGCACAAGATTCTCTGGGAGGACAGCCGTGGCCGCTAAACGCGCAGTCGTTCTGCTTTCCGGCGGGCTCGATTCCGCCACCTGCCTCGCCATCGCGCGCGAAGCCGGTTTTACCTGCCATTGTCTGTCCGTCGACTATGGTCAGCGCCATGCCTCGGAGCTCGCCGCCGCGGTGCGCGTGGCAGCGCTGCACGGTGCCACCGAGCATCGCGTCGTCCATCTGGACATCGGCCAATTCGGCGGCTCAGCGCTCACCGATGCGGCCATCGCCGTGCCCACCGGCGGCGTCGCACCAGGCATCCCCGTCACCTACGTGCCGGCGCGCAACACCATCATGCTGTCGCTGGCCCTCGGCTGGGCGGAAATCCTCGGTGCGCGCGACATCTTCGTCGGCGTCAATGCCGTCGATTATTCCGGCTACCCGGACTGTCGCCCGGCCTTCATCGCCGCCTTCGAAACCCTGGCGAACCTTGCCACCAAGGCCGGCGTCGAAGGCCACCGGCTGAATCTCCACGCCCCGTTGATCGACCTCTCGAAAGCCGAGATCATCCGGCGCGGCATGGCCCTTGGCGTCGATTACGCGGCGACGGTGTCCTGTTACCAGGCCGATGCCGACGGCCGCGCCTGCGGCCTGTGCGATGCCTGCCGGCTGCGCCGCGAGGGCTTCGCCACCGCCGGCTTGGACGACCCCACGCGTTATCGCCAAGCGCAACGATAGGCTGCGGTTATTGGCGAAAAGAAGCATTGAATTTGCTGGTCGCCCCCTTTGGCAAGAGAATCACGGGCTGTCTGGTCATTGGCGGCAGCGAGGGGAGATAACAGCATGGAATTCACCATCCACCATCAGGTATTGCTGAGCGTGTTCGGCTTGGCCGTCGTCATGGGCGCGGTCGCCAACAAGACCAATTTCTGCACCATGGGAGCCGTCTCCGACTGGGTGAACATGGAAGATACCGGTCGCCTGCGTGCCTGGCTGCTGGCCGCCGCCGTGGCCATGCTGGGCGTGGCCATTCTCGAAGCCAGCGGCAAGCTGGCGCTGGGCACCGCCACCTTCCCGCCCTACCGCACCGCCAATTTCGCCTGGCTGCGCAACCTGCTCGGCGGCTTGCTGTTCGGCATCGGCATGACGCTCGCCTCCGGTTGCGGCAACAAGACGCTGGTGCGCATCGGCGGCGGCAACCTCAAGTCGCTGGTGGTGCTCGCCATCGCCGGTGCCAGCGCCTATGCGATGCTATGGACCGACTTCTACAACAACGTCTTTGGCAAGCTGGTCGCCGCCACCACGGTTAATCTTGCCGCCAGCGGCTTCCAGAGCCAGGCGCTCGGCGACCTGATCGGTATCAGCACCCCGATCGCCAGCATCGTCGTCGCGCTGGGTATCGCGGCCTTCTGTTTATCCTCCAGCGATTTCCGCAGCAACAGGGACAACCTGCTCGCCGGCATCGTCATCGGCCTGATCGTCGTCGCCGGCTGGATTGTCACCGGCGGCACGATGGGCAACGAATGGAAGGAATATGCCGACTTCGCCGAGACCAAACCGCTGCGCGTGGAAACCCAGTCCTTCACCTTCATCAGCGCCATGGGCGACGCGGCGCGTTACCTGACCAGCCCGCAGGACACCTCGCTGATCAACTTCGGCATCGTCGCGCTGCTCGGCGTCGTCGTCGGCTCCTTCCTCTGGGCGATGATCAGCCGCGGCTTCCGCATCGAGTGGTTCGCCTCCGGCGGCGACTTCGTCAATCACGCCATCGGCGCCGTGCTGATGGGCATCGGCGGCGTGCTGGCGATGGGCTGCACGGTTGGCCAGGCGATCACCGGCGTATCCACTCTCGCGCTCGGCTCGTTCGTCACCTTCGCTGCCATCGTCGCCGGAGCTGCGACCATGATGAAGTACCAGTACTGGCGGATGATGCAGGAAGCCTGACCTCGGCACCTATCAAACAGATTTTTCAAGTGCGGGGGGGGGTTCCGCAACCTGTCTTGAGCCGTTATAATCCGCGACCTTTCGGGGGTGGTTAGCTCAGTCGGTAGAGCAGTTGGCTTTTAACCAATTGGTCACAGGTTCAAATCCTGTACCACCCACCACCAAGTTGGGGCGTTAGCTCAGTTGGTAGAGCAGCGGACTCTTAATCCGTTTGTCGTAGGTTCGACCCCTACACGCCCTACCAGGATTCAAAACGGCTCTCCTTCGGGAGGGCCGTTTTCACTTGTGGCCTGCGGCTTACCTGGCGATTTCCAAGACCGACCTGATCTTGTAAGCGCGCGCGCGTAATGGCATTCATTTGTGCGCTATTTGGCACAGCACACCACAATAAAAAGCCCCGCCGAATGGTACTCGGCAGGGCTTAATTTTCGCGACCAGATACCGCGTTACAAAGCAGGCTTCACGACACCCTTCGCGAGACGTTGTAACGCGGGTGAAAAGTCATTGGTCACAGATCGCCGACCAACTTTTCGGCACGGCCGGAGAGGTCTTCAATAAGAGCGGCAAGGTCATACATGACGCACTCCTTCACGTGGCCATTGGGCACACCAGAACCGGACATGACCAGCTGCAAAGCAAAGGCCAGGCTCTTGGCGCGGCCGCAGATGGAGCCGAGTTCATCAAGGTCGACAAGCGGCTTTTCGATGGTGGTGAGTTGTGTCATGACACCTCCCGCTCTGCTGCTTTACGCTGGTGAGGATAACAACCCCTGATCACGGCACGAATTGACTCGTCGGACCGCATGAACTTACGCATCAACCCCGTGACGGATCACCCATCCTTGTATAGGCTGCGAATCTCCTCCTTCTCCTCTGGGGTGTAATGGCGATACTTTCCTCGCTTCGCATCACCACCAGACATAACGCGCGCCTCCTTGACCATCACCCGCAACCGAGCGATGTATTCATCGCGGTAGAGGGTCGGGAACAGTTCTGCCGCCAGCCAGCGGCGGAAGCGGCGGGCGGTGTCCGAATCAACCTCGAAGAGCAGCCGATGCAGGCCGGACTCACTGATGATGGGATCGTCGCGGTTAACGTTGACTGCACCGGGTTGGTCGGAAAGCACGTCGAGCAGGGTGCGCGGTGCGGCGAGCGCATCCAGCACGTCAGCCGCGTAGAACCACGGATCGTCGGCGACGAACAGGACGCGGATCGGGACAGCATCGAAGCGGTGAGTAGCCGCTGCGGGTGTTTCTTTGAGTTTGGCCATATAGCCTCCACTGATTAAGTTGATGGGAACTGCCGTTACTACGGGTGCCGGGAATCAACTAGGCTCAGTGGAGCCTGGACGGTATTCGGCTTGCGCCTCTTTTATTTCCGTCTCTCTTCCCGGCGTGAAACTTAGAAACAACAACGGCCCAAACGGGCCGGCAGTCGCCCCGAGGCTTACGGGTGGGGCTTCCGCACTGATTTAGTGAGGCCGATTTTCCGCGCCGGGCATGGCGCTGTCAAGTCGATTGTTAAAGAGCAAAAAGTCGGCGCTGGCGGGACGGCGCCTTGCATCAGGGTGCCACCCACTCCAGTGGCCCCCACGTCTCCATCGCCACACGCACCACGCTGGTAGGTTTATCTTCACAGTCCAGCGGGTCGTCGTCGGCGTCATAGATCGCGCGGGTCAGCTCGCAGCATTGAAGACGCTTATTGTTGGCCAGGCTCTCTCCGGTGATGAAGGCAAGCACCATCGCCAGCTTCGACTCATACTCGACGCCGATGTGCTGGAAGGCATACTCGATGGCGACCTCGCCGAGCGGCTTTGGCTTGCGCACCAGGTAGAAAGGCAGCAGCCGAGACAGCGGGAAGATGCGCACACCAGTGCCCACCGCCTCAATCACGAACACCCGCTGGGCAAAGACAAAAGCCACGCCGACGTGCGTGAACTCGCTGCGAGTACCGACGCGTACCAGCTGCACCTCGAAGTCATGCCAGCTCTCGATGCCGTCATGCGTCCAGGCGAGCAGATCACCGGTTTTGAGGGTGGGCCTGACGTCGTTGTAACGCATCAGATATGGTCTCCACTCGGGTCGAACGGATCGAGCAGCGGCTCGAATAACCGCACCACCGCCTTGCGATACCGGTTCGTGCCGGGATCTCGATTCAGGCGCCGTAACCGCTCGCTGGTCGTTTTTTCCTGTGGCAGCTCGAACAGGAAAAAAGTCATGGGTACCACGTTGATCGCGATGTCGATGGTGAGCCCGACCAGCACGAACGGGACGGCCATACCCAGGGCGGGCTTGGTGATGGTGCCGGCCCGGCGGGCGCGCTCGATGCTCATGGTGGCCAGATAGAGAATCCAGAGCAGGTAGAACGCGAGCAGCAGGCCAAGGGCAAGGGTGATCATGCTGGCCCCGATCACCACATGATGGCCGCGACTTCTTCGGTCGTGGTGGCCACCTCGAGCTGGTCTTCCAGCTTTTGCCGCTTACCGATGATGCCGCCGGAGATCTGCGCGAACAGGTCGGCCTTGGCGATCACCCACGCCGCCAGGTCGGCCTTGGCGATGCCGCGTGCCGTCGCCAGCGCATCGAGCAGCGGTGTCGCGGCGGCGGCATCGGCCACGAAGGCGCGCGCCTCGGCCTCCTGTTTCGACCAGCTCAATACCTCGCTGGCCGGGTAGCTGGCCTTGATCGCGCCGATGGCGACTTCGCAGGCCGCGTTGATCTCGGCGAGCTTGGCGGTGCGCAGTTCGTCAAAAGTCGGCGCTGGCGGATCGGCAAGCACCGGCCGGCCAGCGGCATCCGCGACGATGCGCTTGCCATTGCTCTGCCCGGCGAGCAGCGCGGCGTGTTCGGTAGTGGCGATCTCGACGGCATCGGCAGGGATATTGCCGCCGTGAATTGCGGCATCGTAAAAGCCGCCTGTGGATTTTGCGTAGTACATTTTTAGTTTCTCCTTAGTAGCCAGCGGCGATATATCTGAATCCCTGCCCGGAAGCAGACGAATACACAGTTATTTGCGATAACGAAGAGAACGCAACGCCGTAAGAATTTCTTCCCGCGCCTTGATCGACGGCGGTGATAGAAAAGCCGCCGTTCGGGAATGCGATTGGCAATGAAAAGGTCGAAGTTGTCCCCGTTGTAATTGGAGTGCCCCACTGAATAATCAGCCCCCCCGGCAGCTTCTGGTAGCCGTTGGTAGCAAGGGATTTAGCAAACACGCTCGCCAATCCGGCCGGCGTGATGGCGCGCCCGGCATCGGTCAGCGCCGCGACTTCGGCGGCGGTGGCGATCTCGATCCGACCTTTGAGCGTCTCGCTGGCATCCCGCAAGCCAAGCAGTGTCAGGGCATCCAGCAACTGGTTGAGGTTGGTATGGCCTGGCGTCAATCCGGCCGCGACGATCACGGCGCGCAGCTCTTCGGTCATCATGTGATACCACCACGGCCCCGGCTTGGTGGCCGGCACGCCGAGGGACGGATTACCTGCCGTCGGGTAGCCGCTGGAGGGGCTGGCGGGTGCGCTGGGCGGGCTGCCGGCGGCGCCGGATTCGAATGTGCGATCCATGTGGTCTCCTTCTTAGGTGTAAGCGAATAAAACGTGGGTGTGGGCGGGCTTGAGCCGGTTGATAACGCACTCCAGCAGTTCGTTGCCCCACCACGCGAGCGGGTCTGCAACGGTATCGGTGACGGCCAGCACGCCGATGGTGTTCAAGGGAGCGTTGACCCGCCAGGCGAACTGCCAGGGTGCGCCGGTGAGCGGATGCTCGACGCTGTCATCAACATCGTGCAGATCGAACTCGGTGACGGTGATGGTGTAGCCCAGGCTGGCGGCCAGGGCGATGTAGTAGGCGGCACTCTGCCCGCCCAGCATGGTGATGCGGGCAACCAGGGCGGCGCGGCGCTGGGCCGACGATTGCGCGATGCCGGAGGCCAGCACACACCCATCCGGCAGGCCGGCAACGCGCTCCCAATCGGTGAGAAAAGCGGACGTGGTGCGCGGGTCGGCTTCGTCCAGCAGTAGCTCTGCCGTGGCCGCAGCGGCATCGAGCGCGTTACCTTCGGCGAGCAGCTCGGCCGACAGCGCGGGCGCGCCGGGATCGAGGCTCGACGGTGGCAGCAGCAGCTTGAGGAGATCGGCGTGGATCATGTCAGGGTGATCGCGCCCAGGGTGGCCAGTTGGGTGTGGGTGTCATCAACCAGCGTCGTCACATTCGCCGCCGGAGCCGACAGGACAAAGTCCACCACGCCGGCCGTGTCGGATATCACGGCGCGAATGCGGTTGAGATAGACCGTATCGCCGGGCTTCAGGGTGGCGAAATATGCAGCCAGCGCCGTGGCGATCGCGGCGCTGACATCCGCCAGCAGGTAACCGCTGGCCAGGGTCAGGATACCCGTGACAGCGACCGGCACCGCGGTGGGACCGAAGACCAGGGCGTCAGCCGTCACCGGGCGCTCGGCATCGATCACGGCCTGCACGGCCGCGATCAGCGGCGCACCCGGCAGGCCGCCATCGGCGGTGATCACCACGTCGACCGTGCCCAGGCCCCGCCGGGACGGATACACATAAGCAGCGGCCACGCCGGGCACGCTGAGCGCCCAGGCCAGATAGTCATGCGCCGCACCGCCATGCGGTGGCAACTGGATGCGCGTCAGCAGCCGCGTCAGCAGCTCCGCGTCGGACTCGGCATCGGCACCGCCAGTCATGGCGCCCGACAGTGCCGTGCTATCCACGCCGGCCGGGGCCGAGGTCAGCGTGAGCGCGGTATTGTCAGCGATGTTGCCGGCCGCGCCCGCGGCCACGGCCTGGGCAGCGATGGTAGCCGTGCCGCCACCGGAAAGCACGCCGGGCGCAGTGGTCTGGTAGGCCACGCCCGCCACCGTGCGCACCTCGGTACCGATCGGCACGGCCGTCGCCGGGGTGCCGGAGAAATCAACCGATCCCGTTGCGGCAGAGGCGACGAGGCGGGACAGCCCGTAAAGGCTCGCCCAGCGCTCCAGGAAGTCGCTGTCTGCCGTATCCGGCAGGATCTGGCGCGCCATCCACTGTTGGTGCTGGTATAGCCCCTCGATGGCGGCGGCCACTGCATTCGCGCGAATCGCATAGTCGCCATCGGCATTGACGTTGGCGCCGGGGATCTGGTTGGCGACATCGCGCAGGATTGCGTCGCGGATCGCCAGGTAGTCGGGGGTCGTGTAGGGCATCAGAGCACCGTGACAGGATGAGTGAAGGTGAGCCGCTCGCCACTGGCAGCGGTCACCTCGATCAGGAGGTGCATCCGGCCGTTACCGGGGCGCTCGGTAGCAACGTCGATCGCCAGGGCTCGCCCATCGACGAGGATGGGGGCCAGCGCCTGCTCCGCATATTGCCGGGCCAGCACCGCCACGCGCGCCAGATCCTTCTCGCGCTGCAGCTCGTGCAGGCGCGAGCCAAGTTCGGCATCGCCCCAATAGGAGCCGAGCGGCGTCATCAGGCGCAAATAGACCGCATTGGCCAGACCGGCAGCGGCATCGCGGGCCGGCGCACCCAGCGTCAATTCGTAGTCGCCGGTAACGGGGTTGATCCAGGCGTCGCTCATCGTTACACCTGCTGCGTCGGCACGTTGGTGTCGCCGCTGTTGTTCTCATGATGGGTATGCGTGTTGTACGAATTGCGCATGCTGTCCATCGAGCGCCCGCCGGCCGGCATCTGGTCGGTGATATCAAGATCGGCCTGGATCTCGCCGGTGGTGGTCACCAGCGGCGTATTCATTTCCACCCTGTCGCTGGCATTGATTCGCAGGGTCTGCGTGGTGACCTCGATCAGCCGCCCGCGCCGCAGGACGATGCTATCGCCCTCGTCGGAGTAGAGCGCCACTTCGCCAGAGGCCAGATTCTTCAGCCGGTAGCCGCCATGCTCCGTCGCCACGATGATGCCGTGCGCAGTGCGGCCACCGATCGGCAGCACGATGGCCATCGTGCCGGCCGGCGGGTTGCTGGTGTAGCCATAGTGCTGGAACAGTTCGTTGTCCTGCAGCTGCTCGCCTGCCAGGCCATCCATCTGCACCAGCTGCACATGGCCGGCCGCCTTGACCAGGGTAATCACGCCGCGAAAGCCGAGACGAATGCCACCAAGGAAGTGCCTGATGCGGCGGTCAATCGTCGCGATCATTTAATCTCACCCCCGTTGCCGACTTGACCGGTGCCAATGCCGTGTTTGCCACGGCGATGCTTACGCTTGTGGGGGTGCGCTTTAACAACCCACTGCCGATCCTCTTTGAGCGTCAATTCGGTGCGCGCTCCATCGTTGCGCCCACCGGTAAATTTTCGGCCCAGCAAGAACAGGGGGGCATCGATGCCATGCGGTTCCGATACCAGGCGCACGCGCTGCCCCGGAGTCCATAGCTTGCCGTGTCCGGGCATGCCTGGCGCATCGATACGGTGCCCCCTCACGATGGCAGTCAGTGTGTAACCATGCAGACGGGCATCGCGCAAGTGCTTTTCCGCACGATCTTCCGCCACGCCGACGTTATCGGACTCATGATCGACCTCGATCTTCGGCCGATAGGCGATAGCAACCATTTCCGGGTCTGTCTTCAGCGCGCCAATGCCATGCTTCCCTTGTTCGCGCTCGGTGCCGTGGGTCTGGCCGAGCACCGTCCAGTGCGAGTAGCGCTCGGCGATCGAGCGGCGCAAGGTCAGCGCCAGCACGTTGTTTTCCGCACCCGAAAGACGCATGATCAAAGACGCCACTTCCGGCGCGTCATAGTCCGGCCCACCTACCACCAGCGTGCCATCAGGCTCGAACCACGGCCACAGGCCATTGGCCTCGGCAGCATTCGCGAGCACCTGCCAGGCCGTGTCGCCCGGTTCGACGTTGATCTTTTCGCGAGTGCGCACTGCGGCAGCGTCGATGCGCTGTTTGGTGATGCCCAACGGCCGGACCACACTGGCCATCACCTCGGCCAGATCGACCTGGCGCCGCACAAAGATCGGTGCCGAACAATCCACCAGGATCGCGGCGCCGTCGCGGCCGGAAATCGACAGGGTATGTGCGCGCTTATCTACCGTGAGACAGATCTCGTCGATACGACCGGTCAGCACGGTATCTCCGCCGACCCTCACCTCTGCGAGCGCGCCGGCCACCACCGCTGCCGGCCATACGCCATCTACCGGCCCCAGCGTGAAATGCCAGGCATCGGCAGGCGTCAGCAGATCCGCATCGATCTCGTAGCGCTCCCAACCGGCGTGCGTTTTACCGCCAACCAGCAGCTCGACGGTTTCAGTGGGCGTAGCCATTGAGCGCGTCACCGGTCTGGATCGTATTGGGCTGGCGCAGTGATGGGTTCAAGCGCCACAACTCGGGTGCGCGGGCGTGGTCCGCATACCAGCGATGTGCCAGCAAGCGTAGATTCCCCGGTGCCTCGACGCGCCGCCGCAGCAATGGCGGACGTGCCTCAATGATCGTGCGCGCCGCATCCTGCAATGCCAGCGCCGTATCCTTGAGTGGTTCGGTGATGCTGCGTGCCGTTTCCAGAGTATGGATGGCGCGCACCGCCTCGATACATGACTCCAGCCGCGAGCGCGCCGCATTCACGACCGACTCGATTTCTGGGGGTGATAGCGTTGGCGAGTCCGCTTCGGTTCCCAACACCAGCGCCGCTGCATTCGCCGTGCCCAGCGCGGCCGTCACCGCCAGGTGTGCCTGCGTGGCCGCCAGCGCCTGGGGCTCGGTCGGCGTTACTCCAGCACGCAGCGGCGCCACGGTAACGTCTCGATGACTGAACACATCGAAGCGCGACAGCGCACGATTGACGGCAACAAAATCGGCCAGCGGCGTCATGGCGAAGTCACGCAGATCGAGCATGCCATCGGCAATGGCAGCAATATCGCTAGCCCAGGCACGCGGGAAAGACAGCACATCAAGACCGGAGGTCGTGATGCCACGGACTACAGCCAGACCTGCCAAAACCGGACCGAGCATGGCGCTGCGCAAATCATTGAGCGCCGCCAAGGGCAAAGCGGCACGCAACCGGCCCACCACGTCCCCCAACGCGGCAATAGAGGCGGCCTGTGCCGGAGCGCCGCTCACACCAACCCCAGCCGCCTGTTGCGATGCCACCGCGCGCGCGAAGAACGGGCGCGGGGCCAGCGTCTCGATGAACTCCAGCGCCACCTGGACCTGATCGACGTTATCGGCCTCATGATGCAGACGGCTGCTGACGAGTTGCACCGACAAACTGCCGAACACCGGGTGGATCAACTCACCCGCGCCAGGCTTCTCGTGCAGGGCTTTGAGGAAGGTCTCCAGGCGCGCCTCGTAGTCGTCGCCATAGAACACTGCATCGAGCGAAATGCGCCGGGGAGTGCGCCCGAGGTCTTCGATCGCGGCCCCATCGACATACGGATAGGCATGCTCCGCCGTGGCGCGACCGATATCGTCATCGGTCTTGAGCACATCGAAGACGGCGTCGCGAAAGCGAGCTTCCAGAAGGGATTCGGACCAGGCCATAGTGGCGCGAGATTACGCGCGCGCGCGATGGCGACCGGACGTGACCTGATTCACGCCCTGCCAGGATCAGTGGCGGCGGCTGGTACGGGCGTTGAACTCATTGACCGCCGTGGCAATCTGCTCTCCGGACAGATTGATGTTGTTATGCAACACGATCGGCGGCCCTGTGTAGCCGTCCGTCACGGACTTTTCTTTCTGCAGCCACGCCGCGATTTTTTCGCCGATGACATTGCCAATGGCACCACCGATCATGGCACCAGGGAGTGCCCCAAAACCGCCGAACAATGCACCGATGCCGCCACCGATGCCGGCACCTACCAGCCCGCCAGCCGTACCCGCCGCGATCCTGCCATAAGCGTCGCGCTTTTGTCCCGCGCTGAGATCATTGTCGCCGGATATCTCGTAGGCATTCCAGGCGCCCATGCCCACGGCCAGGGGCGCACCGAACTTGAGCGCGCCCTTGAATCCGCCGAGCGCCACGGCGGTGCGCGATGGCGTGGTGGAACCCCCGCCGATGACCGCATTGGTTAGCGTATCGCGCCGCACTGGTGCGCCAGGCAGATCACCGCCCCCGACACCACCGCGAAAGTGTTTCCACAGCAAACGCCCGCCGATTAAAGCACCGCCTGCCCCCAGCGCCGCCGCCGCCTTACTCTCCGCCGCCCAGCCTGACAAACTGGCCACCACGCCGGTACCACCGGTCGCCGCTTCACCCAGTTGCGCCTTGGCGATTTCGACTTCAGCGATTTTTACCTTACCGAAATCCGCCTCGCGGATCTCCGCGAACGCGGCACCGACCAGGTCCACCTTTGCCCCTTGCGTGCCGGCGTCCAGCGCCTTGCGCAGCTCGCCAACGTCTTGCAGCGACTGCATCGCCGCCTTTTGCGTGTACATCTCGCGGAAACCCGCTTCGCCCATCTTGAATGGGTCTTTAAGCCCTTTGGCGTTCATCTCCTCCAGCAAAGCCAGAAAGCCATTGACGGCCGCCTGACCGCCGATGGCGTTGCCGGCGCTGTCGACCCCACCGAACTTGCCGCCGGGCATGAACTTCTTGATATCGATACCGGCCTTGGCGAGGCCCTTCACATAGTGCGGCTGCGTCAGATGCCCCATGAAGTGTTCCATGTAGGTCGCCACCTCGGCGGGCTGCGTCGTCGGCGCCAGACGCATCAGGCGCTGGGTCAGTGCCCCCATCAGGTTGACACCTTCGATGCCGGTGATGCCGGCCTGTGCCATCGTATTGAGGGTGCGTGGCGCATCCATCGACATGGCTTTCGTCTCATAGCGGCCAGAGCGCGCGTGATAGAGCAGCATGTTGTGGGCGGTTTTCAAATCCTCGGCGCGCAAGCCCATCTTCTGCTTCAGGTCCACGTCCATGTTGGCGATGTCCACCGGGCGCGAGAAAAACGCCGTCGCCGTGCGCGCCGACTCACCCACCGCCGCCAGAGCAAACTCATATTTTTCGCCGGCCGTAGTGAAGGCGCGCAGGCCTTCGAGCATGTCCTGCGGCGACTGCAGCATCTGCCCGGACAGTTGCATGATGGCCTTCTTGGCGCCGGCCATTTGTTGCCGGCTCATCTCGCCGGTCTGTTTCATCTCCAGCAGATTCTTGTGGAAGTCCAGGTTGGTTTTGAACGTAGCCTGCGCGACTTGAAAACCGAGATAGCCGCCCGCCATCCGGGTAATCGCCGAAAACCCGTTCAGTTCCGCATTCAGCCGCCGCATCTGGTCCGCCATCTTGCCGAAGCCGGTTTGCGCCGCCCGCGTGAACGCGCCAACCTCCCTTGTGGTGCGCGCGAGCCCGGTCGAGACGTTGCCGCCAGACCAATTCAAACGCATAAACAGATCGAGATTTTTGCTCATGACGAATTTCCGGTCTACACTGGATACATGGGAACCACGTTAGTCGGCACGCTCTTTCTCTACTTCCTCGCACCGCTGGTGCTGACAGCGGCGCTGTGGGCGGTCTTTCTCTATGTCGAACTGTTCTGGTGGCTGGTCAAGCTGCCGTTTTGCTTGGCGCTGGCGACGTGGCGGATGGCCGGCGCCGCTTCGAGCGGTAACGCGTCACCTCACTCGCCCCCCCGCTAGCGGGCGCAGCTTCCGCCAGCGCCATACCCAGCAGCCACAGCCACTGCCCATCAGTCAGGGCGCAGGCGGGGATACCAAAGCAGTGATAAGCCTTTTCAGCGTGGCGATACTTGAATCGTTCAAACGCGGCGTCGCTGGATTTTTTTTTACTTCATCAACCAGGGCGCTCAACTCGTCGGCGGAAAGCGTGCGCTCCGAAGGTGAGAACTGTTTTTCGTGTTCCAGGTAGCGATCCGCCAGCCAGGCGCGATCATTGCGCGTTAGCGCCTGGCGCAGTTCGCGCGCCGAGGCCGCCACAGGCTGCAGCGAGTTCGGATCGACCAAAGCCCGCGCCAGAAGCTGGCTGGCTTTTTCATCCTCGAACAGGTCGGCGGTAGCGACGGAAAGCTCCACCCCGGCTGCCTTCAATGCCGCGTCCGTGGCGAACCCAGCCTCCAGGTAATCCTGCTCTGTCAGCACGCGCAGCCCGAACGGCACCTCGCCCACGGTAACCCGAGCGATGGCGGCGCGGCTCATCTTGAGCCGATTCAGCAGCTCGCTCATACCGTGGTTTTCCGCAGCGCGATCATGGTCAGGTCTTGCTTCGCCTCGTTATCGACCGTGTATTTCTTGCCCACGTCGATGGTGAAGCAATCCAGGTAACTGTCGCGCGTGCCGCCGGAGGTCAGCGGGTAAACGTCGATCTTGGCACCCTCGATGGCTGCCCAGTCGATATCTCCGGTCACCGGGATCACGGCGGTGATCTTCAGATCGTATTCGCCGATGCCCTTGGCGAAGCCCTTGGCGCGACCGGTTTTATTCATCGTCTTGACCAGCTTGCGCCCGGTCTTGAAGGTGACATCGAGACTTTCGACCTCAACTTCCTTGCCGTCGATCTCCATGATGATTGCGCCAAGATATTCTTGCAGTGCCATGTCGGTTCCTTTCGATTGACGGGCGGCTTACAGCAACAGATCGATACGGCCGGCAAAGATATGCAGGCCATTGACCACGTCGCAGGGAATCTTGGCGTCGAGCCGGTTCGGGTCTTGCAGATCACGCTCGACGATGACGCCAGCCAGATTGGCGGCCACCTGCTCGACGACCTCCAGCTCCTCCAGCTTGTAGAGGACATCGAGAATTTCGGAGCGAACCTTGGCGGCCGTCCGCTCGGAGAGCTTCTCGCGCGGGAAGCGCAGGCTGATGCGCTCGCGGATCGCCTTGCGCACATAATCGAGCGTGCGGATGGTGGTCAGGTCCAGCAGGCTGATATCGGGGATGCTCTGCGGATCGAGCGTGTAGGTGGTGATGGCGCGCACGATCTGCA
Source organism: Rhodocyclaceae bacterium (assembly GCA_013426785.1). GTDB lineage: Bacteria > Pseudomonadota > Gammaproteobacteria > Burkholderiales > Rhodocyclaceae > Sulfuricystis. The sequence continues at coordinate 14,185 of JACDZI010000023.1, read as the reverse complement.
CCTTGCCACCAGGGCCAACCTCGGTCGGCGTGACGCCATTGTTGAGCGTGTTTTCCTGTTCGGTGCGGGAAAGGCGGTTCGCCAGCGGATTGGCCAGGATGCCAGTCAGCGGCAGGGTATTGAGCGGGCGGGCGGGATCTTCCTCCGACGCGATCACTGCCGCGTAGGCGGCGGCAACCTCATACGAATTTTCATAGGCGTTCGGCACCAGGGCGCAAGTGATGCGCCCGCTATTGACCTGGCCGGCCAGCGTGGTGGCGGTGGCCAACGATCCGACATGGCCATAGACGCCAACCGCGCCGCGCTGTTCCAGCGGCCCGGATACGTTGTCCAGGTGGGTCCGCAACGCCGTCAGGTTGGTCTGGTCATTCCACGGCACCACGATGATGTCATGGCCACTGGCGAACACCACGGCCAGGCCAGTGGCGAGAGTCGGATCGGTAGCGCCGGCCGAAGGCACGGTCACGGCCGCGATCACACCGATTGCGGTGACCGCGGCGGCCACCTTGAGACCATTGCCCAGCGTGCCCTTGTTCTTCGCGGTGAGCGTAACCACGCCGACGGCAACCGTGGCCGTAACGGGCAGATCGGGCCGTTTGTCGAATTGCGCCTTCAACGCGGCGGCTATGATGGTTGCCGTGTCGGCGCCAGCGATGGCGATGGCGACGTTCTGACCCCCCACATTCACCGTCAGCACGCCCGATGACGTCGCCGGTCCGGTAATGGTGACCGTACAGGTGGCGGCGATACTGGCGCCGGCATCGTCCATCGCCAGCACTTGCAAAGACAGGTAGGGATTGGCCTGCAGAGCGGCGCGCACCATCAGGTGGGCGATCGAGCCGCGCCCGAAATAAGTGGCGGCGTCCGCGTCCGAGAAAACGTCGACCACGGTATTGGCGGCGATGGTGCCGGCCGCCAGCTTCTGGCCGACAATCAGCGTCTTCTGCAGGTTGCCCGGCAGGGTGCGCACCGCCAGGGCGGTATTGAACTCGAAATACTTGCCCGGCTTGCGGATGCTGGCCGGGATGTTGGCAAAGGCGATATTGGGCGAGGCCATGATTTACTCCTTGGCTTTCTTGGGGGCAGCGACCTCGATCAGGTCGCCATCGGCAATGCGCCGCAGGGTGTAGGCGCTTGCGGGAACCTCGACAGACTCAGCGTCAGTGATGTAGTCGCGAGGCTTTTCTTCCTGGGGCACCTTGAGACCGGGGGCGGCTTTTACGAACATGAGCATTCTCCTTTGTGGCGATGATCGCGCGGGCGCGCGGGGGCTATGGGCATGACGGCATTCACGCCGCAAGGGTGACGGTATCGACCGCGTCGGCGATTTCGTCGCCGGGACGCAGGTAGTAGTTCAGGCCAATCAGGTTGAGATCTTCGGCAACAGCATCCGGGGCGGGCGGCTGATACGTAAAGCTAGTCAGGAACTCCGCCGCCAGCACCGAGCGCGCCTCCGCACCCTGGCGGGTATTGAACAGGGTGCGGTCATTACCGACCGCCAGCGGCGCAAGGGCCAGCCCGAGCGTTTGCCCCACCAGCAGATTGCGCACGTCTTCGAGGATCTGGTAGCTGCCCGGCTCATTCACCGTGCCATGCCGCGTCTGGCGCTCGCCGCGCACATTGCGGGTGCCGACCATGACGGCAATCGTCGGCGCCAGCAACCAGGAATGCGAGCCGACTCGCTTCGGCTTCGAGCCACCGACCGTCACCCACACCGCGGGGAACTTGCGGAACTGCGTGAAGAAGGTCTCGTCGTCGAACTCGCCGCCGTAGCTGCCGATCTGCGCCAGGCGATAACCCAGGGCATTGCCGTCGCTGGCCGCCTGGATGCGGGCGATGATGGCGTCTTCGATGGCGGCATAGATCAGCATCAGATCACTGCGCTTTTACGCACCTGCAGCGACCCCTCGACGGCGCCGGCATTGGGCGCGTCGCACTCCCAGCGCCAGGACCAGGGGCCGGACTGATTGAGGGTCAGGTCGACGTGATACTGCCCAGTCGCATCCATAACCAGTGCGGCATCCGTTCCATAGGCGAAGGTTTGCAGTGCGCCGGTCGGCGGCTTGACCTTGAGCCGCAGCGCGCCCGGATCGGCCAGCGTTCCACCGAATTCCTTGACCTCGACCGAGATCCGCGCGGCCTGGCCGATAAGCCAATCAGACATGGCCGGCTCCGGTAGACAATAAGGCTGTTGGCGTTACAGTGACGCCCAGGTGCGCTGTCTGATCCGCCGTAGTAACGACGACGGAAGCCTGCGTAACTTTTACACAGATCTGCGTGAACTTTACGCAGACGGATTCCATCGGCCGCAGCGTCGCGGCCGAAGCGGACAGGGTGAAGCGCCGGACGGCGGTTACCGCCGTGCGCCAGCGCCGGAAAAGCAGCAGCAGGCTCATTGTTCAGCCAACCATGCTTCGTAAGCGGCGCGGGTCGCGGCCTCGTCCCAGTCGGTGCCGTCCTCGTTGAGCACCTGGAATACGTTGTCGCCGTCGCGAATGTGGGCGATATTCGGATTGAAGTTTTCAGGATTCATAGCGCCACCATGAGCGAGCCGATGGAGAAGCGCGTTTGCAAAGTCGCGCCGTTGGTGAAACCGACCCGCGCGTATCGCCAACTCGGTCGGTGAATGATCTCAGCGTATTGCCCGCCCCCTGCGATGGCGGCCGTGGCCACCGACTTCACGCGCCGCCAGTTGGTGTTGTCGCGCGAAACTTCCAGCCAGAGGGTGCCGGATTGATCCGACTCGGCCGAGACGCGCAGTTCCTGCGCGTAGGTTGCGGCGTTAGCGAACGCGGTGGCCGTGGCCGTGACGGTCAGATCGCGCGAGGTGCCGGTGAACGATGCCGCAGCAGCAAGGGCCACCGCACTGTCGTCATACCAGATACCGGCTGCGGCGACGAAGCCGGCACGAACCGTGGCCGCAGCCAGCGCTGCCGTGACCGATCCGGAAATTGGCTGGGTGCCGGTGACTTGGATGGCCGGGATTGGCTCGGTGGCGTTCGACCCTGGCTTGAGGATGTAGGCCGCAGTGCCGGACGTGTGCGCCGTGGCGCGCACGCGGAAATAGGTGTAGTCACCGACATTCACATGCCACATGTATGCCGGGGTGGCGGCCAGCACGCCGGAGGCGGTTTCGACCGTGTTCGCATTGGAGCGCACGGCCTGCACGCCGTACCAGTTGCCATCGGTGCCGTTGGTCGAGTTATTGGAGCACTCGAAGCTGACGTTATGGCCGACCAGTGATGTCGCTACCATTGAAGCGGCGATGTTCCCGAAGCGCCCGCACGGGATTGAGACGTTCTGCCCGTTAGCCGTGATTGACCCGGTGACTGCGGCGTAGCTGGCGGGCTTGGTCGACACCTTCAGTCGACCTTCTTCGTCCATCTTCAAAACAGTGTAGTCACCGTCGTTTGCTGTCGCCGTATCAGAATCCCACCGCACGGCGAGCATGAGATGGCCGAAGTCGCCGGACGTGTGCGCCACATCTTCTTGATGCGTAGCAGCAGCGACGTTGGCATCGACGACCGGCATCCCGCCGGCATCGATCAGCGTGGCCGTGCCATCCGCGCCAATCGCCAGCTTGACGATCTGGAAATGCCGGTCGCCGACCTCGTCGGTGGCGACGACAGGGCCGCTGCCGGCCGATTCGTCGGGGACTTTGATGTCGTCAGCCATGATCAGCCCGTAAAGTCAGCGAGCGTGTCGCTGGTGAAGGTGCCTCCTGTGGTGAGGGTGGGTAAAGCGGGTTCGGTCCCGTAAAGTCAGCGAGCGTGTCGCTGGTGAAGGTGCGCCCGGAACCGACGACGGAGATCCGCGCCGGTTCGTTCGCGGGCTGGCCGGCGGCATCGGCCGCCAGGCGTGTCTTGCCATCGCGCACCGATTCCAGCCAGCGGATGGCATCCTTGTAACGGTTGCGCACCACCTCGACCTCGGTCACCTCGACGCCAGAGAGGTGGTAACGCGCCATGTTGCAGGCGTGCCGCACCAGGATCGGGAAGGTGCCGCTGAGTGGCAGGGTGTAACGCCCGGCCAGGTAGCTGTCGATCTCGGCGTCGGCGTCTCCCAGGGCGCGCGCCAGCACAATGCTATCGACCACGCCGATATTGTCTCGATCGGTCAGCGCGATCAGCTCGCGCAGACCGAACTGCTCCTCCATCTGCTGGGCGGTGGCGTAGGTCATGCGCTACTCGGCGTCGGCGATGCGGGCGTGCTTGCCTTCCAGCAGCGCCTCGACATACTTCGGGTCGCAGGCGAACTGGCCTTCGGGCGGAATGTCTTCGTTGTTGTAACGGATCGGCTCGATGGCGGTGAGCAAGACCAGATCGGGGTTGGCAGCGGCGGCCTTCTGGGCGGCAGCGGCGGCTGCGGTAGCTTTCTTCGGTGCGGTAGCCATAAATCCATGCTCCTGGTTGTGACGCCGGCCCCGCAATCGGGCCGGCGCGCGTGCTGCTCTCGGGGGGTGTGTTCCGTTACGCGACAGCGGCGGAGATCAGGTAACCGGCAGTGGCACCGGCAATCACCGGACTCACCTCGTCGGTGACCGGGTAGATCCAACTCTTGGCGCCACGATCCTCGTAGGGCTGCTCGACGTTCGGGTAGCCGTTGAGCCGGTAGGTGTAGCCGTAGGACGGCGTACCCTGCTCGGCCACGCTGGCGATGTCGGTGTAGGCCACCACCACGAACTTGCCCCAGACATCGACGAAGGTGCCGTTGTTGTCATAGACCGCATCGCCGACCAGGACGCGCTTGACGCCCCACAGATGGGCCAGCAGTTCCGGGGTGGCGGAATCGCGGGCGGTGTACTTGATGCGATCGATGATCTTCGGGTGCTGGCGCAGCTTGGCGAAGACCGCCGCTCCCAGCACCACCGTGTTGGGGCGCTTGCCGATCTTGGCGCGCACGGCTTCCTTGGCGACCTCGATGTCGTTGGTCGGGTCGGACGTGCCGCTGTAGTCGCTCCACTGATTGACGCCGGCCAGGGTGGTCTTGTTGCTCGCGGCGTAGGTCGCCGCAGTGGTGGCCAGCACCGCCTGGGCATATTCCAGACGCAGGCCGATGATGTTCTGCACCCGGATGATGGCGCCCTTGGCCAGGTCGATGCCAGGGACGGCAGCGGCTTCCTGCATGAACTCGAAGGGCACCAGGGCTTCCAGCGCATGCTGCTCCAGGGCGTAGGGGCTGCCACTGTAGCCATACTGGATACGCTTGGTGTCGGCGCCGGGCGCGCGCGCCGTGGCGTAGAGGGCGAAGTCTTCCTTGCCGAAGGTGATGATCTTGCCGCCGCGCTGCCCGACCGGGACATACGGAAACAGGTTCATGCCGACGAACTCGGCGTTCTGGTAGCCCAGCGCGACCGTGGAGAGGATCGGATCGATGACGCGGGCGCCGGCAGTGTTGAGGATGGGCATGGTGATAGCTCCTTAATTGATTGGGTTAAGCGGCGTTCGGGATCAACAGCACTTCGATCATTTCGCCCGCAGCGCCGGCGGCCTGCAGGGCAACGCCGACCTTGGCGCCGGAGGTCACCCAGGTGATGGCGCGGCCGGAGGCATCGGACTTGACGGTGGCGCCAGCCGCAACGGCGGCGCCGGCTTCGACAACGGCAGTACCGAGCACATCGACGGGCACCTTGTCGCCGGCCGCCGCGGAGGCGAAACGCGCCACGCCCAGGGTGTTGGCGTCGGCGCCGGCCTGGGCCAGCGCAGGCGTGACGAAACGAGCCGCCGCGATAACGCCGGCAGCGGAAATGGTGTGAGTCAGGACAGCGGTGTTCTGGGCGCTCATGGAGGGCTCCTATTCAGGTGAGGGGGCGGGTGGTCAGGACACGGCCTTGACGGCAGTGACGTAGTCGGTGCCGGGGTGAGCGGCCTGGTGCTGCAGGGCGCGACCATGCAGGTCGAGGCGCTCGGCATCGATGCCCATGCCATCCGGCGCGGCGAACTCGACCGCAGCGGCAGACTTGCCGGGATGGGCGACCTCGCCGAACTCGACGCGCTTGGGCAGTTGCTTGAACAGCGCCTCCAGGCGGGCCAGCGGCGCTTCGGTAACGGCACCGTCGCCCTCGCCGAATTCCACCGGCTGGGCATTGGCGGCCAGAATCAGCAGGCCCACGGCGCTGTCCTTTTCGGCGGGCAGCAGCTGGCCGGCGCCGATCAGCCCCTCGCAGAACTGCACGGCGGTGCTTTTGATGGCGGCGGCACGGTTAGCGCTCTCGCGGGACTCGAACTCGGCGACGCGCGCCTTCATGGCGGCGTTTTCCGCCTCAAGGGCGGCTTTTTCTTCAGGGGTCACTGTGGGCTCCTCGATGACGGTGGCGGAAGCCTCGGCGAACGCCGGGGCAGGGAAAACTTCGGATGAGGTTTCGCGGGCGGCGTCTTCGGCCAGGGCATCCACGTCGTAGCTGCCGATCACCTTGTCGGCGGTCTCCTGGCCATGCGCGCCGATGAGCCACTCGCGCAGCTGGCGGAACAGGCGGGCGACCGTGCGGTCTTCCCACTGCCCGAACTCGACCACGACCCCGGCATCGCCGGCGGCGAACTGGACGGCCTTGAGCCCCTTGATGGCCGGCGGCACGGCACCGAGGAAGCCGATGTGCTGCGGATACCAGACGCCGGGCGCCGGGTTCTGCGGATCTGTCGGCCGGTACCACTTCATGGAGCGCTTCTTGAAGGCACCGGAATTCACCATTTCGGCGAACTCGGGCTGCACCTGGGCGGGATCGACATACAGATCCGCACCGTCCGCCACCAGGCCCTTGGCCCAGCCATAGGCCGGATCGTCGGTCTTCGGGTGGCCGACCACCAGGGGCGCTTCATGAAGAGCGGGGTTGTAGGCGGCCGCCGAGGCGGCCAGATCGGCACTGGAAAACTCGATCCGCTCACCGGCGGCGGTTACATGGGTACCGGCCCGGAAGACGTGGATGAGCTTGGAAGATGTGTTTTTGTCCATGACCCGCATGATGCGGATCGGGCGCGCACGGATCAGGGATGAACCCTTTCACGCCACACCGCCGGAGGCGGGCAGGACTTACGCGCGGTTTACGCTGCCCGAAAGTCTTGACAATGTCAAACCGGCGCGGATAATCGGCGTTACTGAACGATAAGCGGAAGGCACACCCGAAAGACATGTGTCGACTGCCGCCCCGTCAAAGGGGCGTTGCTTTTTGTAGTGAAGTTTCACGGCGGGCCGAGAGTAGGAAATAGAACACCCTCGGGAAATACCTACCCGGTCCTTATCGGCCGAGTTGAGGCCCGCCACCCGTAGCACCAGCAGTCCACTACAACTAAACGATAAGGAGTCATCATGGCTGAAAACCGCACCCCCCCGGCGCAACCCGCCGTTGTCATACCCTTTCCGCGTTACCGTGCGCCGCGCCACCGGCGGGCGCAGGCCGCGCCCACCTTCACCACGCCCGACTTCGACGCCGGCTTCGAATTCGCCATGCACATGGTGAATAGCCTCAAGGCGCGCGGCCTGCTGCGGACGAGGGGCTGACATGAAAACATTCACCGCTTGTTCACTCCCCAGCTTGAAAGCGACCTGCAACAATCCCGAACCCCTATTTGAGAGGAGATCGTCATGAGTGAGATTTACGTGTTCTCGAAGATAGCCGTTGGAGGCGTCAGCATTCTCAGCGTTAACGCCAAGGGCTACCTCTACATTCCCGTCCGCCCTCTCCTGAATACGTTGGGAATGGTCTGGTCCAGAAAATGCAGCGCCGCCAAGACAATTCGCAGCCTGCACGCCATCACACTTAATGTCCGCCTCGGCAGCGGTGGGTGGGAGCGGTTCGACTGTATCCGGGCGCATCGCGTTGAAGGGCTTCTGTGGTCTCTTCTTCCCAGAAAACAGCAGTCCAGGGTGATACTCGAAGAACTCCGGGATACGTGGCCCAAGACCCTGGCGGCGATGTTCCCGAACTGCCCGGAAATCTTTTCTGACGCCGGCAGCCTGCTGGTGCGCGTCACCGAGGCAGCCGGGCGCGCGGACAAAGAAACAATCCAAAAACTTGAAGCAGAGATTCGCGCCAAGGAAAAAGTGATTGCTGACCTCAGGTCTGGCACTTGGACACCGGTTGCCGCCCGCTACACGGACAGAGTCAAACTGAGCAAGGCGGACGCTTACGTCAGGATGTGGGAACTCAAACAACAGGGAATGGATAACGCTGCCATCGCGCGCGAGGTGGGAGTTTCCAGGACGGTCGTTTCCCTGTTTCTCTCCGGCAAGTATCACGACAACGAAAGCACGCGTGCGGCGCACAAAATCATCGCGGCCAAACGGCGCGAAGCCAAAAAACCAGAAGCCGTCGATATAGGCGAGGCGGGGCAGGGTTTTATAGCCGCGTTTCCTATAGTAGGTAACGCGCGTGGCGGGGTTATCCACAGGGGGGGTAATACCCATGCCGCCCCGGCCGATCAGTAACGCGCCACAGACGCCTCGCTCGAAAATTCGCCCCGGCCCGACCGGGGCTTTTTTTTGCCTGATCACACCAGGCTGGCGAGATAGCCCGATACGGTGCGCACGATCTCGGCCTCGTCGTCATTGGTCAACTTCAGGAACGGTCGTGGCGGGATCTTCGACCCAGGGTGATTGACCTTCTTCACCACGCGCCCGCCGAAGGCCAGCGCTTTTTTGTTCTTCGGCAGGATCACATGCGGTCGGGTCTGGCCGCCGAACTGGTGGATGGCGGCATATTTGATGTTGGTACCGACGACGGCGGAGGTGGAATCCGACTGTTGCGTGACGCTCGAATGCAAGCTCTGGCCACCACCACGCCGGATCAACGGTTTGTCGCTGTAGCCGAGCTTGCGCTTTTGCGCCAGGGTGGCCGGCAGCAGCCCGGCCCATTCGGGACGGCCGCCGCGCTCGAAATTCTCCATCACCGCATCGTGCATGATGCCGGCGACGGCCCGCATTGCGGGAGAGGCATCGGCCATGCCTTTCGCCAGGCGCCCGAGCGCGCCGGTAACCTGGGCGGCGTCGATCTTGATTTCGATCATGGTTGGCCTATACTTTGTACGTGGATTGTGCGAAACCCACTGATGCCGTGGTCAATAGTGGGCTGAAAACCGGGAGGGCAAGCACGGCATGGCCCAGACCCCTGCTCCGATCCTAAGCCGCCCGCAAGGGCGGCTTTCTCATTTGTGGTAAAGCAAAATTCCGCATCGCTGGCCATTTAGATAGTTTTCCTTGGCGCGCATTACATTCCACAGCAGGCTGCCGTCACGATTGACACGAACGATTGCCAGCATCCCGATGGTTTCAAACAGGCCAATATAGCGGCGGCGAAAACCATCCTTGTACTCGACCATCCAGACCTCGAAAGGCTGCTCAAGCGTTGGCAAAATGAAATTACCGAAGCGCTCACGCGCCGCATCGGTCTTTTCCACCATATGTGGCAACCATCCGTAGTCGATCACCAACTTCTCAACCGGGGTTTGCATCACCCTAAGCGGCGTTACAGCACTGACCCCAACTGCGGCGGAAAGCTGTGCCAGGGCTGCCGCACGGTCCATTGCTATCGGTAACAATGGAGGGGCCGTCTGCCGCAATGTACGAGGAACGTCGGCCAAACACGGCCGCTTATAGTCAAGGTAGGTCTTGCCCTTGATCGGCTTGATACAGCCACCCTGGGCGAATTCGACTGTGCCGTTCGACCAGGAACAATCCGGAACGAAGGCGTTGACATCCCACCCGCGCCGGGCTGGGCCGACCGCGCCGATCCGCTCGCCCCACGCGCGGCCGGGGTTGTAGTTCCACCCCGGATCTGGGTGGAAGTATTTCCCTGGCGCATATTCAAAGCGCGTTACCTTAGCCAGCGGCGCGCCGGGTCGGCGGCTGGTCTCCACCTCGATCTCAGACAGCTTGCCGCGGCTGCTGGACAGATCGATGTTGCGGCTCTTCAGATTGTCGGCGCTGAGCGCCCGCACCGAACAGCGGCAGCGGAACCCGTTGGGCGGCCAGATGCTGCCCCAGATCGGGTCGTCGTGACGAAAGGTGCGGCCGTTCAGCGCGGCATGCGCCGGCCGGGTGCGCCGGTCCATGATCGCCACATACATCCAGTAAGGACGGTCGGCGACGTTGCCGACGAACGACTTGTAACGCCCGGCCATGTAGGCGGACTGCATGTTGGTGTCGAAGATCGTGCCCAACCGGCGCGGTGTGAGCCCTTTGCCCGTCATCTCGCCGGTGGCCGGGTCGGTCTGCGCATCCTTGCCCCACCAGCCCTTTTTCTGCAGCAGCGGCTTCAACCGGTCGATATAGTCGGCTCGCGTCAATCCGGCTTTCTGCGCGTCAAGCAATCCCTGGCGCAGATCGGCCAGCACGTCGACCTTCATGACGCCGGCAGCGGTGAAGGATTTGGCCTGCGCCTCCTGCCAGACATCCGTCCAGGAGAAGCCTACCTGATAGCCCTTGCCCGCCAGGTAGGCAATCGCGTCCCTGGGTGGCAGGCCGATCGCATAGGCCAGATCAACCGTTTGCGCCATTGATGCGACCCCAGATGTCCGCCACGAAGATCGCCCGCGCGAGCAACTCGGTCAACGCGCCGTCATCGAGATCGGGGAAAGTCCCCAGCAGCGCATCCCCTGCCTCGTCGGGCGTAGCGCCCGCCTGCAGTGCAGCGATGGCCGGCGCCAGCAGGGCCTGCATCGCGGCATCGATCGCCACGCCGGGCAGATGCTTCAGCGCAGCATCCAGCGCAGCTTGGCCGGGGTCGCTGTCGCCTGCCTGGAACTCGGAAAACTCTGCTCCCCCGCCCTGGGGCGGGGGTTGGGGGGTGGGGGGCGACCCCTTTCCGCCAGAGGCGGTCATGGGAGCGGCAAGCTCCCACTGGCCGCCGTAGGTGTCCTGCACATAATCGAGCGTGGGCCGGAAGCCCATGTCGAAAAGGATCTTGTCCCGGTCGGCGCGCGCCTTGAGGTCTTCTTCTTCCTTCACCTCGCGCCAGACGCGCGGCGGCTTGGCGCCGGGCATGTTGAGTTCGACATCCCAGGCGACCAGGCTCCTGGCCAGGGTGGCCGACAGCAGATCGGCGTCGGCCTGCACCAGCTCCAGGCGCAGTTCGTTGCGCAGGATCGCGGCGCTGGCCAGCTCGCCGCCACTGCCCTTGCCGCCGCCTTCGCCGAGGATCGCCGCGGCAATCTGCTCATCCATGTAACGGCAGAGCGATTCGTGCGTGGCGGTGCCAGAGCGCGTGGCTTCGAGCAGCTCGACGGCCGCGCCTTCGGGCAGGGCGACCCCGGCATCGTGGGCGATGCGGCGCAGCGCGTCTTCGAGCTGGTTGATATCGACGCCCGGCTGATACTTGCCGATGGCCGTGGGCGCGCCGAACTTGTCGAGGAACTGCAGCCAGAAGGACAGGCCCTGGCGCTTGAAAAAGACCGGCCACCACAGCTTCTGACCGAGGCCGAGGCCATGCGGGTTGCCATCCTTCGCGCCGACGATGTGCACCACGAACTTCTTGTCCGGCACCGGCTCGCCGTACACGGGCGAGGCGATGGTGAGCAGGCGCAGCGAGTAGTCGTCGGCGAAGGTGAAGCGCCGGCCGTCGCGGGGGCGCACCTCGCCCGGCCGCAATTCCGCCCCGTCGCGCACCCACATGATTTCCCCGGCACTGCGGCCCTTGAGGATCGCATCGAGCAGGTGATAGCACAGCGGATCGAAACCGACCTGCTCCAGGTGCCGCTGCACCATTTCCGCGGCTTTCTTGTCCAGGCGCGAGTCAGAGGCCGGCTCGACGATCCAGCGCCGGCCGATCACGGCCATCTTGCGCTTGTGCATGCAGGCGTAGACCCACGGGTCGCGTTCCAGGTCGTCGTAGATCGCCAGGCCGCGCGCGCCGCCCTTGAGGGCCAGCACGTCGTCGCTGGGGCGCATGATGCCGTCGAAGGCCGGATAGGTCATATCCTTGGCGACGGTGGCGATCTCCTGGGTGAGGTCGCGGGGGGTCGGGTTGGTTTCGCTCATGATTTATCCCTGCTGAAAGCCGGCCAGCCCGCCGTTACTGGCGGAGCGCGGCAGGTGGCGGATGTCGGCGATCGACGCATAGCCGGTGGTGGCGATCTTCCACAGCATTTCCAGCCCGTCCGGCCCGTCGTCGTGGTCGGCCTTGGGGAAGTGCCGCAGCTGTTCGATCAGGGTGCTCTGCGACGGGTGCAGCCGGATCAGGCCATTGGCCATGTGCGGCTGCAGGGTCTCGATGCGCAGGGTCTTGTCGGTGATGGTCTCCACGGGACGCGCAGGTACCGCGATGCCGCGCGCGGCCGAACGCTTGACCAGTTCGGTGCGCAGGAACTCCTGAAACTGGACGGTCTCGACACCCCACAGCAGGCAGCGATACTGGATCTGCAGCGTGATGATGTCTTCGATGATGCGATCGGGCAGGCGCTTGCGGATCAGAGCCTCGACCACGTCGAGAATGCCGGTCTCGCGATTCAGGCCGCCGACCAGCAGGGCGGACGGATCGCGGCTGGCGCCGGCCTTGCCCATCGACGGGTCACACGCGCCGAAAAAGATCCACTGCGCCAGGCGATCGACCCAGAAGTTGATGCACTTGGCGAACGGGGCGTCGTCGTCGGAGAGCGGATCGTTCTGCAGTTCGGAATCGAAAGCAGCATGGCCGTCCCGGGCGCGGATCTTCATCAGGTCGACCAGCGGGCGCGCAGCCGGCCAAGATACCTCGGAGCCGGCATCCATCTCCGCCTTGAAATTCTCGTAGTAACGCGTTGCGGCATCCTCGCCGGCGGAGAGGATCAGGTTTTCCCAGGCATCCCACAGCACCATGTTGTCCGGCCACCGGATGATCGCCTTGAACTTGGCCGAATGCCACAGCGGGTTCTTCAAGAGCCGCGCCAGCACCGAGTCATAGTGCAGGATGGTGCCGATGATGATGACGTCGAACTTTTCGCCGGCGCCACCGAGCTTCAGCACGGCCTTGGTGATCCAAGACTGCAGCTTGTCGCGCTGCTCGGGGGTGCGCACGTTCTCGTCGTTTTCGAGATCGTCGCCGACGAACAGGTCGGGCCGGTGCGGGCCATGCCGCCGGCCCCGGATGCGCTTGCCGCTGCCAACCGCTTCAACTTTTCTGTCGTTACGCGTGACGATCACGCCGGCCTGCCAGACCGGGCCGATGCCGCAGACTTCGGGGAAGTCCATCAGCAGGCGCGGGTTGGCTTCGAGTTCGGCCTTGATGGCTTCCAGCATGATCGCGGCCTGGTCAAACGCGTCCATGCCGATCATGGCGTACCACTTGCGCCCGGTGGCCACGCACCAGATCACGAAAAGCTGGCTGGTGATGGTGGACTTGGCCTCGCCGCGCGGCGCGGCGATCGCATCGGTTTCGGCCCGGGCGCTGGCGGCGATTGCCGGCAGCCGGCTATATAAATAGTCGTGCAGCACCGAATTCGGGCGCTTGACGTAGTGCGGGAAGTAAACCCGTGCGAAGCTCTGAAAGTCGGCGCTGGCGAGACGGCGGCGCTCTGCCGAGGCGAGCGGATCAGGATCGAAGCCATCGACCTCGGCCTCGATGCGGGCGCGCAACGTGGCAGCGTAGGCCAGCAGGTCGGTCTGCTGCTGCTTGGGGCTGATCTTAGCCATTGCGGGCGAACAGTTCCAGCACGGCGACCATATGGAGGGCATCCGCCGGATGGTGCTTGACGTACAGATCGGTAAAGCGTTTGACGGCGGCCGTCTCGATGGCGAGTTTGTCGGCCTCGGGCATCCACTTGCCGCTGGCGGCGTTGAGCTTGGCGACGGTATCGCCAATGGTCGACATGGCCTTGATGCTGGCCTCGATGTCGTCGGGCGGGGTTTCCAGTAACGCTTCGCAGCGCAGCAGCGCAGCGGCGATGATGCGGCCCATCGCGGCCTCGATGCCGCCGCCGGAGACGATCATGCTGGCGCGCTGGAACTTGTCCCAGTCGTCGCCGGATGTCTTGTCAGCCCGATACCAGGTGCGCGCGGTAGGCAGGGGAACGCCAACCTTGTCGGCGGCCGCTTCAAGTGGCAAGCCGCCTATGTAGGCGGCGCGCAGCTTGATCTTCTTGTCGGGGCTGTGGGCCATCAACCGTCTCCGTCGGGAATCATCAGAACAAACTCCGCAGGCGGGAGACGTGCTCGCGCCCTTCGGCCTCGATCATCACCTGGTCGCCATCGAGCCGCACGGCGCCGATGTCGGCCAGCCAGC
>JACDZI010000126.1 GCA_013426785.1 Rhodocyclaceae bacterium | reverse complement strand
TCAAATCACGGTTTGCAGCAACTTTGGAATGTTCAAGTGAGGAAAATAGGTTCAATATACCGTCGCTGCTGAACGCTTCCGCATTTCCTTGCGGAACGGCGGCGTCTCTTTTGTCGGAGCGGACGCATTCCACCGCAATGCGCTCTGGTCGAGGCTGGTGCACCCCTCAAATGGTTCTTCGCATGGGTTCGACATCCGGCGCGCGGCCAGGAAATTCATCCCCGTGCTTCGACTGCACGTTTCTCTCCGCCGTCAACGCCGCGCTTCGACCCTGCCGCCTTGATTCAATCTCCATAGCTTCACCGCCTACGCGGCGGTTCAGTCCAGCAGGATTTTTAGCCTACCGGTCGCGGTGGTGGCTCCACGCTTCTCACCGAACTCGGCACGCCGCGTCCGCCAGGCTAAAAACCCTCTGCACTATGTAAATCTTTGCATAGCGACCCAGTGCAGGCGGATGTCGAGGAACTCTCGGTCAGGAGCCGCTGCACGGTCGCTCCGGAGAGGTTGTCCCGGCGACTTCTTTTCCACAGCACGTTGCCGATTTCGCTGATCAGTAAATCCGGTACAAATAGTTCGTAATCGGCCTCGATCAGCGAGGTGGCTTGGCCTGAGTCCTCTTCTGGATGCAGCCACTTGACTGCTACGGAGGCGTCGATAACGAGGCGCTGGCGTGACACGGGTTGAGTTACCGTTCCCGATCCTCGCGGATCATGGGTGTGCTGTCGGGGAAAAGCTTGTCACCAAAAAGTTCTGCTCGCATCGCGCGCAGGTGTGCGGTGGTATTGGCAGAGGGCGTGTAATTGGCGGCATCGACGAGAATTGCTCGAACCTCGCTTTGCAATGAGCGATGGTGCTGTTTGGCGCGTTGTTTGAGGGTGGCGACCGTATCGTCGTCGAGGTCGCGTACGAGGACTTGGGCCATAACTAAACTCCCGCTATCAAAACGATAGCATTGTATCAGCCGATATCTTGCCGGTAAATCAACATGGCATCGCCATAGCTGAAGAAGCGATAGCCGTTGGTGATGGCGTGGCGATAGGCGGTGCGGATTGGCTCCATGCCGGCGAAGGCTGACACCAGCATCAGCAGGGTGGATTTCGGCAGATGGAAATTGGTGACGAGGCGGTCGACGACACGGAAACGGAAGCCCGGCGTGATGAATAGCGCCGTCTCGCCAGCGCCGACTTTTACCTGACCGTTTTCATCGGCAGCGGATTCGAGGGTGCGCAGCGAGGTGGTGCCGACAGCGACGATGCGGCCACCGCGCTGGCGCGTCGCGGTGATGGCTTCGGCCGTGGCCTGTGGCACGTGGTAGCGCTCGGTGTGCATGCGGTGCTGCGACAGATCCTGCACGCGCACCGGCTGGAAGGTGCCGGCGCCGACGTGCAGGGTGACGTGGGCGATGCCGATGCCCTTGTCGCGCAGCCGCTTGAGCAGATTCGCATCGAAGTGGAGTCCGGCGGTCGGCGCGGCCACCGAGCCGCGCTCAAGCGCGAACACGGTCTGGTAACGCTCTTCGTCGGCACCGGCAGCGCTACGCTCGATGTAAGGCGGTAGCGGCAGCCGGCCGTGCTTCTCGATCAACTCGATGGCATCGCCCGGAAATTTCAGCGAGTAGAACTCGCCCGCGCGGCCAAGCACCTCGGCTTCGAAGGCTTCCTCCAGTCGCAGGCGGCTGCCCGGCTTGGATGTCTTGCTGGCGCGCACCTGGGCCAGTACCGTGTCGTCGCCGGTCACGCGCTCGACCAGCACCTCGACCTGCCCGCCCGTCGCCTTGCATCCGTACAGGCGGGCGTGCAGCACGCGGGTGTCGTTCATCACCAGCAGGTCGCCCGTCGCCAGCAGTCCCGGCAGATCGACGAAATTGCGGTCTGTGCAGGCACTTCCCGCCAGCACCAGTAGCCGGCTGGCGCTACGCTCCGCCAGTGGCGCCTGGGCGATGCACGCGGCGGGGAGCGGGTAATCAAAATCGTCTAGGGTCGGCGTCATCGCTTGTGGGGCGGCGGGAATTTGCGGATAGAATGCGCGCTCTCTGAGAGGCGGCGGGCGATTCTACGCGCCGTTGCCTACAGCCGAGATGGCGGAATCGGTAGACGCAGCGGACTCAAAATCCGCCGCCGCAAGGTGTGGGGGTTCGAGTCCCCCTCTCGGCACCAAACCCACAATTCTGTGGGTTTTTTTTCGCCCCAAATCCCGCTCTACGACTGCATCGACGGGCATATACTAGCACCAGTTGATTTTTACTGATATCACGATACACCAACAAATCCGTTGGTTCTTTCGTTGGTTGTTGGTGGGTGCTGTTGGTGCTTTGTCTTTTGGAGGTTAAAAATGGCCTTGACCGATACCCAAGTAAAGAACGCCAAGCCGACCGGACAGAACAAGACCGGGGACAAGTTGAGCGACGAGAAGGGGCTTTATCTCCACATTACCCCTGCTGGCGGGAAGCTATGGCGACTGGCCTATCGGTATCAGGGCAAGCAGAAAACGCTCTACATCGGCACCTATCCAGAGACATCGCTATCACGGGCACGACGCCGCCGGGACGAGGCGCGTCTACTGCTTGATGACGGAATAGACCCCGCCGCCGCCAAAGCGCAGGACAAGACGACCAGACGGTTATCAGCATCGGATACGTTTTCAGCGCTGGCGGACGAGTGGCTAGACAAGCAGTGCTCATCGCTGGCAGCAACCACGCGCAAGAAGAAAAAGGACATCATCGACAAGAATCTGACGCCGTGGCTGGGTCAGCGATCAATCGGGGATATCACCACACCGGAGGTTCTTGCAGTTATCCGACGCATGGAAAGTCGTGGAGCAAATGAACTGGCACGGCGAGGTGCCCAGATATGCGCCGCCGTGTTCAGGTATGCAGTTCAGACCGGACGCGCCGACCGTAACCCGGCCAGCGAGCTACGCGGTGCCCTTGCTATGGTTACTGTCAATCACCATGCAGCGATTACCGACCCGGTAAAGCTGGGGGGCTTGTTGCGATCTATCGACGCTTTCCACGGTTCGTTTCTGACCTGTTGCGCTTTGAAGCTGGCCCCCATGCTTTTTGTCAGGCCGGGAGAATTGAGGCATGCCGAGTGGGGAGAGGTCGACATGGGTGCCGCGCTATGGATCATCCCGGCTGGAAAAATGAAGATGCGCCGTGAACACGTTGTCCCGCTTCCCCGGCAGGCAGTTGAAATCCTCAAGGAGTTGCAGCCGTTCACCGGACATGGGAAATACCTCTTCCCGGCCCTGACCACCAGCGCCAGACCCATGAGCGAGAACACAATCAACGCTGCATTCAGGCGCATGGGGTTCGCCGGTAGTGAAGTGACTGGACACGGACTTCGCGCAACGGCAAGAACGCTACTCGACGAGGTGCTAGGGGAAAGAGTTGACCTCATCGAACACCAGTTAGCCCACGAGGTCAAGGATGCGAACGGACGCGCCTACAACCGAACGACCCACCTACCAGCAAGGAAAGCGATGATGCAGACGTGGGCGGACTATCTCGACAAGCTCAAGGCCGGGGCGGACGTGATTCAGTTGCCAACGGCAGCTTAACGCCCGTTACATGACCGAGCGTGACAAGGCGTGGCGTGTTAAGTGTTAAGCGAGCTACTACCGCCGCGAAAGCCTCGGCAGTAAAGCGATTCAGTCGGACGCATGATCGAAACGCCCTGATTGTGGCGCTTCATCGGCGCTTGACCGGCCAGACCCTACCACTGTCACAGGAGCAGGTCGCCCTCCGGTTCCTCATGGGTCATGGCTTGCCAGTCAATCCACCACCCGCTGATTCCGGCAGTGTCTTTACCCTGCTGGCGTCCGCCCTCGGGCTTTCCCGTATCCGGGTTTATCAGGTTGTCATGTACGAAAGTAGCTCATTTAACAGGGAAGCACTCGAAATAACCGAAGATGCGACAGCGAGAAGGAAAGCCAGACAGAAGCAGCATGATTCTGTTTCGCTATCGTTTGACCTGTTTAAATAGAGATAAATATCGGAGTATCTTGTGATATTTTTTCACTCGTGAAATTAAGATAACGCGCGCGCGATGCTTAACCAAAGCACCAACCATCGCCTACCTTACCTGCAACCGACCTGCAACCTTAGATTCTTGCCTTTATCGGCTACTAAAGATATTAGGTAAATCAACGGGATAGCAGATAGATTCACCGGCTATCTACCGGGTTTATAAGTCGTGACAGCAGGATTTTTCCTCATACCTCAGCATTTTTGAGGGATTTTTGAGGATCAATCATCATGGAAGCAGTAACCCCAAGGCGCGGACGCCCGCGTAAGGAAGAACAGAGAAAAACCCCTGTAACGAAGGAGAACCGGCTTGATCGAGTCGCCGGAACGGTCTCCCGGTTCAGCGAGCTACCGAACGACGCACGAGTCGGCTCAGGTGTAGTCGACTCAGTGTTTGGCGTCTCTAATAGCACCCGGCAGCGGTGGGTCAAGGCCGGGTTTATCCCGCAACCGACGGTCATAGGCCGCCTTTGTTTCTGGCGTGTTGGCGACCTCCGTCAGGCACTTGCAGGGGGTGTGCAATGACACCCACCAGAAACGATAAAGGACTGCGGGGGCAGTCCAATGTCGGCAAAACAAAAAACAGGCAAACGGATCATAACGGCACGGCATGCGCATTCCACGGCACTTGGACAGTGATTCCAGCGGAAACTGGACAGGCATTC
>JACDZI010000022.1 GCA_013426785.1 Rhodocyclaceae bacterium | reverse complement strand
ATCAAATCACGGTTTGCAGCAACTTTGGAATGTTCAAGTGAGGAAAATAGGATGATGGATACCCTGGTTGCCGCCGCCATCCACGATGCGAAGAACGCCTTGATGGGTCTCGACCTGCAACTGGCGCAGATGCAATGCCGACCTGCGGAAGCCGACTTTTCGCAGCCCGTGCCACCATCGGCCGCGTCGAACTGGCCAACCTGCCCGGCGCGAACTTCCGCCTGTTTCTGCCCTAACTAGACCTTGAACTGGTCGATGCGGTGACGTATTTCGTGCGACAGCGTTTCGAGTGTTTGCGCCGCCTCGGCTGTGTGACCAACGGCGCTGCTGTTTTCGTCCGAGGCACGCGCCACCTGCTCCACCTGCTGGGCAATCAGGTGTCCGGCCGCCGACTGCTCGGAAATCGAATGGACAATTTCATCGAAGGCTGAGGCAACCTGGATTGCCCCATTGCGGATCGCCTCGATCGACCGGCCGGCATCATTGGCCAGCGACGCACCGGCATCCGCCTGGCTGACCGCGCTGCCCATGCGTTCGACCGCCGTTTGCGCACTGCCCTGAATCGCCGCGATCATCGTGGCAATTTCGCCGGTGGCGGTGGCGGTGCGCTCGGCCAGTTTCCGCACTTCGTCGGCCACGACCGCGAAACCGCGTCCCTGCTCGCCGGCGCGCGCCGCCTCGATGGCCGCATTCAGCGCCAGCAGATTGGTCTGGTCGGCCACCTCGCGGATCACATTGACGATGTTCGAGATGCGCGTGGTTTGTTCGCCGAGGGTGCCGATCACATCGGAGACCTGCTGCACCGCCACCGAAATTCTCTGCATGTCGGTGATCGCCGCCCCGATGACACGACCACCGTCCGCGGAATGCTGCGTCGAGACGCCGACCACCTGCTGCGCAGTGCCGGTGTTGTCGCGCATCTGGTCGAGGCTCACCGACATTTCCTCCACGGCCGCCGCCATGGCGGAAGCCGACTGGCTGGTCGCGGTAGAACTTTCGGATGACTGTCTGATCGCGACGGCCAGCTCGGCAGCGGTATCGTCGAGGCGATGCACGTCCCGGTTGAGTTCCAGCAGCATGGTGCGCAGCATCGTCACCAGCTGGTTGAAACTGCGGGCGGCGGTCGCAATTTCGTCCTTGCCTTCCGCCGTCAGTTGCACCGAAAAATCCTTGCGCGCGACAAGTTCGGACATCAGGCTGCTCATCCGGTTGAGCGGTTCGGCAATGCCCTGCGCCAGATAACGTCCGCCCAGCGTCAGCACCGCCACCACCAAAATGATACCGACAAGAATGATCATCTGCACCTTGCCGGCTTCCTGCACCGCCGCATCAAGCTCCCGGCTCGCCTCGCCAAGCTGGGCCTCGATCACGGGTTCGAGCGCCGCCTGTAGCTGGGATGAGACCTTGTCGAACTCGCCCATCAACCTGTTGCCGGCCGGCGCGCCACCGTCGATATAGGCCTTGGCCATTTTCTTGCCGGTCGCATACCATTCACCCATGCGTGTGTGGAGCTGATCCGCCTGAGCCATACCAGCCTGATCGTTCCCGCTGGCATAGGCAGCGCGGAGCTTCGCCAGGTCTTCCTGGAACGCCTGGTGCGCCTTTTCGGCCTCATTGAAACCATCGTCGAGGCCGTCCTGACCGCGCGTTGCCGAGATGTCGGTGAGCCATTGCTGGATCTGCACCACCTGCATCTGCATGTCCTTGGCGAGGATGGCATTGGGCACGCCCGCGTTTTTCACTTCATCGAGGCCACGGCGCAGTTCGAGGAAGGAAAGATAAGACACCCCCAGCAGCATTGCCAGCATGACGCCGACGACGACGACCATGGCCAGAATTTTCTGGCCCACCTTGAGATTTTTCAGCATCAGCCCCCCCGCACGAGCGGGAATCTTACACCGCGCGCAGCTTTTCCCCGGCCACCGTCAGCGTCGCCTCGTTCTTGGCGAAACAGAAGCGGATCAAGCCGTAATCGGTGCCATCGGGCATGAAGGCGGAAACCGGAATCACCGCCACGCCCTTCTCGATGGTCAGCCAGCGGGCGAACTCGGCATCGGGCAGGTCGTTGATGCGCTCGTAGCGCGCCAGATGGAAATAGGTGCCGTCGCTCGGCAGCAATTCGAAACGCGAGCCGGCCAACTGGGCGCGGAAGAAGTCGCGCTTGGCCCGGTAGAACGCCGCCAGCCCGGCGGCAAAGCCGGGATCGGCCGTCATGAAATCGGCCAGCGCCAGTTGCGAGGGGTGATGCACGGTAAACACGTTGAACTGGTGCACCTTGCGGAACTCAATCGTCAGCGCGGCGGGGGCGGCGCAGTAGGCGATCTTCCAGCCAGTGATGTGGTAGGTCTTGCCGAAGCTCGACACCACGAAGCTGCGCTCGCGCAACTCGGCGGTGCGGGCGAGACTTTCGTGCCGGCCCGTGTAGAGGATGTGTTCATACACCTCGTCGCCGATCAATACGATGTCGGTATCGCGCACCAGCCGGGCCAGCTCGGCCATGTCGTCCGCCGTCCACACCGTGCCGGTCGGGTTATGCGGCGTGTTGAGGATGATCAGGCGCGTTTGCGCCGTGATGGCAGCGCCGACTTTTTCCCAATCGGGCCGGAAGTCCGGCGGGGCAAGATTGATGACCTTCACCGAGCCGCCCTGCAGTTCGATCGCCGGAATATAGCTGTCGTACACCGGCGCGAACACAATCACCTCGTCGCCCGGCCGCACACAGCAGGCAATCGCCGTGAAGATCGCCTGCGTCGCCCCGGCCGTGACGGTGACTTCCGACTCGGGATCGTAGCTCGCGCCGTACAGGCGTTCCAGCTTCGCGGCGATGGCATTCCGCAATGGGGCGACGCCGGCCATCGGCGGGTACTGGTTCGCGCCGTGGTGCAGGTGGTGGGTCAGCCGTTCCAGCAGCAGCGCCGGGGGTGAAAAGTCGGGGAAACCCTGCGACAGGTTGATCGCGCCATGCTCGTTGGCGAGCCGCGACATGACGGTGAAGATGGTAGTGCCGACGTTCGACAAACGGGAAGGGAAGATTTTCATGGTGCTTTTTCGGACACTATAATGAGTGGTATGGTCAAGTGTATCCCGCTCCGCGCTCTCTACGTCGACTTCAACTCCTACTTCGCCTCGGTCGAGCAGCAGTTGCGGCCGGGGTTGCGCGGCCGACCGGTGGGCGTGCTGCCGGTGCTCGCGGAGACCACCTGCTGCATCGCCGCCAGCTACGAGGCAAAGGCCTTCGGCGTCAAGACCGGCACGCCGGTTTATGAAGCCCGCAAGCGCTGTCCCGGCATCGTCCTAGTGGAAGCACGGCCGCCGCTCTATGTCGAAATGCACCACCGGCTCATCGCCGCAGTGGAATCCTGTACCCCGGTCGGCCGCGTCTTGTCGATCGACGAAATGGTCTGTCCGCTGCTGGGCAGCGAACAGCACCGCAACCGGGCGCTCGCGCTGGCGGCACTCATCAAGCAGACCATCGCCACGACAGTGGGCGCTTACCTGAAAAGCTCCATCGGCATCGCGCCCAATACCTTCCTCGCCAAGATCGCCTCGAACATGGACAAGCCCGACGGCTGCACGGTGATCGAATCCGCCGACCTGCCGGACATCCTCCACCCCCTCGACCTGCGCGCCATCCACGGCATCGGCCGTGCCCTGGACAGTCGGCTGCAGCGGCACGGCATCGAGACCGTGGCACAGCTGTGCGCGGCGAATGCCGCGACGCTGCGCGCCGCCTGGGGCAGCGTCGAGGGCGAGCGGATGTATGCCAGGCTGCGTGGCGAGGATGTCACCGTTGCGGATAGCCGCCGCAGTTCGGTGAGCCATTCACATGTGTTGCCACCGGAACTGCGCAATCCGGCCGCCGCCTACTCAGTGCTGCATCGCCTGTTGCAGAAGGCGGCAATGCGATTGCGCAGCTACGGGTTGATCGCCGCCAATGTTCAGGTGCGGGTGGCCTACCGCAACGACACGGTATGGCAGGCCGACCAGCCGGTCGATCCGACGGCGGATACGCTGGCCTTCCTGCATGCGCTCGATGTCCTGTGGGCACGCCAGCCGCAGGTGCGTGCCGTGCCGCAGTCGGTGGGCGTGGTGCTCGGTGCGCTCGACGACGCGACACACCGCTCCCGCAGCTTGTTCGACACTGGTCACACGGCGGAAGCGCAGGACCGGCTCAATGCGGTGATCGACGCGGTCAACCTGCGCTACGGCAAGACCGCGCTCTATTTCGGCGGCGCCCATCGAGCATTGGCGGCCGCGCCGATGCGCATCGCCTTCCAACACATTCCCGACCTCGCAATCGAGGCCGACTAGGCACTCACTTCGCCAGCGACTCCCGCTCCATCAGCAGATAGGTATTGAAGGCATTGCGCCGGTGGGCTTCATGATAGGCCGGCAGACCCTTCCAGCGCGACCAGTCGGCAGCGGCGAAGGCAGCGTCGAAGGACACGAAATCGGCAACGGCCCGCCCCATCTTGTCACGCAGGTCGGTCAGGTAGTCGCGGGTCAGGGTCAGGTCCTGGCGCGGCGTCTGGCTGGCCGGGCCATGGCCCGGCACCATCGCGCGCGGCTGGAGCGCGAGCAGGCGGTCAAGCGCCGCCAGCCACGCCTTCGAATCGGCATCGCCGACGAAGGGCACACGCCCCTGGAAGACCGTGTCGCCCGAAAACAGCACCTTGTCTTCCTCGACGAACATCACGATGTCTTCGGGCGAATGCGCGGGGCCAACATGGCGAAGGTGGAAATGGACGCCGCCCAGCCGGAACCCGGCATCCCCCGCCAGCCAGTGATCGGCCGGGATCACCGCGAAACCATCGCCAACCCAGGGTGCCAGCAGTTCGCGGCGCTGCGCCAGCCGGTCGGCGGCGGCGGCCGAACCCAGTACTGGCCTCGCCGCTTCGTGCGCCCAGATCTCCGCGCCCAATTTTTTGAAGGCCTGCAACCCGTAGTAATGGTCAGCATGCCAGTGCGAAACGATCACACGCCGGATCGGCTGGCGGGTGACCTTGCGGATCTCGCCGATCAATTGCTCGGCGAGGACCGGCGTACCGAGGCTGTCGAACACCACCACGCCCGCCTGGGTGACGACGAAGCCGGCGTTCGACATGAAGCCCTGATTGGCCCGCGAGGCCGCGCCCGGCAGGCCGCGCACATACCAGCTGTGCTTGCCGACCTGTTCGGCTTGCATCGGCATCAACTCCTCGGCCCACGCCGGCAGGACCAGCCAGCACAGCAGGAAGAAAGCCAGCCTACGCACCGCTCTTCTCCAGCACGCTGAACAGGTGCGCAGTGTCCTGCGTGCCCCAGCCCGCCGCCATCAGCGCATCCAGTTGCTGCATCACCGTGCCCGCCACCGGCAGGGGAATGCCGCGTCGTGTCGCTTCATCCATGATCATGACGAAATCCTTGTGATGGAGGCGGGCTTCGACGCCGGGCGTGAAATCGCGCACCGCCATCTTGCCGCCGAAAAAATCGAGCACACGCGAGCCGGCCGAACCGCCGAGCATCGCCGCCCGCACCCTGGCGAAATCAACACCCGCCGCACCGGCGAGCCGCGCCGCTTCCGCGCTGGCCTCGATGGCCGCGACCATCACCAGCTGGTTACAGGCCTTTGCCACCTGGCCGGCGCCCACCTCACCGACACGCACGATGGTCTTGCCGAGGCAGCGGAACAGAGGATCGAGCCGTTCTGCCAGCGCCGACTTTCCGCCCCACATGATCGCCAGCGTCCCTGCCTGCGCCCCGGCCGTACCACCCGACACAGGGGCGTCGACAAAGTGAATCCCGCGTTCCAGGTAACGCTCCGCGATGCCGCGTGCCGCCGCGGGCGCGATGGTGGAAAAGTCGACGTGAATGCCGTCAGGCGCCAGCCCTTCGAGCAACTGTGCCGCGAGTCCGGCCACATCGGCACCGCCAGTGACGTTGGTACAAACGATCTCGCACTGCCGCGCCAGTTCGGTCGGGCTCTCCGCCCAACGCGCACCCTTGCCCAATAAAAAGTCGGCTCCGGCAGGACGGCGACTCCAGACATGCAATTCATGTCCGGCGGCGAGCAGATGCTCCGCCATGGGTTGCCCCATGCCACCGAGGCCGATAAAGCCGATCTTCATTCCGGCGAAGAAAGCTTTTCCAGCAGCTTCAGCGCGGCGACCGAATCGTCTTCGCCCATGCCGCTGCCGACGATGGCGTTGAACAACTGGGCCGTAGCCGCCGCCGAAGGCAACATCAGGCCGAGGCGGTGCGCCTCTTCCATGACGATGCGCAGGTCCTTCTGGTGCATCCAGGCCTTGAAGCCGGGCTTGAAGTTGCGGTCGAGCATGCGCTGGCCGTGGTTTTCGAGGATGCGCGAATAGGCGAAGCCACCCAGCAGCGCCTCGCGCACGCGGGCCGGATCGACGCCGCTCCGCGCCGCGAAGTTGAAGGCTTCCGCCACCGCCAAGACGCCGACGCCGGTGAGGATCTGGTTGCAGGCCTTCGCCACCTGGCCGGCGCCCGTGTCGCCAATCAAGTTGACCGACTTGCCGAGTTTCTCGAACAGCGGCCTGACCTTCTCGAACACCTCCGGCTTGCCGCCGACCATGATGGTCAGGCTGGCATTGATTGCCCCGACCTCGCCACCCGACACCGGCGCATCGAGGAAGTCGATGCCCTGTGTCGCCAATGCCGCACCAATCTCGCGCGCGGAATTGGGATTGATCGTACTCATGTCGACGACGATCTGGCCGGGCCAGGCACCTGTCGCAATGCTGTTCTCGCCGAGGCAGACCTCACGCACGTCGGGGGCATCGGCCACCATGATGAACACGATCTCGGCATGTTTCGCCACCTCGGCCGCCGAGACATGGGCATGGGCGTCGACATCCTTGAAGGGTTCGAGCGAGGCTGGTCGCCGCGCCCACAGGTGCAGGGTATGCCCCGCCTGCGCCAGATGCAGGGCCATGGGGCGACCCATCAGGCCGAGGCCGATAAAGCCGATCTTCATGATATTTTCTCCTTCAGGACTTCAGGGTTGAGCAGGTTGGGTGGCCGCTGGCCGGACAGCGCCGCGATCAGGTTGTCGGCCGCCAGCATGGCCATCGCCAGCCGCGTGGCGCGCGTCGACGAACCGATATGCGGGGTCAGCACGACCTTGTCGAGGGCGCAGAAGCGCGGATCAAGCGCCGGTTCGTTCTCGAACACATCGAGGCCGGCGCCGGCGATGCGGCACAGATGAAGCGCCTCGATCAGCGCAGCGTCATCGACCACGCCACCACGGGCGACGTTGATCAGGTGGGCGGTGGGTTTCATCGCCGCCAACTCTGCGGCGCCGATGAGGTGATGCGTCGCCGGCGAGTAGGGCACCATCAGGACCAGGAAATCGGCCTTGCGCAGCAAATCGGTCATGTCGACCCAGGTCGCGCCGGCTTCCAGATCCGGGTCGAGGCGGGTGCGGTTGTGGTAGATCACGCGCATCGAGAAACCCGTCGCCCGACGCGCCACGGCGCGGCCGATGCGCCCCATGCCGAGGATGCCAAGCGTCGCATGGTGCACGTCCGCACCCAGCCAGTCGTCGTGGAACTTCCAGCCCTGCCACTGCCCGGCGCGCACCCAGCGATCGGCGCCGACGACGCGGCGCGCCGTGGCGAGGATCAGCGCCCAGGCCGTATCGGCGGTGGTTTCATCGAGTACGCGCGGCGTATTGGTCGCCATCACACCCGCCTGCGTCAGCGCCGGGAGGTCGAAGTTGTTGTAGCCAACCGCCACGTTGCATACCGCCTTGAGACATGGCGCACCGGCGAGTACGGCCGCGTCGATACGGTCGGTGAGGAAGCTCAGCGCGCCCTGCTTGCCGGCCAACCGTGCCGCCAACTGGTCGGGCGGCAACGGCGCATCGGCGTCGTGATAATCGACCGCGCAGCATGCGGTCAGCCGGTCGATGACTTCGGCGAAAACCGCACGACTGACGAGGATCGCGGGCTTCGCCATGCTGCCTGCCGGCTCAGCCGGCGATGGCCTTGGTGATCAACGGCACCAACGCTTCCGGCAGCTTGAGCTGGCCGGACAGCGCGAAGGCATGGGCACGCTTCGACATCTTCTTCCAGGTCTTGCGGATGATGTCGAGCCACTTCTCTTCGCTGTATTCGCCATGCTTGCCGGCGAACTCCAGCATGTAGTGCTCGATGAAGCACAGGTCGGTGACATCTTCGAGCAGTTGGGTATCGGGATTCACCTTCAGGCCGCGCTTGCCCACCGCCTGCTTGATGCGCTCGACGGTCGCATCGTCGTAACCGGCCTCGGCAGCAAGACGACCTGCGGTTTCCGCATGGAACTTGTAGAGGCCGGTGCGCCATTGCAGGTAACCGTCGCGGGTCATCGGATAGTTTTCGCGCGGGGTCTTCCAGCGCTGGATGTGCTGGGCGCGCACTGCCAGACGCTGCGCTTCGTCCGCCTCGGGTGCATAGCGGCCGATCATCGCCGCCATGCGCTGGCCATAGAGCAGCTCGCGTGGTACCGGCTGGCCGTCCGGCCCGCTGTCCTGGCGCGGATCCTCGGCATTGGCGGCATCGATAAGGGCAACGGCGCGTTCGTAACAGGCGGAACTCATGGAGAACTCCTTGAAGTCATTGAAGAAATCAGATGCCCAGGGGTGCGGGCAGGTCGACCAGCATCAGCGTCACGTCATCGTGCGGCAGGCAGGCACCCAGATGCTGGACGATCGCATCCTTGACGGCATCGATACGGCCCGCCATTGGCTCGGACGCAAGCACGGCGCACAGGCGTTCGATGCCGAACTGCTCTTCACTTTCGCCGTGGGCCTCGACGAGACCATCGGAAAACATCACCAGTTGGCCCCCACCCGGCGGCACCACCAGGCTATCCGCCACCATGGCCGAGTCTTCAAAATCGATAATCCCCAAGGGCAGGTGGGTCGCCTGTATTTCACGCACGACCTTGCCGGCATTATCGAGCAGGAAGGCACTGGGCATGCCACCCATCCAGATTTCGCTCCGACCGGACCGAGGGTCGATGCACAGACAGCTACAGGCGACGAAGCGGCCTACCGGCAGGGAGACACGCAACTGGCGATTGATCTTGGCAATGACCTGGGCGAGCGGCAGGCCGAGTTCGACCACGTCGTAGAACAGTGTCAACACCGGCAGCACGCTGATGGCGGCCGCCAGACCGTGGCCGGTGGCATCAGCCAGCAGCACGCAAAACCGCCCGTCGGGAGCGCGAGCCGCCGCGACGATGTCGCCGCTGAAATTGGTGGCCGGGCTCATCCAGTAGTGGATGGCGGGATCGCTGAGTCCGGGCCGCTGCATCAACTGGTCGAGGATCTCCTGGGCCAGGATGTTTTCCGCCTCGCGCTCGTCGTGGTAAATCTGTAGCGTCTGCGCATTTTCCTGCAACTTGCGCTCAGCAAGGCGCTGCTCGGTAATGTCGTGCAGGGCCGCCACGAACCTGCGCTGGCCGTTTTCCCTGAACTCGCTCAGCGAGACGGACAGCAAAAAAGTGCTGCCATCCTTGCGCTGGGCCTCGACATCGCGATTGCCCCCCCCCATCACCTGGGGAACCCCACCGTGGAGATAGCGGGAGATGTAGCCCTCGTGGGCTTGGCGCCAGGGTACCGGCATCATCATGGTCACATTGCGGCCGAGCATCTCGGCCTGGGTATACCCGAAGATGCGGCAGCAGGCCGGATTCACCGACGAGATCACACCGTGTTCGTCGGTGGTGACAATGGCGTCCAGCAAGTTGTCGGTAATCGCCTGATTGAAACGCCGGGACTCCTCAAGCTGGCGCAGCAGCACCAGCGAGCGCGACAGGGCGCGCACCTTGGCTTCGAGGACAACGAAATTGATCGGCTTCGACAGATAGTCGTCGCCACCGGCCTCCAGGCCGGTGACCAGATTTTCGTCCCTGTCGAGCGCGGACAGGAACAACACCGGCACCCAGCGATCCCCGCACAGCGCCTTGATCTGCCGGGTGGCTTCGTAACCATCCACTACCGGCATCATCACATCCATGATCACCAGGTCATAGTCCTTGGCGACGAACATGGCGACGGCCTGCGCCCCATCCTCGGCCAGATCGATGGCGTGTCCCAGGCGCTTGAAAAAAACCGACAGGATCTGCCGGTTGGTCGCCGTGTCATCCGCCGCCAGCACCTGCAGGGAATTGGATTGGGCGGTGGGCTCGTAAATACGCTTATTCATGGGGGAATTATATCGGCCGTCAGGAAACCGCTGGATCGGTACGCACCGTAACGGTGACAATGTTGCCGCAACCCTCGTACTGCAAGCTGGCGAAGCTCAGCATGCGGGCCAGCGCGATACCGCGCCCGTTGGGATCGGCCGCACGATCGGGATCGATGGCGAGATAGTGTTCCCAGTTGAAACCGGGGCCCTGATCTTGCACACGGAATTCGATCCGGTCCGCATGCCGCTCGACCCGGATGCGCACGGCCTTGTCCGCATGCTCCGGCAGTGCCAGCCGGCGTGCCACTTCGCCTTCCCAGGCATCGTCCAGGCGCAGGCGCTTCTTCTCGGCATAGCTGATACCGAGGTTGCCGTGTTCCACGGCATTCACCAGCAGTTCCGACAGGCCCGTAGCTGCCAGTTGGGGCGCCGGACACAGGCTGGAGAGGACTTCGATCAGGGCACCGACTTCTTCGAGGGTGCGGAAACGGAACTCGGCCTGATCGAGCATCTCCATCGCGCGCACATGGGCCGCAGCATGGCGGTTCGCCTCGATGCGCTCGTCGATGTCGGCAATGGCCGCGCGCATGATAGCGGACAGGGTTTCCGGTTCGTAAGGCTTGGCGAGGTAGTAGTAGGCGCCCGCCTCGATGCCTTCGCGCACCTGCTCTGGCGCCGTGGCGGCTGTCTGCATGATCACCGGGATGGCGGTAAAGCGTGCGTCGGCCTTCATCTTGCGCAGGAGCTCGATGCCGCTGATACCGGGCATCATGCGATCGAGGATCGCCACGTCGAAGGGGCGAACACTGCTCGTCAGTACCTGCCAGGCCGCATCACCGCTTTGCACCAGTTCAAGATCGTAACCCGCATCTTCGAGATACTCGCGGATGATTTCCAGGTTGATCAACTCGTCATCGACGACGAGGATATGGCGTTGGCTCATTACGGACTTTCTCCGAGGGCAGGCAGGAAGATGTCGATGGCGGCCCCGCCATCGGGGCGGTTGCGCGCCCGGATGATACCGCGGTGCGCCCGGGTCATTTCGCTACAGATGGCCAGTCCGAGACCGGTGCCGCCGGCTCCGGTATTGGTGCGGCTGCTCTGGGTGAATTTTTCGAACACGTCATCAAGTTCGGCTTCGGGGATGCCAATTCCTTCGTCGGCGACGGTCAGACGCAGTCCCGGCAGCAAGTGGCTGCTATCGCCGGCACGACGCCCGGAGGGAATCGCGCAGTCGGCGATCTCGATCTCGATGCGCCGGCCTTCAGGCGTGAACTTGATGGCGTTACCCAGCAGGTTGCGCAAAATCTGGTCGATACGTTTCGGATCGCCCATCATGTGGCAATCCGTCGCGTTCACCACGATGGTGCATGCAAGCTTCTTGGTTTCAAATAGCGCGGCCAGTTCCGCCACCACTTCGCGGACGCACCTCCGCAGGTCCATCCGGTGCATGCTGTACTGCATGCGCCCGGCTTCCAGCTTGGACAGGTCGAGCAGGTCATTCACCAGTTCGAGCATACGCTCCCCGCTGGCGCGGATGTGTTCGAAATAGCCCCTGAGCTTGTCTGGCGGCGCAATGTCTGCCTTGAGGTGGCCGATGCGGGCAAAGGACAAAACGGCATGCATCGGCGTGCGCAGCTCATGGCTCATGTTGGTCAGAAACTCGGATTTGGATTGATTGGCCTGCTCGGCCGCCTCCTTGGCGCGCAGCAGGCCGGCGGTCTGCGCGGCGACCAGTTCCTTGAGGTTATCGCGGTGCTCGCGCAGCTCTTCCTCCAACGCCTTCCGGGATGTGATGTCGCGGCCGGTGCCGCGATAACCGACGAACCGGCTCCCATCGAAAAGCGGCTTGCCGCTGATTGCATACCAGAGCCGCGTGCCATCGACACTGCTAATGCTGTATTCAAAGTCACGGAAGGGCTGGCGTGCCTCCAGCACCATCTTGTGTACGGCCCATTGCTCGGGGGGCAGTTCGATCGGCAACTCCCAACGCCGTAGCCCTATAAACTTGTCCATGCCGCGCGACGAACCGCCGGAAAAGTAACTGAAGCGCAGATCGGCATCCATTTCCCAGAACCAGTCGGCCGACAGTTCGAACAGGTCGCGGAAGCGTTCTTCGCTCGAGCGAAGCGCCACGGTTTTCTGCGCCACGAGATTTTCGAGATTTGCGCGGCCTCGTTTTAGCAACCTGGCAATCAGGATCGTGGCGATAACCAGAAGCAGGCTGAGCAACAGCGACAGCGCCGGTCGCTCACGGGGATGCTCCATGAGTATTCCCGGCGCGGGGGCGGCACGAATCACCCACGGATGATCGACGGCGCGCACTTCGCTCCGGTGCATCGTGGCCGCCTGCTCGATCGCATCGATAGTAGGCACCTGTGCGCTATCGGGCCGTACCGCATGCACGTACAGCACCTCCTCACCAGGCGTATCGCGCACGACGAAATCGAAACGGCCCCACTGCGGACGCATCACCTGATCGAAATATGCCTGGGTATCGATCCCCACCGCCAGGATACCCACCACGCTGGCCTGCCGTTCGGCGATCGTGTGCGTGGGTCTGCCAGCAGCAAATACCGGCTGGATCAACACGACGCCTCGCGTGCCATTGGGCTGCAATTTGACTTCCCGGGTGATCACGGCCTCGCCGCTTTCGATAGCCCAGGTAATCGCGGCAGCGCGCCGAGACTCGGAAGTGATGTCGAAGCCCAACGGCGGAACGATGTCGCCCGGCAACAGGACACGAGCAACCGGAAAGTGGGGCTGGCCCTGCACGATGCGGCGCGGTGCCCAGGCGATGCCATACAGCATGGGATGGTGTTTCATGACGAGTCCGGCAAATTCATCGAACTCTTCAGCACCGATATCCGGCCGCCGGGCAAGGGTGGTGGCAAGGATGTGGGCTTCCTTGCGGATCGTTTCCAAGCGATCCTCAATCCGGCTCGACAGGACGTCGGCTTCTTTTGCGACATGGCGCCGCAACTGCTCGTCTTCCCAATACCCCGTCGTACGATAGACGAAAAGACTGCCCAACACACCGCTTACCACTATCAAAAGGGCAAGATTACGGTGCAGGAGATTCTTGAGCGATGTCGACATCGGTGCCCATTATGCCGCGCCAATGAGTTTTGGTGCTACACCCTCAGTGCCGGCACGGGGTCAGGTGGACGGTAGCCGTTTGCGCATGGCGGCGTAATACAGCACCGGTATCACCACCAGCGTCAGCAGGGTAGATACAAGGATGCCGAAGATCAGCGCCAGAGCGAGACCGGAGAAGATCGGGTCGTCGAGGATGAACAGCGCGCCGAGCATGGCGGCCAAGCCGGTCAGGGCGATCGGCTTGGCGCGGATCGCGGCGGACTGGATCACGGCTTCCGCGAACTCCATGCCTTCCGAAACCTGCTGGTTGATGAAGTCCACCAGCAGGATCGAGTTGCGCACGATGATGCCGGCCAGCGCGATCATGCCGATCATCGAGGTGGCGGTGAACTGCGCGCCGAACAGCGCGTGGCCAGGCATCACGCCGATGATGGTGAGCGGGATCGGCGCCATGATGATCAGCGGCACCAGATAGCTCTTGAACTGGGCGACCACCAGCAGGTAGATCAGGATCAGGCCGACACCGTAGGCCGCACCCATGTCGCGGAAAGTCTCGTAGGTCACCTGCCATTCGCCATCCCATTTCAGGGAATAACCGGCGTAGGGGTCCTGCGGCTGCTTGATGAAGGTTTCACCCAGGGTGCCGCCCTGCTCCAGCTTCAGGTCTTTCAGTTTGGAGCGGATGTCGAACATGCCGTAGAGCGGCGAATCGAGTTTGCCACCCATGTCGCCGGTGACATAGACCACCGGCAGCAGGTTCTTGTGATAGACCACCTTTTCTCGCTGCGCCGGCTTCGCCTCCACCACTTCTGAGATGGGTATGAGGTCGCCACCATAGGCGGCCATGGCGCGCACCTTGAGGCGCAGCAGCGTGTCGAGCGTGGATTGGCGCTCGGCCGGCAGGGTGATGCGCACCGGGATCTCGTATTTCGACTCGCCGTCGTGCAGCGGCGTCACGTCCTCGCCGGCGAGGCCGAGGCGCACCGTTTCGACGATGTCCTTCTGCGACACGCCCAGCAATGCAGCCTTGGCCTGGTTGACGCGCAGGATCACCTTGCCGGCATCCTCGTCAATCGTGTCGTCGACGCCGAGAATGTCGGCCGTCCCCTCGAAGGCTTCACGAACCTTGCGCGCCACCGCGACCTGGCCGGCGTAGTCCGGACCATAAACCTCGGCGACGATCGGCGACAGCACCGGCGGGCCGGGCGGCACTTCGACCACCTTGGCGTTGCCGCCGTTGGCCTTCGCCACCCCCATCAGCCGGTCGCGCACTGCCACGGCGATCTCGTGGCTCTGGCGGTCGCGCTGGTGCTTGTCCACCAGATTGACCTGGATGTCGCCCATTTCGGCATTGGCGCGCAGGTAGTACTGGCGGACGAGGCCGTTGAAGTTGATCGGGCTGGCGGTGCCGGCATAGGCCTGGTAGTTCGCCACTTCCTTCACCTGCTCCAGCTCCGCAGCCATCGCGCGCAGCACCCGGGAGGTTTCCTCGACCGGCGTGCCGACCGGCATGTCCAGCACCACCTGGAATTCGCTCTTGTTGTCGAAGGGCAGCATCTTCAGCACGACCAGCTTGACCACGCCAAGACCGACCGAGGCAAGGATGGCGACGAGGATGCCCAGCCACAGCTTGCGGCGCGCCCGCGCGCCATGTTGGGGATCGAGGTAGGGCGACAGCAGGCCGCGAAAGAAGCGGTCCAGCTTCGCATCAAGGCTATTCGCCGTACCGCCAGCGCCGACTTTTCCATGCGCCTGCGGCTTCATCAGTTTGAGCGCCAGCCAGGGCGTGACGATGAAGGCAATGGCCAGCGAGATGGCCATGCCCATCGAGGCATTGATCGGGATTGGGCTCATGTAGGGGCCCATCAGGCCGGACACGAAAGCCATCGGCAGTAGCGCCGCGATCACGGTGAAGGTCGCCAGGATGGTCGGCCCGCCGACCTCGTCCACCGCCCCGGGAATGATCTCCCACAAGGGCTGGTCCGGGTGCAGCGTGTGCCAGCGGTGGATGTTCTCCACCACCACGATGGCATCGTCGACGAGGATGCCGATGCTGAAGATCAAGGCGAACAACGACACGCGGTTGAGCGTGAAGCCCCAAGCCCAGGAGGCGAACAGCGTGGCGGCCAGCGTCAGCGCCACCGCCGTGCCGACGATCACCGCTTCGCGCTTGCCCAGCGCGAACAGCACCAGCAGCACGACGAAGGCGGTAGCGAAAGCCAGCTTGCCGATCAGCTTCTGCGCCTTGTCGGTGGCCGTTTCGCCATAGTTGCGGGTAACGGTAAACTGGACGCCCGCAGGAATCACGCTACCTTTCAGGCTTTCCATGCGCTGGATGACGCCGTTGGCGACGTCGGCGGCATTCACGCCGGGTTTCTTCGATACCGCCAGCGTCACGGCCGGATACTCATTGCTTTTTTCGCCGTGCCAGACGTAGCGGCTCGGCTGGTCGGGGCCGTCGATCACCTGCGCGACATCGGCCATGAACACCGGCTTCTTGTTGAACACGCCGACGACCAGTTGCCTCACGTCGGCGGCCGATTCCAGGTAGGTGCCGGTCTGGACCAACACCTCCTTGTTGCCGCCAACCAGGCTGCCGGCCGGCTGGGAGGCGTTGGACATCTGCAGCGACGCCTTCAGGTCCTGCGCGGTAATGCCGTAGGCGGCCAGCCGCTCGGCATCCATCAGCACGCGCACCACATGGCCGGGGCCACCCAGCGTGGTCACGTCGCGCGTGCCGGGGGTGCGCTTGAGTTCGATCTCGACGGCGCGCGCCACCTGCTGCATCTCAAAGCCGGTCTGGTCGGGATCGGCGCTCCAGAAGGTCAGCGCGACGATCGGCACATCGTCGATGCCTTTCGGCTTGATGATGGGCTGACCGACGCCGAGGTTGGGCGACACCCAGTCGCTGTTGGCATTGATCGTGTCGTAAAGCCGCACCAGCGCCTGGATCGGGTCTTCACCGACGAGATACTGGACCGTGATGACCGCCATGCCGGGGCGCGACACCGAATAGACGTGCTCGATGCCGGCGATGCGCGACAGCACCTGTTCGGCCGGTCGCGCCACCAGGTTCTCGACATCCTTGACCGTCGCCCCTGGGAAGGGGATGAAGACGTTGGCCATCGTCACATTGATCTGCGGCTCTTCCTCGCGCGGCGTGATCAGCGTGGCGAAGATACCCAGCAGCAGCGCAATCAACGCTATGAGGGGCGTCAACGAGTTGCGCAGGAAGTAAGCCGCAATGCGGCCGGAGATACCCATGGGCCTACTTCGCCTGCTTCAGTTCGATGCCAGTCTTGACCGGATCGAGGCTCACGGTCTCGCCCGCCGCCAGGCCCGACAGCACTTCGAGTTCGCCATCGGCGACCGCCTCGCCGAGCCTGACTTGCCTCAGTTGGGGTTTGTCCTTGCCCAACACATACACGGCACTGATCTCACCGCGGCGTACCACCGCCTCCGGCGGCACGGTCAGCTTCTGCGCCGTGCCCACCAGCAGGTGCACCCGCACCGCCATGCCGGGCACCACGCCGGCCAGATCGGTATCCGCCAGATAGACGCGCGCGGTGGCGGTATGGCTGCGGACATCGACGGTCGGCAGGATTTCGAGGCGGACGCCGTCCTGCCAGCGCCGATTTTTCTCCACACCGGTTTCCTGAAACTCGATTCGTGCGGATTTCGCCTTCTGCGCCTCCTTCAGCCGGTACTGAGGAATGCTGGCGACAGCGCGCAGCCCCTTGGGTTCATAGACCGTGAAGAGCGGCTTGCCCGGCATGGCCAGGTCGCCCAGCTCGGCATGGCGCGTGGCAACGATGCCGGCCAGCGGCGCTGTCACGGCGGCGTGCGAAGCGCCCGCACCGGCGGCACCGGCCTGCGCGCGGGCAGATTTGACGTTCGCCTCGGCGGCGTCGAGCGCGGCCTGGCTGACGAATTTCTGCTTGAAGAGATTCTGTGTGCGGGCGTAACTCGCCTCGGCCTGCGCCAGTTGCGCGCCGGCGGCGTTGGCCGTTTCGGTGGCCTCGCGGGCATCCACCTGCATCAGCAGTTGGCCCGCCTTGACGCGATCACCCGCCTCGGCCTTGACGGCAACGATGCGCCCCGACACCTGGGTGGCGACCACCGCCTGCCTCGTCGCCTCGATCACCGCTTCCGCCGGCAGGGTGAGCTGGACTTCGCGCAGTTCGAGGGTGCGGGTCTGGGACAAGACTGGTGCGGCCGCAATCGCAAGCAGCAGGGGGAAAAAAAAGTTTGGCTTCATCATATATATCAGTATAACCTAATATACGTATTTGGGGTCAAGCGTTCAAGGCGTGCATGGCCATCGCCTCGATCACCGCCTCGACCTCGCCGACGCAAGCCGCCACTTCAAATTCAACAGCGGGGAAACGGTCCGCCGCATGGCCGATCAGTTCCGGCAGGTCCTTGAGCACATGCCGGCCGGGCGCGAAGAAGATCGGCACCACCTTGATCTGTCGCACTCCGCGGCTGACGAGACATTCGATGCTGGCTTCGAGCGGGGGCTGCGTCAGCTCCAGAAAACCAATTTCCACCGGCACGCCCGGCTGGCGGGCCGCCACCAGCGCGCGGATGCGCTGGAAGGGCGCGATGTATTCGGGGTTGCGGGCCCCGTGGCCGAACAGGATGATGCCTTTCATGGCTGGACCTCCGCTCCGAATACGGCTGTGCTGACGAACTCCTCGCCGAGCATGTCGATGATCTTCACCGCTACCGTCGCGCCCGGCTGCGAGGCCGGCAAATCGTAGCGGCCGGACACGAAATCCTGCTTGCGCTCCGGCACGTCGGCCAGAGCCACCTTGAACACCGCGCCATCGTGATCAGTATCGATCAACACGCAATCGACCACCGCGCGCCAGTCGGCAATCTCGGCGCGGAAGACGCCGCCCTCTTTGTTGAGGCGCTGGAGGATGGAGGGCGACACCACATCGGTAATCTCGACGATCAGTTTTTCACCTTCGCGCCGGATGTCGATTTGAGCCGACAGCGGTTCATGCTTGATGAAGCCACCCGACTTGCGGTCGCTGCGCAGTTCGACCAAGTGAATCTTGTTGATCGGGCGGTTCTGGTTGTAGTGCGTCAGCCAGTCGCGTGCCGCGTGTTCGATGCCGAGGCTGACGACGAGGATGTCGCGCTCTTCCTCCGGTCGGGTCTTGAGTTCGGTGCGCAACGCTTCGAGGTCGAGCGGCGTCAATGGATGATTGAACGGGACAATCTTTACCAGCATCTGGCCGCGAATGCCGCCGAAGAACGGATCGGTGTGGCGGCGCGTGATGCCGAGGTGTTCGCAGGCCAGTTCCACCGCCTCGTTGTGCTGGATTTGCAGGTCGTAGTCGTTGACGCGCCAGGTGGTGAAGGCGAGTTGGCAGGGCAGCAGCGGCGCGTTCTCGTCCGCCATCAGATCCCCCTGCCGTCCCGTCAGCGCCGACTTTTGCTGCTCGGCGATCACGCCTTGCAGCCGCTTGGCCGTGGTCTGGATCGCGCCCTTGTTGATGTCGCAGCCGATCCAGCGGCGACCGAGCTTCTGCGCCACCGCCGCCGTGGTGCCCGAGCCGATGAAGCAGTCAAGGACGAGATCGCCGGGGTTGGTGGCAACTTTAATGACTCTTGCCAGAAGCTCCCCGGGTTTTTCCGTCGGGTAGTGAGACTCACCGCGCCGTTGAATACCGCGCACCATTTGGATGTCGTCCCACCAGTCTTGAAGCGGAACGCCTTTGCTCTCATCGAGATAGCGTTTCTGGTACGGCATTCCGCTTGCCGT
Organism: Rhodocyclaceae bacterium; assembly: GCA_013426785.1. Classification (GTDB taxonomy): domain Bacteria; phylum Pseudomonadota; class Gammaproteobacteria; order Burkholderiales; family Rhodocyclaceae; genus Sulfuricystis. Next base: position 24,168 of record JACDZI010000022.1, on the reverse strand, counting down.
ATAAACAAGCAAGCCTTGCTTATCCAACTCGGCCATACGTTCCTTGCTATATCGCCAAGCTCGAGTAATTCCCTTCCACTCATACACCGGGTTGCCCTTTACTGCGCCGCCAGGGCCAGTAACGTCTGCCTTGTTGTAACGCCGTTCCGTTCCCTCTTCTACATTTCGATACCACTGCTCAACGGTCGATGTAGGTAGCGGAGTGAACTGTGTGTTCCAGGTGTAAGCGCCACCCTGGGCGTAGAAAAAAATCATGTCGTGAACTGTGCCGAAATGCTTTGCTCCTTGCCCGACATCACTGTGGGCATCTGAGCGCTTCCAAACAACCTGATTTACAAACGCCTCCGAGCCAAATACTTCGTCCATCACGCACTTGAGATAGTGACCTCGCGCTGGATCGCAATGCAAAACGAACAGCCCACCATCCGCCAACAGCTCCTTTGCGATCAACAAGCGCTCATACATGAACTGCAAGTAGTTGTCGTTGGCCCAGATGTCGCTGTATTGCACCTGCTCGCCCAGCGTGTAGTCCTCGCCCTCGACCTTGGTGCCCCCTTTCGGGCCGCGCAACTGCACCTTGCGCACATAGTCGGCACCGGAATCGAAGGGCGGGTCGATGTAGATCAGCTTGACCTTGCCGCGAAAGCCGTTGGCGAGCAGATGCGCCAGCACTTCCTTGTTGTCGCCGTGATAGAGCAGCCCGCCCTGCGGCACATCGCGCGGCCAGTCGGACCAATCGACGGCGGCCAGCGGCACATCACCGGCCGGCGCGGGTACGGTTTCGATGTGCTGGGCGGGAAAGGCGGTAACGCGGGCGAGCGGCTTCTTGCCCACCCAGGTAAGCATCGGCCGGCCCTTGGCCTTGGCGACGGGGATGTCTTTCTGGCTCATTTCTTGGCTTTCAGATCTGCGGTGAAGGCATTCGGCAGGACAGGCGAAAATTTCAGCCGGGCGAGGTGGTCACAATTTGTGATCACCTCCTGCTTTTCCTCCTGCGTAAGCTGGAACATGAAATCGGCTGGAAAGCGCTCGACATTGCGTCGCACGGCCTGATTGAGGGTGCGCGTCTCCACGCCGTAGAGTTCGGCGAGATCGGCATCGAGCATGACCTTCTGACCACGGATGAACAGAATGCGGTGGCCAATGGTTTCGGGCGCCAACAATTTGATGGCGTTGGTCATGTTGCGTTACCTCCAAGAATAAAGTCTTTCACCACTCGTTTGCCTTCATCGTGAAGCGCGGTGTCGGCGAACAGCACATGGTAGGCCAGCCGGTCGGGGTTGAGGTCTTCCCAGCGCTTCAGGGCGACAGCCTTGCGACCTTCGGCGGTTTGCGGCGCTTCGCCAGCCGCATGGCGGGCCAGATCGGCGGCGATATTGGGGCTTTCGGTATCTTTCTTGATTTCGACCACCAGATGCTTGCCGTCGGCGCGGCGGATGACGAAATCCGGCGTGTAGTGATGCCAGCGGCCATCCTCGCCAAGGTATTCGGCCAGCAGTTCGGTCTTGTCGGGACTGGTCAGCCCGCCGGTGAACCACAGACCTTCGATGGCGTGGGCGTTGGCCTTGAGCAAACCCAGCGTCCAGTCGAGGAATTCGGCCTCGGGCGCGGAATCGAAGTTGTAGCCTTCGTAGTGAAAACTGGTGGCCAATGCCTGCGCCGGGTCGGCGGTGTCGGCGGCGGTTTTGTAGAGCGCGGCGCGATCCTTTGCGAAGCTGATACGGGCGGTGTAGACCGGCTGGCCGCTCTCGATCCTCACATCGAAGCCGTCCGGCTTGACCAGCGCCACGGCGACGTCGATTTCCTCGTGGTACTCCTCGTAGGCGGCTTGCTGCGCTTCGATCTGCCGGCCGAGGTGGGGCAGGTGATGAGCGGGAATGTCGGCCGTGCCGTAGGCGTGGCGCAGGGCCGTCAGCAGCGCGGCGGTGGGCCGATGGTAGTGCGCGGCGAGTTCGGCGGCGGTGGCGTAATGGCCCCAGTCGGGCGCATCGGCAACCAGCGTCGCATCGCCGGCATCGAGACGTTGCAGGCGGGTGTCGCCGCTTGCCGTTTCAACGATGTCGTAGGTGGCAATGGTGGCGGCTTCGGGCGCGGTAACGGAGGGAATGGAAAAAGTCGGCGCTGGCGGGACGGCACTGCCGGTCTTTTGCCGGAAGCGCAGTACGCGTTTTCTAACCAGCAGCGGCGGCAGATGCGGCTGGTGCAGGCGAATTTCCTGTTCGATGCGCTCGGCCTGCTGATGGTCGAGTTCGCGCAGGCTGGTGCCATAGGTTTCGGCCAACTGGTCTTCGAGCGTCTTGCGGTTGCTTGCCGTGAGATAGACCCGCGCCGAATGGCTGTTGCCCGGCACTTGGCGCAGGCAGCGCGTGGCCGCCTGAAGCACGAAGTTGTTGCTGTGAGCAAGCTTGCGCACCAGCGCGCAGGCGAACAGGCTGGGGCAGTTCCAGCCTTCGGTGCCCATATTGACCAGGAGCAGGATGCGGTGCGGCGCGGCCGGATCGCGGGCGACGGCCTCGAAGGCGCGCCGCGTGGCGTCGGTCGACTTGTTATCCACGACCAGCACGGTGTCGGCGCCGATGCCGCGCCGGGCGAGGGCCGAGTCGATGGCCGGGCGCAGTTCGTCGCGGGTGTCGAGGTTGGGAAAGTAGAGCGCGAGACGCGCCGGGGCGCCGTTGGGCAGGGCAACGGGCCAGTAGTCGGCGGCAAAGTCGTCGATGACCTCGCCAACCAGTTGCACGGCTTCGGCGTCGCCGAGGTCGAACACCTTGATGTTGCCGGCCAGCGGCTTGAGTACGCCATCGCGAATGCCTTCGCCGAGACCGTACCAGACGACCACGTCGCGCAGCGGCTGGCGCTGAAAGTACGGGGTGCCGGTGGCATTGACGACGACGATCAGGTTGGTTTCGCGCGCCAGGTAGTCGATAGTGCGGCGCACCTTCTTGATGCCGTCGTCGCGGAAGACGAGTTCGCCGGTTTCGCTGTCCTTTTCCCACTTGCCGAGCAGCTTCTGGCCGTAGGTGTGGTGGGCTTCGTCGGAGAACACGGCGAGATGCGGCAGCGAGGCAATTGCTTGAAGTCTTAAATTGGCGAGTTCCGTTGCCTCCTCTTCCTTGAGACCACCGAACAGGCGATGCTGGGCGCGGTTCTTCGCCGGCGGTTTCTGGATGCGGATTTTCTCGGTGTTGGTGACGATGACGTTGAAGCTGCTGCCCCAGGTGATCGGAATCTGCTGGTCGCCATCGCGCGTAAACGTGAGTTTGAGGCTGGCGGCGAAGGGCTTGTGGAAGCGCGGCGGCAGGAGGCGTGCGTAGGGCACGTCGGCCAGTTCGCGCAGGGCGCCGAAAATGGTCTTGCCAGGGGCGAAGACCAGCGCGTTCTCGACGAAGGGACCGTCGGGATATTCCTGCGCCAGGGCGAATTCGGTGGCGACGATGCTGCCCATCAGGATGGTCTTGCCGGCGCCCATCGCCAAGGCGAGGATGTAACTGGGGTAATCGAGCGCGCAGGTTTCGCGCAGGCTTTCCAGCCCATGCTGCTTGACAAAGGCGTTGTCGGCGGCAATGCGTGCGAGCACAGCATCAAGGCCATCGTCGGCGATCAGGGCGACGATTTCCGGCGAGGTCAGCCCCATTGCGGCGCGTCGGTCGGCCTTGACTGGGAACAGCTCGGCGTACAGATCGGCGATGCGCGGTGTGCCGAGTATCAGCCGCAGATACCAATAGGTTTCCAGGGCGCGGAGTTGCGCCCGGCGCAAATAGCGCAGTTGGCCGCCCTCTTCCTCGGCATATTCGAGGATTTCCCGAATCGCGTGATAGTTGGGACAGGGATAGTGGTCCGCTCGCCACACATCGACGCGTTGCGCCAGCGCATGGAAGAGATGCCTCATCCCCGGTCGGTCCAGATGTTGCGGCAGCGCGTTTCGCGCAGAAACCAGGCTGACACGGCGCCCAGCCAGGCGGCAACGGCGATCAGCAACAGCCCCCAGCGGTAATCCTCGGCGGCATAGAGCCGCACGCCGTTGGCCATCGCGCCGGACCAGCGCTGGTCCATGATCCAGCCGACCGCCGGTTGCAGCAGCGCGCCGGTGAGGAAGCCGCCCATGTTGGCCACCGAGGTCGACATGCCCGACAGTTGCGGCGGATTGACTTCCTTGGCGCAGGCCCAGGACAGGGTGAAGCTCGCCGTCGTCAGCCCCATCAGGGCGAACAGCGCATAGCTGGCAACCGGCGGCAGGCTGATGCCCGACAGCCACACCAGCCAGATCAGGGCATAGATGTGCGAGCTGACGATCACCACGGGCTTCCTGCGGCGCAGGCGATCGGACAGGGTACCGATGACGAGGCAGCCGACAGCAAAACCGGCAAAGTAAAGAGAAAGATGGGCGGTGGCGGTATCGCGCGTCATGCCCAGCCCTTGCGTCAGGAAAGGCGTTGCCCACAGGCCGCCAAAGGCAAAGAAACTGCCGGACAGTCCGGAATTCACGAAGGCCGCCGGCCAGGTAGCGCGGTTCTTGACCACGCGCAGCAGGCCGGTCAATACCACGGTCCGGTCAAATCTCGGCGCTGGCGGGACGGCACCGTCCGCATTCGTCGGCCGGTCGCGCACCAGCAGCCAGGCCAGGCCACCGAGCAGCAACGAAACGATGCCGATGCCGATGAACACGCCGCGCCAGCCGGCGGTCTGCGCCAGCCAGGACAGCGGTGAGCCGGCCAGCACCGAGCCGAAATTGCCGACCAGCATCGACAGGCCGACCACGCTGGCGAAGCGGTGCTCCTCGAACCAGACGGCGATGATCTTCAGCATGGCGATAAAGGTGACCGACACGCCCAGCCCGATCAGCGTGCGGCCGATCAGCGCAGCGTTCAGGCTGTCGGCCAGGCCGAACAGCAGGCTGCCGCCGCCGGCCACCAGACCGCCCAGCAGCAGGATACGGCGCGGCCCGAGCGTATCGACGAGGATGCCGGTCGGCACCTGCATCAGCGTGTACACATAGAAGTAGGTCGCCGCCAGCACGCCGAGCGAAGCGGCGGAAGTCTGGAAACTGGCCGCGAGATCCTGGGCGATGCCGGCCGGGGCGAAGCGCTGGAAGAAGGACAGCACGTAGGCCGCCACCACCACCGACAAGGCAATGAGCCGCAGGCGCTTCTGTTCGGGGGTGAAGGTCAGGGTCATGGCCCGATTGTAACCAGTGCCCCATCCGCTTGCGAAATAAGCCTGACAGCCATATTATTACAATCGTTATAACGTACTCCGGAGATCGCCATGCACTACACACTCAAACTCACCCAGATCGGCAATTCCGTCGGCGTCGTGCTGCCCAAGGAGGCGCTGGCAGCGATGCGACTTGAAAAAGGCGACACCGTGCATCTTTCTGAAACCCCTGAAGGTTTTCAGCTCAGTCCTTACGACCCGGCGCTCGACGAGCAACTCACGCTCGGGCGTGAGTTCATGCGCGAATTTCGCGACACTTTCCACGCCCTGGCAAAATGAGTAGCGTCGCCCACTGGATCGACAAGCGTGCGCTCCTGCTGTTGCATGGCGAAAGCCTGGCGGAGCATGGTGGGCTCGCGGGCATGCGCGACGAAGGCCTGCTCGATTCGGCACTGGCACGACCGTTGAATCTCGCCGCCTATGGGCAACCCGATTTTGCCGACCTGGCTGCCGCGTATGGTTGCGGTATCGCGCAGAATCACCCCTTCGCGGACGGCAACAAACGCGCCGCCTTCATGGCGGTCGGTCTATTCCTGGCACTGAATGGTTTCTCCCTGCGCGTCGGCCAGCTTGAAGCAACCCTGACCATGCTCGCCGTCGCGGCCGGCGAAATCGAGGAAGCGGCCTTCGCCGCCTGGCTGCGCGCCCACCTCGAAGCACGCCGCTAAAAGTCGGCGCTGGCAGAACGGCGCAGCAGCGCCGTCAGCACCGGCGGGGTGATCAGCGTGGTGAGGATGACCATGATGACGATCACCGAGAACATCGCCTCGTCCATCACGCCGAGTTGCTTGCCGACCATGGCGAAGATCAGGCCCACCTCGCCGCGCGGCACCATGCCCCAGCCGACCACCCACTTGCCCGCGCTGCCGGCGAAGAAGCCAGCGGCGAGTTTGCCGACCACAGCGGCGGCCGTCACACCCAGGGCGATAGCGACGATCTTCGGGTCAGCCAGCGTGGCCAGGTCGACCTGCATGCCGGTGAGCACGAAGAACACCGGCACGAAGAAATAGCCGATCGGCTCGATCATGTGCTCGTGCTGGTGGCCGGTATGCCGGGTGAGGATGGGCAGCAGCCGATCCATCAGGGCGCGGCTGTCCGGCTCGCGCATCAGCGGTTCGATTTCCTGCACGATACGCGGCGTATCGAAATCCTTGAGGAACAGTGGCTCGAACAACAGGCCGGCGGCGAAGGCACCGATGATCGGTGCCAGCCCGATCGCATGCGCCAGCCAGGCCAGCGCCAGCGCCGTCGCCAACACCTGGGCGAATAACATCGACGGGCCGGCATCGAGGCGTGCCAGCCAGCGCGAGGAATGCGGCGCGATCAGGCGACCAAGCCAGATGCTGCCACCGAGGAACAGCACCGCCTGGGCGATGATCCACGACACTTCACCGACGCTGACCGAGCCGGCCTGCACCAGGCTGGAGACCACGGCGAGGATGACCAGCCCCAGCACGTCGTCGATCACCGCCGCGCCCAGCACGATGCGTGCGGCCGGCGTGCCGAGCTTGCCGAGGTCGCGGAAGACGCGGCCGGTGATGCCCACCGAGGTGGCAGACAGTGTCGCGCCAAGGAACAGATAGGTGTTCTGCGACTGGCCCGGCAGCAGCCACGGCCCGACCAGATACGCACCCAGAATGAAGGGCAGCACGATGCCGACCACGCCCACCGCCGTGGCGCTGGCGCCGACTTTCACCAGGTCGGCCAGCCGCGTTTCGAGGCCGATCTGCAGCAGCAGCACGATCACGCCGAGTTCGGCGATGAAGGCGATGATCGGGTCCTGCGCAATGCTATCGAACAGGCCGATGCCGAGCAGGGACAGGTTGCCGAGCACCACACCTAGCAGCAGTTCGCCGAGCACAGCGGGAAAGCCGATGCGCTGGGCAAGCGGGGCGAACAGGCGCGCCGACATCAGGATCAGCGCCAGCCAGAGGAGGTTCTCGCCCACCACCCCGCTGCCCGCCGCCAAGGCAGGCAAGGGGATCAACAACAGTAGTAGCGTTAGCCTACTTTTCAAAAGTCGGCGCTGGCGGGACGGCGATATGTTCGGTCTGGCCATGCACGGGGGTGGCGCCCTTGTTGATCGGTTGCGGATGCCAGCCGACCAGCAGCACCATGGCCATGAAGCCGACAATGTAGGCAACGGCGACGTGCCAGCCATGCCGCAGCCAGCGGCCGGCCGACTTGGCCTCCGGGTACATGTTCGACAACGCGACGCCGGCCGATGAACCGAACCACAGCATCGAGCCGCCGTAACCGACCCCGAAGGCAAGAAAGCCCCAGTCGTAGCCGTCCTGTTTGATCGCCAGCGCGGTCAGCGGAATATTGTCGAACACGGCGGAAACGAAGCCCAGGCCAAAAGCGGTATGCCAGGAAGCCGCCGGGAGCGTTTCCACCGGCATCATCGAGGCGGTGGTGACGAGGAACAGCAGGAAGAAGGTGCCCTTCAGCGACTCACCCAGCACTTCCCAGTCGTGGCGCCGTACCGGGATGGTGAGGATGATTGCCGTCCAGACCGCGACCCCGATGAAGGGGAAGCTGTCGCTGCTCGCCGTGTAGTGCGTATTCACGACGATGTTGGTGACCATCGCAAAAACCAGAATCATGGTCACGACAAAGATGCGGCCCCAATCGACATGGACATGTTCATGGGAATGCGCCAGGATGGGCGAATAGGCATGCTGCTGCTTGGCCGCAAAGTAGCCGGAAATGGCCAGGGCAATGGCCGAGGCGAGGATGGCCTCGAAGACAGCCCCCGGATGGACACCGGCGATCCACATCATGGTGGTGGTGGTATCCCCCACTACCGAAAATGCGCCGCCAGCATTCGAGGCCGCCACGATGCCGGCGAGGTAACCGATATGCACCTTGGCCTTGAACAGCTTGTGCGCCATGGCACCGCCGATCAACGCCGCCGCGATGTTGTCGAGGAAGCTGGAGATCACCCACACCATCGCCAGCAATGCAAAAGCGCCCTTCCATTCGCCGGGCAGGAATTTCGGCAGGATTTCCGGGATACGGCTCTTTTCGAAATGCCGCGCCAGAATGGCAAAGCCCATCAGCAGGCAGAACAGATTGGCCAGCGTCACCCACTCATGGCCGAGATGGCCGACAAATCCGCCTATGCCGGCGCCAGTGTTGAAACCGGTGAAAGCCATTTTGTAGATGGCAACCGCCAGCACGCCGGTCAGGGCGACATAAAACGTCTGGTTGTGCAGCAAGGCAACACCCAGCAGCGTGAAGGCGAACAAAAAGAATTCGAGGGGAATGCCGCCAATGGCCGGTCCATCGGTGGCCCAGACGGAACCGCTCAAAAGCAGCAGCGACATGCAGGCAACAAACCGGCGCAACGGGGAAGAAATCATGTCGCAAATCCTACAAGAAATGAGGGGATAGGGGGATTGTAGCAAGGGGCATACCTTAGCCTGTGAGCGGGTATGATCGTTCCCATGTATGGTCAGTTGTTCATTCTCATGATCCTGCTCGCGGCGGCCGTGGTCGCCCTGGCAGTGGCGCGGCGTTTCCGGGTGCCGGCCACGCTGGCCTACCTGACCATCGGCATCCTGCTGGGCCCGCATGGCCTGCAAGCCCTCGAAGAAAACCACCAGGTCGAGATGCTCGCCGAGTTCGGCGTGGTGTTCCTGATGTTTTCCATCGGCCTCGAATTCAGCCTGCAAAAATTGCAGAGCATGCGCCGCATGGTGTTCGGCTTCGGCGCAGCGCAACTCCTGATCACCGCACTATGCGCCGGGCTGGTCACCTGGTTCGGCTACGCCCAGGGCTGGCGTGCCGGATTGGCGGTCGGGCTGGCGATCTCGATGTCCTCCACTGCCATCGTCGCCAAGATGTTGTCGGAACGCTTCGAGCTGCATTCGCGCTCGGGCCGGCAAACCATGGGCGTGCTGCTGTTCCAGGACATCGCCGTGGTGCCCTGCCTGATCCTGCTGCCGGCACTGGCACAGCCCACCGAGGACCTGCCGGGCTCGCTGGCCCTCGCGCTAACGCAGGCAGCGGTCGTCATGGCCGTGCTGGTGTGGGCCGGCCAGAAGTGGATCCGCAGGATTTTCGACGTGGTCGCGCACCAGCGTTCCGAGGAACTGTTCGTGCTGGCCACGCTGCTGCTGGTGATCGGCCTGGCCTATGTCACCGGCCGCGCCGGCCTGTCGCTGGCGCTGGGGGCCTTCATCGGCGGCATGCTGATCTCCGAAACCATCTATCGCCATCAGGTGGAAGCCGATATCAGGCCGTTCCGCGACATGCTGCTGGGACTGTTCTTCATCACCGTCGGGATGCAGCTCGACGTCAGTTTCGTACTGGCCAACCTGCACCGCCTGCTGCTGGCCGTCGTGCTGGTGGTCGTCGGCAAGGGCGCCGTGGTCTTCATCATTGCCCGGCTGGCGAAAAGCACCTACGACATCGCCCTGCGCACGGCCGCGCAACTGGCCCAGGCCGGCGAGTTCGGGCTGGTACTGATCGGGCTGGCCTTCGAACTGAAGCTGGTCTCCAAGGATATTTTCCAGGTCACCCTCGCCGCCATGCTGATCTCGATGTTCCTCGCACCCTTCCTGATCGAGCGGGCCGCGCGCTTCTCCGGCAAGCTGGTGCATGGCGATTGGGCGCACCAGGCCAAGGCCATCCACGACATCGCCGTGGCCGGTTTCGGCCTGCAACAGCACGTTATCATCTGCGGGTATGGCCGCACCGGCGGACGCATCGCCGAATTCCTCGCCGCCGAGAACATCCCCTTCCTCGCACTGGACATCGATCCGCAGCAGTTGAAGCGGAAGGTGCCCGCGGGCGGACGACTAGTGTTCGGCAGCGCCGACCGGGCCGAAGTATTGCAGGCGGCCGGCCTCGCGCGCGCCCGCGCCCTGGTGGTGGCTTACCCGGATGTGCACTCGGCCGAGCGCGTCGTCGCCAAGGTGCGGTCCAGTCGGGCGGACCTGCCGGTGATCGTGCGCGCGCCGGACGAGGCGGATGTCGCGCGGCTGAAAAAAGCCGGCGCTACCGAGGTGATTCCCGAAGTGCTCGAAGGCAGCCTGATGATCGCCGCCGAGACGCTCACCCAGGTCGGCATCCCGATGGGGCGCGCCATCCTGCGCGTCCGTTCGGCGCGGGCCGCGCGCTATGCCTCGCTGCGCGACTACTATGCCGCCGCCGGCCAGGTCGAGGAAAACACCGATCCGCCATCATGAATATGAATACGCCCGACTGGCATGCGCTCGACAATGAAGCGGCCCTCGCGCATCATGACGCCGATGCCGCCAGCGGGCTGACGGACAAAGAAGCGGCGGCGCGTTTGATGCGCCACGGGCCGAACCGACCGCCGGCCCACCCCGGCATGAGCGCGTGGCAACGGCTGGCCGCACAACTGGCCGCGCCGCTGGTGCTGGTGCTGATCGCCGCGGGCCTCGTGACCGCCTTCCTCGGTGAATGGGTCGATGCCGGCGTGATCCTCGGCGTCGTCATCGTCAATGCCGCCATCGGTTACTTGCAGGAGGGCAAGGCCACCGCCGCACTGGCCGCGCTGGCCCACAGCGTCGCCACCGACGTAACCGTGCTCCGTTCCGGCCAGCGGCGGCGCATGGATGCCGTGCATCTGGTGCCTGGCGACGTGGTAGTGCTGGCCGCCGGCGACAAGGTGCCGGCCGACCTGCGCCTGCTACACGGCAAGGAACTGCGCACCGTCGAAGCAGCCCTCACCGGCGAATCGCTGCCGATCGATAAGCACCACCAACCCCTGCCCGCCGACACGCGCTTGGCCGACCGGCGCAACATGGCCTATGCCGGCACGACCATCGTCGGAGGTCAGGGCATGGGGCTGGTGGTGGCCACCGGCGGTGGCACCGAAACCGGCCGCATCGCCCACCTGATCGCCAGCGCGCCCGACCTCGATACGCCGCTGACGCGCAAGATGGCGTCCTTCGCCGGCGTGCTGTTGTGGACGATCCTCGGCCTCGCCGCGCTGACCTTCGTCATCGGCCTGGCGCGCGGCGAAACCGCCTTCGCCATGTTCATGGCGGCGGTGGCCCTCGCCGTCGGCGCGATTCCCGAAGGCCTGCCGGCCGCCATCACCATCACGCTGGCGATCGGCGTTTCGCGCATGGCGAAACGTCGCGCCATCGTGCGCCACCTGCCGGCGGTCGAGGCGCTCGGCAGCACCACGGTGATCTGCTCGGACAAGACCGGCACGCTCACCGAAAACTCCATGACGGTGCGCGCGCTCTGGGCGGCCGGGCAGCTTTACGAGCTCACCGGCCACGGTTATGTGCCCGAAGGCGAGTTGCGCATCAATGGTCAAAAAGTCGGCGCGGGCGGGACGGCGCGGGAAGCTTTACTGGCCGGCCTGCTGTGCAACGATGCCGGCCTGCACCAGGCCAAAGACCAGTGGCAGATCACCGGCGACCCCACCGAAGCGGCGCTGATCGTCGCGGCGCACAAGGCCGGCGTTACCGCCACCGCGCCCCGGCTCGACGAACTGCCCTTCGATGCCTCGCGCCAGACCATGGCCACCCTGCACACAATTGAAGGCGAGCGCATCATCTACGCCAAGGGCGCTCTGGAAAAACTGCTGCCGGCCTGCGACGGCGTGGATCAAGCCGCCATCGAAGCGGTGGCGGTCGATCTGGCGCGGCAGGGCCAGCGTGTCTTGGCCCTCTGTCGCCGTCCCGCCAGCGCCGACTTATTGCAGGCCAGCGACCTCGCATCCGGCCTGACTTTCCTTGGCCTCGTCGGCATGATCGACCCGCCGCGCCCGCGCGCCATCGCGGCGGTGAAGGCCTGCCACGCCGCCGGCATCCGCGTCAAGATGATCACCGGCGACCATGCCGAGACGGCGCTGGCCATCGCGCGCCAGATGAACCTGATCGAGGGTGCGGGGCGCGCGCTGACCGGCCGGCAGCTCGCCGCGCTCGACGATGCGGCGCTCGCCATTGTCGTGCGTGACAGCGACGTCTTCGCCCGCGTCGAACCGGAACAGAAGCTGCGCCTTGTCCAGGCTTTACAGGCCAATGGCGAAATTGTTGCCATGACCGGCGACGGCGTGAACGACGCCCCGGCACTGAAGGCCGCCGACATCGGCATCGCCATGGGGCTGGGCGGCACCGATGTGGCCAAGGAAGCGGCGGCGATGGTGCTCACCGACGACAACTTCGCCACCATCGAGGCGGCGGTCAAGGAAGGGCGCGGCATCTTCGACAACATCGTCAAATTCATCACCTGGACGCTGCCGACCAACATCGGTGAAGGACTGGTCATCCTCGCCGCCGTCGTCGCAGGCGCGACGCTGCCGATCACGCCGCTGCAGATCCTCTGGATCAATATGACCACCGCCGTGCTGCTGGGGCTGCCGCTGGCCTTCGAGCCGGTGGAAGGCAAGGTCATGCGCCGCCCGCCGCGCCCACCCGCAGCGCCCATCCTCGACGGCGTGCTGGTCGGCCGCATCGTGCTGGTCGGCATCCTCATGCTGGCCGGCTCGTTCGGCCTGTTCCTGCTGGCGCTGGAACGCGGTGCACCACTGGCCGAGGCGCGCAGCATCGCGGTGAATGTCTTCGTGATGATCGAGATCGTCTATCTGTTCAACTGCCGTTCGCTGACGCGTCCGCTCTGGACCGTGGCGCCTTTTTCCAACCCCTGGGTGTGGGCGGGGGCCGGGACGATGATCGTATTACAGTTGCTGTTCACCTACCTGCCGCTGTTCCACCAGCTCTTCGGCACGGCCCCGATCGGGGCACGGTCCTGGCTGGAAATCCTCGCCTGCGGCGGGGTCGCGCTGCTGGTGATCGAAGTCGAGAAGGCGCTGCGCCGCCAGTAGGGGCCGTCCTGCCAGCGCCGACTTTTTACGGCTTATGTCGGCAGGCGATGGCTGTACTCGCCACGCGTCAAGGGGTCACTGCCAAAGCGGAAGGCCATGCAACGGTTCCACAACTCGCTGGCGCGGCTCTTGACCAGGCGACCCGCAAGTTCGAGGATTTCCCGCAACTCGGCTTCGCCATTCGCCCGCACTTCAGGGCAGCTAGAACGCTCGAAGAACACATCGTGGTACAGGCACTTCTGCCAGTAAAGGGCTTCGAGGCCCTCGCCGTCGTCCAGCGGGGTAACGATCAGGTCTTCCGCCTCGGGGTGGGCATGCTGCCAGTGGTCGACCGTCTCACGCTCGGTGTCGATCACCCAGGAATACTTTTCGGGGGAACCGGGGCTGATGAATTTGATGCGGGCGTACATGGTGTCTCCGTTCCGTTGTGGCTCTGGAGACAGTAACGCCGACCGGCGGCGGCGGGTTGACAAGGCTTCACACGCCCTCGATTACGGACAGATGCACCCCGGTGGGTTGGGCGAAGCCGCTACGCGGAGAAATCGCAGACTGGGCCGACAGTAATCTTCACGAACACTCCGACGGGAACGTGGGAGTAGTTTCAGGCATTTATTGAGCCCCCTTTGGCGTTAGCCTTGCAGCAAGCCGGCGATGACCCGATCCATTTGGCGGCGGTGAATCTGCTGGTGAATGGCCCCGAGGCAAACCCAGCGCTGCGGAGTCAAGTCACCGAACCAGGGATGGGGTGCAGTATTTTGCGCATTGCGGTTTCCGGTTTGATGCACCAACCTGTCTTGGTAATCCTCCAGAAACACCCGATACGCAGCAACGATGCCCTCGTTGTTTTGGCCCTTGGGTTTCACGTCCGCGATATCCGCCTTCACCGAAACCGCCTGTCCGTGCGTCAGTTCGACGACCCCGGTCGCAATCCTGGAACCGACCTCGATCAAATGCTCCAGAACCATCGCCGCCGACCAGTTTCGCGAACTGTCCTCGATGCCCATCGGCGCGCGGATTAGAACGCGGGTCTGCAATGCCTCGGGCGCAAGAGATTGCGCTGCCTCAGCCACTCTCTCGCCCTCGTGTAGAAACAGCCCGAGTGCCTTCTCCCATGAAGTTGTCCGGCAAAACGCGGGAAAGAACACATGGCGCAGGACAAACGCCTGCAATCGCGGCAACCCGGCACCGGGCGCCGCCAGATTCGCCTGCGGGGAGGAACTCGAATCAGGCTTGTTCATCATGCGATCCTTCAGTAAAGGTGACTTTCAAGATGCACCACGTTCAGCTCGATGATCGCGTCTTGCGTCAGCTTCACGAGCACGATATACGGCGGTGCGCGGGCTCGCCGGATATGCCCTCTGTTACTGGCCTTCGAGCAGGATCAGATGTACCCGATACGGCCCGTGCGCGCCGAGGACAATCGTTTGCTCGATGTCGCCGGTGCGCGAAGGGCCGGAGATGAAATTGATGGCGCGCGGCAGTTGCCCCAGTTCGGCGCGGGCCAGCGCGAAGCCGTCTTCCATGCCCGGCACGATGCGGCTGGCGGGCACAATCGCGATGTGCGTTTCAGGCAGCAGGCTGACGCTAGCCGGCGCATCGGGCGCGCCGCACAGCATCAGGGTGCCGGTCTCGGCGATGGCGCAGAAGCAGCCGGTGATACCCACCAGGTCGGCATCCACCGCGCCGCGCGCCGCCACGGCCACGCCGGCGGCCAACCAGTCGAGTTGCCCCATCTGCGGCCAGATCACCGCCTGCAACGGCAGGCTGTTATCGCGCAGATACTTCGCGACGGCGGCCGGCGCTTCCGCCAGCGTCGCCACGCGGTCGACCGTGCTGGACTGCGCCAGTGACTTCTCGATGAGCCGTGCCACCAGCGCCGACTTTTCGGGATCGACCTGCGGACGCGGCCCCTGAGGACGCGCCACCAGCAGGGTATCGATGGCAATCCGGCCGGTTGCGGCGTTGGCGTCAGTGCGATTCAGGCGGGCGCGCACGCGGCCGAGGATGTCGTCGCGCGTCGTCATTTCTTCTCCCCCCGCTCGGCATACAGTTCGCGGAAGGTCTTGCCTTCGGGCGCAGGAAAGTCGCGGCCAAGCATCCATTCCGGCACCAGCGAAAACGAGGTGATGGTCTTGCGGCCGCCAGCGAGCTGCTTGAGGTAGCGCACGCCGAACCAGGCCGCGAGTGCGTAGAGCGTCGGCGACGCGGCCAGCCTGGCCCAGAATTTGAAGGCCCGCCGTTCGCCCTGCGGGCGCAGGCCGCGCTCGACCTGTTTTTCGCGCAGCTTGCGCAAGAGTTCCGGCAGCGGAATCTTGACCGGGCACACCACGCCGCACTGGTTGCACAGCGTGGCGGCGTGCGGCAGATCGAGGGCATTCTCGAGGCCGGTGTAGAGCGGCGTCAGCACCGCGCCCATCGGGCCGGGATAGACCCAGCCATAGGCGTGCCCGCCGATGGTCTGATACACCGGGCAATGATTCATGCAGGCACCGCAGCGGATGCAACGCAGCATGTCCTGGAACTCGGACCCGATCAGGTCGGCACGGCCGTTGTCGACCAGGATGTAGTAGAGATGTTCGGGGCCGTCGAGATCGCCGGCCGCCTGGGTGCCGGTCAGCACCGAAACGTAGTTTGAGATCGACTGGCCGGTGGCGGAGCGCGGCAGCAGGCGCATCAGCGTGGACAGGTCTTCCAGCGTCGGGATGACCTTCTCGATACCGGTGATGACCACATGCACGCGCGGCAGGGTGGTCACCATGCGGCCGTTGCCCTCGTTGGTGACCAGCGCCACCGAGCCGGTTTCGGCGACGAGGAAATTGCCGCCGGAGATGCCCATGTCGGCGGTCAGGAAGTGCGAGCGCAACACCTCGCGCGCCTCGCGCGTCAGCGCCGTGATCTCGGTCTTGCGTGGCGTGCCATGCACCTTCTCGAACAGGTCGGCGACTTCATCGAGGCTCTTGTGCACCACCGGCGCGATGATGTGCGAGGGGGCTTCGTTATTGTTGATCTGCAGGATGTATTCGCCGAGGTCCGTCTCGACCGGCTGGATGCCGGCGGCTTCGAGCGCCAGATTCAGGCCGGCTTCCTCGGAGAGCATGGACTTCGACTTGACGGTTTTCTTGACCTCGTGGCGGCGCGCGATGTCGACGACGTGGCGGCAGATCTCGTCGGCGTCCTTCGCCCACAGCACCGTCGCGCCGCGCGCGCTGGCGCTCGCCTCGAACTTTTCCAGCCACAGGTCGAGGTTGTCCAGCACGCGGTTGCGGATGGCGGCGGCGGCCGTGCGCGTGCCATCGAAGTCATCCAGTTCCCTGATCGACTTGGCGCGCTTGTCGACGAACTTGCCCTTGGCCTGGCGCATGTTCTGTTGCAGGCCGGGATTGGACAGCGCGGCGAGGGTGTTTGCCTTGAACTGGCGGGAACGCGATTCCATTATTTGGCGGTCAGCACTTCGGCAATGTGCAGCACCGGGGTCCGGTCGTCGCCCAGGCGTCGCAGCTTGCCTTCGATGTTGAGCAGGCAGCCGAGGTCGCCACCGACGATGGCATCGGCTTCGGTAGCGACAGCGTTATTGCACTTGCGCTCGGCAATGGCGGCCGACACCGCACCGAACTTGATCGAGAAGGCACCACCGAAACCGCAACAGTCCTCGGCAGCCCGCATTTCCTTTAACTCGACGCCGGGCAGCTGCGCGAGCAACGCCCGCGGCTGGGCCTTGATGCCGAGGCTGCGCAGGCCGGTGCAGGAATCGTGGTAGGTGACGCTGCCGGCGAAGTGGCCGGGAACGCGTTCCAGTTTGACCACATTGACGAGGAAGTCGGTCAGTTCGAACACCTGGCCGGACAACGTCACGGCACGCGCCAGCCACTCTGGTTCGGCGGCGAGTATCTTCGGGTATTCGTTGCGGATGTGGTCGGCGCAGGAACCGGAAGGCGCGACCACATAGTCGTAGCCCTCGAATTCGGCGATGACCTTCTTGGCGAGGGTTACCGCAGCGCAGTGGTCGCCACTGTTCCAGGCCGGCTGGCCGCAGCAGGTTTGCGTCGCCGGCACCACCACCTCGCAGCCGGCAGCTTCCAGCAGTTCAAGGGCCGCAAAGCCGATGCGCGGACGCATCAGGTCAACAAGGCAGGTAACGAACAAGGCTGCACGCATCAGACCAGCTTATCTGAAAAGTCGGCGCTGGCGGGACGGCGCATCAGGCAGCAATAAGTCGCCGCGATCAGCTGCGCAGGGCGCCACCATTGCTGGCGGCAAGCGACTCGACCCAGCGCTTGATGCGCTGCGCGTCGGCGATACGCGTCAATTTGCCCCAAGAATCGAGCAGCACAATGATGGTCGGCTTGTTGTTCACCCAGGCCTGCATGACCAGGCACTTGCCGGCCTCGCTGATGTAGCCGGTCTTCGACAGGCCGATGCTCCACTGGTCGCTCTTCACCAGGGCATTGGTATTGTGGAACATCTGCGGCCGGCCGCGCACCGCGACCTGATACTCCTCGGAGGTCGAGAACTCGCGGATCAGCGGATACTGGTGGGCAGCATCGACCAGCTTGGCGAGGTCGCGCGCGCTGGAAACGTTTTCAGGTGTCAGCCCGGTCGGATCGGCAAAGCGGGTATCGGTGAGGCCGAGGTCGCGTGCCTTCTGGTTCATTGCAATGATGAAGGCGTCGCGCCCACCGGGATAGTGGCGCGACAAAGCTGCCGCGGCACGGTTTTCGGAGGACATCAGGGCCAGCCGCAGCATCTCTTCGCGGGACAACTGAGTGCCCACTCTCAGGCGCGAATGCGTGCCCTTGACGGTATCGACATCGGCATCGCCAATGGTGAGGGTTTCGGAGAGGCTCGGCTGCGCATCCAGCGCCACCATGGCTGTCATCAGCTTGGTGATCGAGGCAATCGGCGAGACGACATTAGAGTTTTTTTCGTAGAGCACATTACCCGTGGCTTGATCGATCACGGCTACCGAGGAAGAAGCCAGCTTTGGCAGTAGACCCTCGTCCTCAATAACTGATGCAGCGACAGGCTTCTTCTTGGTTACCCTGGCCGCAGACACCGGTTTTTGTTTCTTGCTGACCACCGGCTTTTTCTTGACTGGCGCAGCCTCGACGACACCGACGCTGCCGAGCGCCAAAGCGGACGCCATGCACCAAGCCAGAATCGTCTTGAAAATTGGTTTCATCAGCATGTGGCAAGCTCGGTCAAATTTCAGGCGCCAAGTTTAACAGCAGATCCAGTCTAAAACCTTGGCCGGGTTACTGATCGGATTACCCGATGTAACGACTTAATTTCTTAGAAATTAAATCATTGGCGTGAAATCTTACATCAATTTATAGGATAGGAACAACGCTCAGCGCAATTGGGCAGCCTCCACCGACAGGAGTGCCGTCATGTTGACGATGCGCCTCACCGTCGCGGTCGGCGTCAGGATATGCACCGGACGAGCCGCACCGAGCAACAGCGGGCCGACCGTCACGCCATCCCCGGCTGCGGTCTTGAGCAGATTGAAGGAGATGTTGGCGGCGTCAAGGGTCGGCATCACCATCAGATTGGCCTGCCCCGTGAGTTTGGCTGGGGGGAAAACCTGATTGCGGATCACCGGGTCGAGGGCCGCATCGCCGTGCATTTCACCCTCCACTTCCAGCTTCGGTGCCTGCTCGCGCAACAAGGCAAGTGCTTCGCGCATCTTTTGGGCGGTGGGCGTGTCTTCGTCACCGAAGCTGGAGTGAGACAGGAGCGCCACCTTCGGCGTCAGGCCGAAGCGGCGAATTTCCTCTGCCGCCAGCTGCGTCATCTCGGCCAGTTGCTGCGCCGTCGGATCGTAATTCACATAGGTATCGCCGATGAAGAAGGTGCGTTGCGGCAGGATCAGCATGTTTATGGCATAGAAATTTTCGATGCCGGGCTTCCGGCCGATCACCTCGGCGATGTAAGACAAGTGCAGCGAATGCTTGCCAAAGGTGCCGCACAGCATGCCGTCGGCGTAATGGTGGCGTACCAGCATGGCACCGATCAGCGTCGTGCGGCGGCGCATCTCCCGTTTTGCGTATTCGACGCTGATGCCCTTGCGGCAGGTTAGCTGGTAGTAGTCCTGCCAGAGTTCCTTGTAGCGCCGATCGGAATCGGGGTTTACCAGTTCGAAATGCTCGCCCGGACGGATGCGCAAACCATGACGCTCAAGTTGCGTGCCGACCACTTCCGGCCGACCGATCAGGATGGGCCTGGCCAGACCTTCGTCGCAAATGGTCTGGGTCGCGCGCAGGATGCGCTCGTCCTCACCCTCGCAGAAGACGATGCGCGCCGGCTTGCGCTTGGCGGCGACGAACACCGGTTTCATGACCAGGCCCGAGTGATAGACAAATTCGTTGAGCTGCTGGCGATAGGTCGCCATGTCGGCAATCGGTCGCGTCGCCACGCCGGAATCCATTGCCGCCTGTGCGACCGCGGGGGCAACGGTAAGGATCAGGCGCGGATCGAAAGGCTTGGGAATCAGGTATTCGCGGCCAAAGCTGAGGTTGGCATCGCCGTAAGCCGCCGCCACGATGTCCGACTGTTCCGCATGGGCCAGTT
The DNA here is from genome assembly GCA_013426785.1 of Rhodocyclaceae bacterium. Classification (GTDB taxonomy): domain Bacteria; phylum Pseudomonadota; class Gammaproteobacteria; order Burkholderiales; family Rhodocyclaceae; genus Sulfuricystis. The sequence goes on along the minus strand of JACDZI010000022.1, from coordinate 4,577 downwards.
CTGCGATAGCCCTCACTGCAGCAATCTTCATCGGTTCGTTGATCGTCGTCGCACCGACATCCAGCGCGCCGCGGAACATGTAAGGAAAGCACAGCACGTTGTTGACCTGGTTCGGGTAATCCGAACGGCCAGTGCCGATGATGATGTCCGGGCGCACCGCGTGGGCATCCTCCGGCAGGATTTCCGGGTCGGGGTTGGCCATCGCCAGGATGATCGGGTTTGGCGCCATCGTGGCAACCATGTCGGGCTTGAGCACGCCGCCGGTCGACAGACCAAGGAAGATGTCGGCACCCGGCATCACATCGGCCAAGGTACGCGCTCCGGTTTCCTGCGCATAACGCTGCTTCGATTCATCGAGATTTTCCCGCCCCGAATGGATCACGCCCTTGCTGTCGCACACGTAAATATTCCTGCGGTCAGCCCCCAGGCTGACGATGAGATCGAGGCAGGCAATCGCGGCGGCACCTGCACCGGAGCAGACCAGCTTGACCTCTGCAATGTTTTTCTCCACCACCCGCAGGCCATTGAGGATCGCGGCGGAAGAGATGATCGCCGTGCCATGCTGGTCGTCGTGAAAGACCGGGATGCGCAAGCGCTCGCGCAGCTTGCGCTCGACGATGAAGCACTCCGGCGCCTTGATGTCCTCAAGATTGATGCCACCGAAGGTGGGTTCGAGCGCAGCGATGATATCGACCAGTTTGTCGGCATCGTTTTCGGCAATCTCGATATCGAAGACATCGATACCGGCGAACTTCTTGAACAAAACCCCTTTGCCTTCCATCACCGGTTTGCCGGCCAGCGGGCCGATATCGCCGAGACCGAGTACGGCGGTGCCGTTGCTGATGACCGCGACGAGGTTGCCGCGCGAGGTATACAACGAAGCGGTGGCGGGATCGCGCTCGATCTCTTCACAAGCGGCAGCGACACCCGGCGAATAGGCCAGCGACAGGTCGGACTGGTTGGTCAGCGGCTTGGTCGGCGTCACGGCGATCTTGCCGGGACGAGGATGACGGTGATAATCGAGCGCGGCACGACGCAAGCTATCGTCCATGAGGAATCCTCCAGATGTTGTTATTGGCTACGGTCGGAACATTGTAGGGCGGAATGCCGGCAGTACCCGCCGGCAATTGCTATTGATCCGGGTAAGAAAGCGTCCTGTATGGCAGAATTACAGACTCGGCACCCATAAGCCGCCCCGCCAGCGCCGACTTTTTCTGGAGAAATCGAATGAACCAACGCTCTTATGACGTGACTTCCGTATCCGCCCCCGCCTATGTCCGTCACGAAAAGCTCAAGGCCTGGGTCGCCGAGGTTGCCAACCTGACCCAGCCGGATCGCATCTGCTGGGCCGATGGCTCGCAGGAAGAATACGACGCCCTGTGCGCCGAGATGGTCACCGCCGGCACCTTCGTCAAGCTGAACCAGGACAAGCGGCCAAACTCATTCCTGGCCTGTTCCGACCCCTCCGACGTCGCGCGCGTCGAGGACCGCACCTACATCTGCTCTGCGAAACAGGAAGACGCCGGCCCAACCAACAACTGGGAAGATCCGGCGAAGATGAAAGACATCCTCAAGGGGCTGTTCGCCGGCGCGATGCGCGGCCGCACCCTCTATGTCATTCCCTTCAGCATGGGCCCGCTCGGTTCGCCCATCGCCCAGATCGGTGTCGAGATCACCGACTCGCCCTATGTCGTCGTCAACATGCGCACTATGACGCGCATGGGCAAGGCCGTGTTCGCCGTGTTGGGCGACGACGGGTTCTTCGTGCCCTGCCTGCATTCGGTCGGCGCACCGCTGGCGGACGGCGCGCAGGATGTGAAGTGGCCCTGCAACCCGACCACCAAATACATCGTGCATTTCCCCGAGACGCGCGAAATCTGGTCCTACGGTTCCGGCTACGGCGGCAACGCGCTGCTGGGCAAGAAGTGCCTGGCGCTGCGCATCGCTTCGACGATGGCGCGTGACGAAGGCTGGCTGGCCGAGCACATGCTGATCCTCGGCGTCGAATCGCCGGAGGGCGAGAAGACCTACGTCGCCGCCGCTTTCCCCTCGGCCTGCGGCAAGACCAACTTCGCGATGCTGATCCCGCCAGAGAGCTTCAACGGCTGGAAGATCACCACGGTCGGCGACGACATCGCCTGGATCAAGCCCGGTCCCGATGGCAAGTTCTACGCCATCAACCCGGAAGCCGGCTTCTTCGGCGTCGCCCCCGGCACCTCGGAAAAGACCAACTTCAATGCCATGGCCACGCTCAAGGCCAACATCATCTACACCAACGTGGCGCTGACCGACGATGGCGATGTGTGGTGGGAAGGCATGGGCCCCGCGCCGTCCCACTGCATCGACTGGCAGGGCAAGGACTGGACGCCGGAAGATGGCAAAGCCGGTCGCAAGGCGGCCCACCCGAACTCGCGTTTCACCGCTCCGGCCATGCAGTGCCCTTCGGTCGACGCGAACTGGGAAAGCCAGCAGGGCGTGCCGATTTCCGCCTTCATCTTCGGCGGTCGCCGCGCGACGACGGTGCCGTTAGTCTATGAAGCCTTCAACTGGAATTTCGGGGTCTACATGGCCGCCACACTCGGCTCGGAGACAACTGCCGCAGCTTTTGGCGCACAAGGCGTAGTGCGCCGCGACCCCTTCGCCATGCTGCCCTTCTGCGGCTATCACATGGGCGACTATTTCAACCACTGGCTCCGTATGGGGCATGCCGTCGAGCACACGCCAAAAATATTCTGCGTCAACTGGTTCCGCATGGACGAACAGGGCAACTTCATGTGGCCCGGCTTCGGCGAAAACATGCGCGTGCTGAAGTGGATCGTCGATCGCGTTCATGGCCGCTTGCCGGCGCGCGAGACGGTACTCGGCTGGATGCCGCGCTTCCAGGATGTCGACTGGACCGGTCTCGAGATCGGCAAGGCTGAATTCGAGGCGCTCACCCAGATCGATGCCGAAGTCTGGAAGCTGGAATTGGCCGGTCATAAGGAATGGTTCGACAAGATGGGCGAGAAGCTGCCAAAACAACTGGCCCTCAAGCGCGAACTGTTCGAACTGGCACTGATCGACTGATGCAACTGGCCAGCCGCATGGAAGGGATCGCTCCCTTCCATGTGATGGAGTTGATGGCCAAGGCCAAGGCGCTCGAAGCGCAGGGCCGCGACATTGTTCACATGGAAGTCGGCGAGCCCGACTTCCCCACCCCCCGGCCAGTCATCGACGCCGCGCGAACCTTCATCGCCGACGGCCGGGTGTTCTACACCCACCCCCTCGGGCTGCCGCAATTGCGCGAAGCCATCGCGGGGTTCTACACAACGCGTTATGGCCTCACCGTCGATCCGGCGCGCATTGTCGTCACCGCTGGCGCCTCGGGCGCCCTGCTGCTGGCCTTGGGCGCACTGACCAGCCCCAACGACGAGTGGCTGCTCACCGATCCGGGCTATCCCTGCAACCGGCACTTCGTGCGCTTCTGCGAGGGCGTACCACGTGCGCTCGCTGTCGATGCGACGACCCACTTCCAGCCCACGGCAGAAAAAGTCGGCTCTGGCTGGACGGCGCAAACACGCGGACTGCTGGTCGCCTCGCCGGCCAACCCGACCGGCGCCCTGATCGCACCAGCCGAACTCGCCCGGCTGTGGCAGGTGGTCGAATCGCGTGGCGGCACGCTGATCGTCGACGAGATCTACCACGGCCTGACTTATGGCTTGGACGCTCCAACGGCACTAGAAATTTCCGATGACATCATCGTCATCAACAGTTTTTCGAAGTATTTCGGCATGACCGGATGGCGGCTCGGCTGGCTGGTGCTTCCCCCCCATCTCGTCCGCGCAGTCGAGAAGCTGGCGCAGAACCTGTTCATTTCACCCTCCGCCCCGGCCCAGCAGGCCGCACTGGCCACCTTCCTGCCGGAGACGCTGACCTTACTGGAGGAACGTCGCATCGAATTCCGCGCCCGCCGCGACATTCTGCTGCCCGGTCTGCGGACACTCGGCTTCGACATCGCGGCCGAACCGCAAGGTGCCTTTTACATCTATGCCGACATCAGTGCCTTGAGCCAGGACAGCACCGTGCTGGCTACGGAACTGATCGAGCAGGCAGGCGTTGCCGCCACACCGGGGCTCGATTTCGGCGACAACGCGCCCGTCCAACATATGCGTTTTGCCTATACTGTCTCGGCCGACAAGCTCATCAAGGGACTGGAACGCATGCAGCGCCATTTCGGCGCGGGCGGGCGCTAGAAAAAGAAAAGGGGCTGCAACGCAGCCCCCGGTACAGATCAACCTGATGTTCAGGAAGGACGCGAACCGGTTGGGAAAGGCCATGCAGCGGCCGGATTGAGCGAGGACTTGAGGCCGGGTGCTGCGGCAGTCGAAGGAGCGGCGGCAGGCGCAGCTGCGGGTGCAGCAGCAGGCTTGGCAGCAGCTTTCTTCGGTGCAGCGGCCTTCTTGACAGCAGGCTTCGCAGCAGGCTCGGCAGCAGCTTTCTTCGGTGCAGCGGCCTTCTTGACAGCAGGCTTCGCAGCCGGCTCGGCAGCAGCTTTCTTCGGTGCAGCCGCTTTCTTGGCAGCAGGCTTCGCAGCCGGC
>JACDZI010000125.1 GCA_013426785.1 Rhodocyclaceae bacterium | reverse complement strand
GGCCAGGATGTGTCCAGCGCTGCCGGCCTGGCCATTCGTGGTATGGTTGCGACCCCGGGCAACGACCGCCTGAGCGGCGACGAGACCAGCGAAGTCATTTCCGGAAGGGATGGCAATGATGCCATATCCGGGGGAGGCGGCAACGATACCCTCCTGGGTGAAGAGGGAAATGACGCTCTTTCAGGTGAGGCCGGGAATGATACATTGGACGGTGGCGCGGGCAATGATCTGCTTGATGGCGGCGTCGGCAATGACATCTATCTTTTCGGGCGCGGCGCCGGGCAGGACACGATTTTGTCCATCGATAACACGGCCAGCAAGCTCGATAAATTGAAGTTTCAAGCCGGAGTGACACCGGACGATATCATTCTGATCCGAAACGCTGACGACCTGATTTTGAAGATACGCGACACCAGCGATCTGGTGACGGTTGCCGGGTATTTCACCAACGATGGAAGGAACGACGAATGGAGGATGGCGGCATGAATCGACAATGGCAAGGCTTCAGAATGCCCGAAATTCTGGTGGAATTTTTTCACAAGATGAACAGGATTGCAGCAAGGTGGCCTGAGTCCAGTTACTTTTTGGTCTGTTCCCAATTTCATCGGATTTCATAGAAGAAAATGAAAATTTTGATTGGTTTGATTTCAAGCGTCATCTCTATGATATTTGTGATGCTTTTCTTTTATATTTCACTTGAATATTTCGAGTTATTGTTTGTTGATTTTATGCCAGAAATTGGTCAGGACGATTTGGGGATTGGCATTTTAATGATGGGCTGGTTGACAATTGTAGTGCCAATTGGAGTCATAATTTGGATAGTAGCAAGCATTATTATATTCAAAATATTTGCTAAACGTTATTGGAGAAACGACAATGGCTGACAACTATGGTTTTAGGGGTGACGTACCAGCTGGGGTGTCTATAAGTGCTAATGTCGCACGCGCAAAGGAGTATCAAGACACCCATACTGCTGAGGAAACGATGAATTGGTTCTTTGAAACTGTCAGGAACAATAAAGATGAACATATGTCTCCTGAACTATCTATGGATTACAAACAAATTGATCCAAAATACCAGTTTTTTGGGAACCATAATTATGGGGCAGTTGGTAAAGCCCTTGGATATACTGATGCAATACTTTTGTATGGGGCGGGTTATGCTCAGGGAATATCAGACCGTTTGTCACCAATTTCTTCTCTTGCACGCGCACTTAAAGATCCAACCTATAAAGGAGACCACAGTCAGGATCAAATTGATATACAAAAAGGCATGTTAGAAGCAAGAAGGAGAGGTGCGGAAGATAATGCAACAGAGGCATACAAAGGACTTATTCAATTTATTGTATCAAAGAGAAATTCGATAATCAACGCGGCCGACCCTGAGAGACTGTTAGAGCAGTGGAGGGACCGTCTTTCCGGATTACAAGGCAATGTGACGGTGTATGAGGACAGGGATTCAGGTCATGTAATGGTTATTGCCGACAATGGCTACGCCACCCTCAACAAAGATGGCAGCGGTATAAAGGTAAAGCAGACCGAAGGTGACATTGACGGGCCTCTCGGCGGGCCGACCAGTGGGCAGACCACGGAGAAAACCTGGTTTGAGAACGGAGTAGTCACCAAGACCGAAACGTCGAAGAACAGCACCGACGGCAATTATTCATCTAGGGAGACGAAGGATGGAAGCGGCGCTCTTCAGGGCAAGTATGAACGTCAGGATTACCCAGACGGCACGACAATAGAAAATTATCGGGAGAATAAGGCGGATGGCACGCTAAAAGGCGAAACAACCACCACCAGCAATGCCGACGGGAGCCAATACCTTATCGAGAGGCGAGATGGAGACGGCAATCTTCTGAGCAGTGATCAACGCACGATCGACGCTGATGGCAAGATTACCGACACCAACAAGACCCACGACGCCGATGGCAATCTCCAGAGCGAATTTATCACAAAAAAGGATGCCGATGGCAATTCCCTCAGTATGGAGCTAAAAGATGGAAACGGCAATCCCATCGGCTCTTGGGAGGCTCCCCCAGCGGGAGAGGACCCACCCCCTCCCGATGGCGGCTATACCCCGAAGGAAGGCGATATGTGCCTCCTCCCCGACGATTACTGGACGGCCCCGTTAGAAGAACAGATTGGCGATGCCGAAGAAACCCCCTCCCCGCTGATTCTTGATCTGGACGGCGACGGCGTGGAAACCATCGGGCTCAAGGATGGCGCCTACTATGACCATGGCGGCGACGGATTTGCCGAGCAGAGCGGCTGGGCGGGAGCGGACGACGGCCTGCTGGTGTATGACCGCAACGGCAATGGCCGTATCGAAGGCGGCGCCGAACTCTTTGGCGACAATACCCTTCTGGCAGACGGCAGCAAGGCGGCCAACGGCTTTGCGGCCCTGGCGGAGCTGGACTCCAACCTTGACGGCAAAATTGACGCCACGGATGCCGCCTTTGCCAATCTCCGGGTGTGGAAAGACGCGGACGGCGACGGCTACACCGTCGATGACGAGCTCCTCACCCTGGATCAGGCCGGAGTAAGGTCCATCAACACCGGCTATGTCAACTCCACCCTGGTGGATGCAAACGGCAACAGCCATTTGCAGACAGGCGCCTTCACCCGTACCGACGGCAGCACGGCCGCCATTGAGGATGTCTGGTTCAAGACCGATACCATGCACACCATCGCCGAGGAGTGGCTCGATGTCCCCGACGATATCGCCGCCCTGCCCGACCTGCAGGGCTACGGCCAGGTTCGCGACCTGCATCAGGCCATGGTGCGGGACACCAGCGGTCATCTCAAGGAGCTGGTGGTGCAATTTACCGCCGAGTCCGACGCCGCCGCCCGCGGCGCCCTTATCACCGGGATTATCTACGCCTGGACCGGGGTCGAAGACAAAGACCCCAATAGCCGCACCAACAGAATGTACGGCAATGTCATCGGCGATGCGAGAAAGCTCTATGCAATGGAGGCCCTTCTTGGCAGGGGCTACGAGGGTACCTGGTGCTGGGGGGAGAAAGACCCCAACCCGCACGGCCCGGCAGCGGCCAAACTGCTCGCCGCCTTTGACCAGTTCGCCAATACTATCAGCGCCCAACTGCTGGCCCAGAGCCGGTTCAAGGATTTATATGCCGCCATCACCTACAGGTGGGACGAGGTCAGCCAAACCATCAAGGGCGACCTTTCCGGGACAGTCCAGCTTATCGGCGACATACTTGCAGCCGACCGCGACCAGGGCAAGGCGGAGCTTATATCCTTCATTACCAACCTGACCTATACCCATACTCTCCAGCTCCTGAACACGCGGGCCTTTCAGCAGCAACTTGAACTGTTTGGCCAGGATGTGTCCAGCGCTGCCGGCCTGGCCATTCGTGGTATGGTTGCGACCCCGGGCAACGACCGCCTGAGCGGCGACGAGACCAGCGAAGTCATTTCCGGAAGGGATGGCAATGATGCCATATCCGGGGGAGGCGGCAACGATACCCTCCTGGGTGAAGAGGGAAATGACGCTCTTTCAGGTGAGGCCGGGAATGATACATTGGACGGTGGCGCGGGCAATGATCTGCTTGATGGCGGCGTCGGCAATGACATCTATCTTTTCGGGCGCGGCGCCGGGCAGGACACGATTTTGTCCATCGATAACACGGCCAGCAAGCTCGATAAATTGAAGTTTCAAGCCGGAGTGACACCGGACGATATCATTCTGATCCGAAACGCTGACGACCTGATTTTGAAGATACGCGACACCAGCGATCTGGTGACGGTTGCCGGGTATTTCACCAACGATGGTCTATCCCCCGCCAGTCTGGAGACCATAGAATTTGAGAATGGCACCGTCTGGGACTTTGCGGCAGTGAAGACAATGCTGCCGCCGGTGGGAACGGCCGGAGATGACCAGATTCGGGGGTATAACACGGCGGAGGTCATTGATGGCCTGGGCGGCAACGATGTAATAGAAGGACAGGGCGGGGATGACACCGTGAACGGCGGCGATGGTAACGATACCCTTTTTGGGAACACCGGCAACGATACCCTGGAAGGTGGTACCGGCAACGATACGCTGGATGGCGGCGCCGGTGACGATACTCTGAAAGGCGGTACCGGCAACGATACCCTGACCGGCAGCGACGGCAACGATATTCTGGAAGGTGGTACCGGCAACGACACCATGACCGGCGGCATCGGCAACGATACCTACATCTATAATCTGGGTGACGGAGCGGACATTATCAACAATTTCGATGACTCTGGCATCGATTCCGTATCTTTTGGCAACGGCATTGTCTTGGCTGATTTGCATGACTTTGTCGGCTTGAATAATAATCTTGTCGCCAAAATTGGTAACAACGGCGATCAGATTACCTTCTCCACCTGGTTCTTTGGCTCCGCCTACCAGGTGGACCGTTTTATCTTCAGCGATGGCATAGTGCTAAGCTCCGCAGAGCTTTTAGCAGACAGAACCATTCCAATGGCCAGCGATCTCAATCTTGTCGGCACTGCTGGTGATGATATTCTTACCGGAAATTTTGCCAATGATGTGCTTTCTGGGAATGCGGGTAATGACACCCTGGAAGGTGGCCAGGGCAATGACCGCCTTGCCGGCGGTGCGGGCAACGATACCTTTGTCTTCAACATCGGCGATGGTCAGGATTACATTAATACAGATGATACAAGCGGTACGGATACCTTGCGGTTTGGTGCCGGTATCGCCTTGACCGATCTGCAACTGGTGAAGTCCGGGAATGATCTTTTGGTGAAGATCGGCAGCAACGGCGATCAGGTCAACCTCTCCTACTG
>JACDZI010000124.1 GCA_013426785.1 Rhodocyclaceae bacterium | reverse complement strand
ACAGCATGACAATGAAATCGTTCACTCCAATCAACACTTATTCAGCGTTTCCTTAACCGCGACTGCGGCACAGGGTGATTCCGACAACGTTCCACCCAATCTGGGCGGAGAGGTGATGCGCGCCATTCTCGAAGGCTTGCCGTACCCCGAAACCCTGTTCAGTGGCGCTGTTCGCCGAATTCGCGCCGAACAGTCAAAGAAAGACAAGCGCACCGGAAAAGCGGTGATGAATGTCACCTACCCTCGCGCCGCCATTCTGAAAGCCTGCCTCAATCGCAAACGAACCCCCTTTGAAAAGGAGATCACCGTGTCGCTCGACAAGGACAACAAGAATCCCGGCTACCGGCTCGGGCGCCTATTCGCCGTACTTGAACAGGTTCAGAAGGAGGCAAGCGGCGACATCAACGCCACCATCCGCGACCGCTACTACGGTGCTTTTTCGGCTACGCCGGCCAGCGTTTACCCAATATTGATGCGAATGTCCAAGCACCACTTGGCCAAGTTGGGTAAAGACAATCCTGGACGAAGAACCAATCTCGACAACTTGGTTGGCGAGATAACCCTGGAGTTACCGGCTTCGGGCCCTCCTGCCCATCTCACCATGCAGGACCAAGGTCGTTTCGCCATCGGCTACTACCACCAGCGTATGGACCGCAGCACTTATACCAACGCCCGCACAACGAATGCCACCACCGAGGAGACTTCAAATGACTAAATCACTCAAGCACCGCTACGACTTTGTCCTGCTGTTCGATGTCAAAGATGGCAACCCGAATGGTGACCCGGACGCAGGTAATCTGCCGCGTCTCGACGGTGAGTCAGGCAAGGGTTTGGTCACCGATGTTTGCCTCAAGCGCAAGGTGCGCAACTTTGTCGCTATGGTGTTTGACGGCGAACAAGACGACGCCTTCAAGGAAAAGCTCGGCGACAAGAAGCGCCACGAAATCTACGTCCGAGAGAAGGCCGTGCTCAACAACCAGCACAAACGTGCTTACGTCGCCCACGATCTGACGCCGGAGGAAAAAAAGCTGCCCAAGGACACGCAGAAGGCGCGCGAGGTTATCGGCTGGATGTGCGCCAATTTTTTCGATATTCGAACCTTCGGAGCGGTGATGAGTACTGAAATCAACTGTGGGCAAGTGCGTGGCCCAGTGCAAATGACCTTCGCACGCTCGATAGATCCTGTCGTCAGTTCGGAGCACTCCATTACGCGCATGGCGGTGACCAACGAGAAGGATCTGGAAAAGGAACGTACCATGGGCCGCAAATTTACGGTCCCCTACGGCCTTTACCGTTCACACGGCTTCATTTCTGCGCACCTTGCTCGTCAAACCGGCTTTGACGAAGCCGACCTCGAACTCTTCTTCAAGGCCCTTGAACATATGTTCGAGCACGACCGCTCCGCCGCACGCGGCGAGATGTCGACACGCGGGCTTTACGTCTTCAAGCACGAATCCGAACTCGGCAACGCCCCGGCCCATGCACTATTCGACCGGCTGACGGTAAATCGCAACAGCAAAGATGAGGTTGCCCGCGACTTTAGTGCCTACTCGGTATTGTTCGACGGACAGCCAGTAGCGGTCGGAGAACATGTGATTGAAGATCAGCCGAACGTGAAGTTGATCCGTATTTGCTGATGTGTCGACCGTGACCAAGCAATCCGCCCCGCCCGCCCTGACTGCCACCCCCGCCGCGACATTCTGGAGCGGCAGGCGCAGCAGGGCTGGGGCGCCAAGGTAATCGAGCGGCTGGCGCATGACTTGCGTGTCGCTTTTCCAGACATGAAGCGGTTTTCGCCTCGCAATCTCAAGTACATGCGCGCTTTTGCCGAGGCTTGGCCGAATGCCGAATTTGTGCAGCAGGCTGTTGCACAATTGCCATGGGGACACAATCTGGTCCTTCTGGACAGGTTGAACAGTCCGGAAGAGCGTTGCTGGTACGCCGCCAAAGCCATTGAGCACAACTGGTCGCGCAATGTTCTCAGTATCCAGATCGAAACCAAACTGCTGGCGCGCAGCGGAACCGCTGTCACCAACTTCGAAGCACGACTCCCCAAGCCGGAGTCCGACCTGGCTCGCGAGTCATTGAAGGACCCGTACGTGAACGATCCGGCCGACCCGATCCCCCATCATCATCGGCACCATCCTGCACTACGACTCGGGACCCGTACGTGAACGATCCGGCCGACCCGATCCCCCTCTCCGCGCTCCAGCACTGGTGCTACTGCCCGCGCCAGTGCGCGCTAATTCATATCGAGCAGGCCTTCGCCGAGAATCTTTATACGCTGCGCGGCCAGGCCGTGCACAAGCAAGTGGATCAACCGGGCGTCGAGATCCGCGCCGGACTGCGGGTTGAGCGCGCACTGCCGGTCTGGAGCGACCGCCTCGGTCTGATCGGCAAGGCAGATGTGGTCGAGTTCGAGGCCGACGGCACGCCCTATCCGGTTGAATACAAGCACGGCAGCCGTAATAAAGCGGCCTGGATCGGCGCTTGCGATGATCTGCAACTGGCCGCCCAGGCGCTGTGCCTGGAAGAGATGACCGGCAAGGCCGTACCTCGCGGTGCATTGTTCTACGCCACATCGAAACGGCGGCGCGAAGTGGCAATCGATGGCGCTTTGCGCCAGCGTGTGGCAGAGGCGGCTGCCGCCGTGCGCGCCCAGTTCGATGCTGCCGTCCTGCCAGCGCCGACTTTTGACAAGCGTTGTGACAAATGTTCGCTGGTCGACATTTGCCAGCCTACCGTCCGGGTGGCGACCGCCGGTTTGTTCGACGGCGACGCCTGAGTCCATGCAGTTGCTCAACACCCTCTATGTCACGACACCGGATGCCTACGTGCATCTCGATAACGACACCTTGCGCATCGAGATCGAACACGAAACCCGGCTGCGCGTGCCCCTGCACCATTTGTCATCCGTGGTGTGTTTCGGTCATGTCATGGTGTCGCCCGGCCTGATGCATCGTCTCGCCGACGATGGCAAGAGCCTGGTGTTGCTCGACGGACATGGCCGCTTCAAGGCGCGGCTCGAAGGCCCGGTTTCCGGCAATGTACTGCTGCGCCAGGCACAACATGGCCGTCTCGCCAGCGCCGACTTTTGCTTGGCCATGGCGAAATCCTGCATTGCCGGCAAGCTCAAGAACTGCCGGCAGGTGTTGCTGCGCGGTGCGCGCGAGAATGACCGCGACACCGATAACGCCGCGCTGAGTGCCACTGCGGAGGAGTTCGCGCGCGCCCTGGCACGCCTGGAACATGCACCAGACCTGGATGGCGTGCGCGGCATGGAAGGCGATGCCGCCAAGCGTTACTTTGCCGTGCTGGGCTTGATGTTGCGCCCCGATGCCCGCGCCGATTTCACGATGAAGGGCCGTACCCGCCGCCCGCCGCTGGACCGCATGAACGCGCTGCTCTCCTTCCTCTACGCCATGCTGATGAACGATATACGTTCGGCGGTAGAAAGCGTGGGGCTCGATCCGCAGATCGGTTTTCTCCACGCCGTGCGACCGGGACGTGCCGCGCTGGCGCTCGATCTGATGGAAGAATTCCGCCCGCTGCTGGCCGACCGCCTGGCGTTGACACTGATCAATCGCCGGCAGATCAAGGCGGAAGACTTTGTCGATCACCCTGGTGGTGCCGTAACGCTTAAAGTAGATCCACGCAAGGCGGTTGTCACGGCCTATCAAGAGCGCAAGCAGGAAACCCTGACGCATCCGTCGCTGGCAACGGGCATTGCTTTGGGTTTGGCACCCTTCGTCCAGGCACGCCTGCTGGCCCGCGCTATCCGCGGCGATGCCACGGCCTATGTTCCCTTCTGTCCGAAATGACCTTGCTGGTGATTGTCAGCTACGATGTATCCACCGAAACGGCCGCCGGCCGCAAGCGCCTGCGGCGCGTGGCCAAGGTGTGCGAAAGCACGGGGCAGCGCGTGCAAAAATCGGTGTTCGAGTGCAAGGTCACGCTCGCGCAATACGAAGAGTTGGAGCAGCGTTTGCTTGCTGAAATTGACTTGACTGCTGACAGCCTGCGTTTTTACCGCCTGACCGAACCGGTCGGGTTGCATGTGCGTGAGCATGGCAAATTCAGGGCCGTCGATTTTGAGGGGCCACTGGTGATATGACGCGCGAAACCCAAGTGACGCAGAAATGCCGCAAGGTTCGCGCTAAAGCGAACTGCTTGATTTTGCAAACACAATCGAATCACGGCAGAATCAGCGAAGCTTCGCTTCTGCGGAGTGGAAGGACATTCGCGCAACTGCACGGAAATACCACTTTGATTCAACAGGTAGCGCGAGAACTGACGCCCGGCCCGCGAGGGCCGGGCGAGGATTGAAACATCGCAATGTGGCTCGGTAAGGCGGAAAACCTGATGGGACGCCCGGCCCGCGAGGGCCGGGCGAGGATTGAAACGTTGAGTCGCGTGGAATCAGAGCCGGGTCGCCCAGTGACGCCCGGCCCGCGAGGGCCGGGCGAGGATTGAAACTGGTTGAAGGCGAGAAATGCGCCGATGCCGGCCAGACGCCCGGCCCGCGAGGGCCGGGCGAGGATTGAAACCACTTGCAGGTCAAGGTAACCACGGCCGAGGCCACGGACGCCCGGCCCGCGAGGGCCGGGCGAGGATTGAAACCCGCACTTTAACCAGGAGACCACCTATGACATCCCGACGCCCGGCCCGCGAGGGCCGGGCGAGGATTGAAACATGGCCGTTGCCCCGGCACACTGTTGGCGGCAACGGACGCCCGGCCCGCGAGGGCCGGGCGAGGATTGAAACTAGCACCGGGGAACCGGCCCCCCCTGACCCACTCCGACGCCCGGCCCGCGAGGGCCGGGCGAGGATTGAAACACCGACTAAGCGCAGCTA
>JACDZI010000021.1 GCA_013426785.1 Rhodocyclaceae bacterium | reverse complement strand
ACGCGTTCATCTCAACCACAGATTTCTTCCATAGGAAACCCGTGAACAGCCTGCAAATAACTTGCTGGTCATTGAAATGAAGAAGAGCTCATCCTCCATTCCAAATGACCACGATATGCGCACACTGAAGACGTTTCGTCAAAAACTCCATTACAGGTATTCCATCCGTATAACCGTCGAAAAACGAAACTCCGGCGAAGCTGTCAGAGAAGTTGATTGGGTAGATACATAACCTCAAGGATCGTCCGCCATGACCATGAACTTCAAACCCTACATCACCCGTGATCCGACCATTTGCGGTGGCGAGCCGGTCGTTACCGGCACCCGCGTCACGGTACGCACTATCCTGGCCAGCCTGGCCGAAGGTATGAGCGACGCGGAGGTTCTGGCTGACTTTCCGACTCTGAGTCCCCCTGCACTGCGCGCGGTGATTGCATTCGCTGCCGTGTCCGCCGAAGAAGATCTGCCCCTTTCCGCCATGCCCGCGTTGGCATGAAGATCAAGATCGATGAAAACCTGCCGGTACGACTGGCGGCCGCGCTTGCCGCGCACGGGCATGACGTCCATACCGTGCCCGAGGAAAATTTGTCCGGTCGACCCGATGCGGAAATCTGGCGAGCCGCCTGCGCAGAACAACGTTTCCTGTTTTCGCAAGACCTGAATTTTTCCGACACGCGTCGCTTTGCGCCGGGGGGCTCATGCCGGGTTATTGCTCCTGCGCCTGCGTGAGCCGGGAGCCCATGCGCTCATGTCAGCCGTTACGTCGATTTCACCGACATCGCCGGCTGGCAGGGTTGCTTTGTTGTTGTGACAGAAAACAAGGTCAGGGTGAAGCGACCTTAACCGCAGCTTGCCGTCCCGCCAGCGCCGACTTTTCGTGAGGTGTATGGCTTTGCGCTTTAAAATCAGAAACGCGCATCAAGCCGTGCGCGCCATTGCCTGTGACTGAGTCCCCATGTTTGGTTTTCAAAAAAAAGATCATGTCTCGCCTGAAGCCCCCAAGCTCTCCTGGACCGAGCGCCTCAAGGTGGGCCTTTCCCGCACGCGTGTCACGCTTAACACCCCGCTGGGCGACCTGTTCGCCCGTGGCAAGATCGACGAAGAACTCCTCGAAGAGCTGGAATCGACCCTGCTGATGGCCGATTGCGGCGTCGAGGCGACGCAGTGGCTGCTGGATGAGTTGCGTGCGCAGGTGAGGAAGCAGCGCATCGAATCGCCGGCCGCACTCCGTGCAGTGCTGATCGACCTGCTGACGGAATTGCTGGCGCCGCTCGAGCAGCCGCTCGACCTGAATCATCCCGACCAGCACCAGCGCCCCTTCATCATTATGATCGCGGGCGTGAATGGCGCCGGCAAGACCACCTCGATCGGCAAGCTGGCCAAACAGTTCCAGAACGATGGCCATGGCGTATTGCTGGCAGCGGGCGATACTTTCCGCGCAGCTGCTCGTGAGCAACTGACCGAATGGGGCCGCAGAAATGAAGTGACCGTGATCGCGCAGGACGGCGGTGACCCCGGCGCGGTGATCTTCGACGCCATCGGTGCGGCGCGCGCTCGCGGCATCGACGTGATGCTGGCCGACACGGCGGGCCGCCTGCCGACGCAACTGCACCTGATGGAAGAAATCGCCAAGGTACGCCGCGTGATCCATAAGGCGGAACCCACTGGCCCGCATGAAGTCTTGCTGGTACTCGACGCCAACATCGGCCAGAACGCCATCGCCCAGGTCAAGGCCTTCGACAAGGCGATTAATGTGACGGGACTGGTCGTCACCAAGCTCGACGGCACCGCCAAGGGCGGCGTGCTGGCGGCCATTGCCCGCCAGTGCCCTAAGCCGGTGCGCTTCATCGGCGTCGGCGAAGGCATCGATGACCTGCAGCCGTTCAAGGCGAGGGAATTCGTGGAAGCACTATTTGGCCAATGAGCGGCGCGTGATCAGAGTTACCGATCTGCGGCTGCCGCTGGAACACACGCCGGAACAACTCACCACCGCCGTCCTGCAACGACTGCAACTTGCGCCAGCCGAGTTGCAGTCGTTGCACATCCACAAGCGCAGCTCCGATGCGCGCAAGAAGAGTGCGCTGCAGTTCGTCTATAGCCTCGACCTCGAACTGGCCGACGAGGCGGCGGTACTGGCGCGCTTTGCCGGCGACACGCACATCAAACCGACGCCGGATATGGCATACGAATTCGTTGCCCGTGCCCGTACCACCGGAGCCGACTTATTGCGTCCCGTCGTGGTCGGCTTCGGCCCGGCCGGCATCTTCGCCGCGCTGATCCTCGCCCAGGCGGGCTTCAGGCCGCTGGTGCTGGAACGTGGCCGCAAGGTGCGCGAACGCACGAAGGACACATGGGATTTGTGGAGAAAGCACTACCTGCACCCCGAATCGAACGTGCAGTTCGGCGAGGGCGGGGCCGGCACCTTCTCCGACGGCAAGCTCTACAGCCAGATCCGCGACCCGCGCCATCTTGGCCGCAAGGTGCTCACCGAGTTCGTCAGGGCTGGGGCGTCCAAGGAAATCCTCTACGTCAACCGGCCGCACATCGGCACCTTCCGGCTGGTGAGCATGGTCGAGAAGATGCGCGGCGAGATCGAGACGCTCGGCGGCGAGATCCGTTTCGAGGCGCGGGTGGCAGACCTGCGCATCGAGGACGGCCATGTACGCGGCGTAGTGTTGACCAGCGGTGTGGAAATTCGCGCCGACCACGTGGTGCTGGCGCTCGGCCATTCGGCGCGCGACACCTTCGCCATGCTGCACCGGCGCGGCGTGTTCATGGAGGCTAAGCCTTTCGCGGTGGGTTTCCGCATCGAGCATCCGCAGGCGCTGATCGACCAGGCGCGCTACGGCAAGTCTGCCGGCCATCCGCTGCTCGGCGCCGCCGACTACAAGCTCGTCCATCATGCGGCGAACGGTCGCGATGTATATAGTTTCTGCATGTGTCCCGGCGGGCAGGTGGTGGCCGCCACCTCGGAGCCCGGCTGCGTGGTCACCAACGGCATGAGCCAATATTCGCGCGCCGAAAGGAATGCCAATGCCGGCCTGGTCGTGAATGTCTCGCCGGTCGATTTTGGCGGTGAAGGCCCGCTGGCCGGCATCGAATTCCAGCGCCGCTGGGAACGCCGCGCCTTCGAGATCGCTGGGGGCAATTACAACGCACCCGGCCAGCGCGTTGGCGATTTCCTCGCTGGCCGGCCGGGCGAACGGCTGGGCGAGGTTGTCCCGTCATACCAGCCGGGCGTCACCCCGACCGATCTGGCGACCGTGCTGCCCGATTACGCCATCGCCGCGATTCGCGAGGCCATCCCCGCTTTCGACAAGCAGATCCATAGGTTCGCCATGGCCGATGCCGTGCTGACCGGCGTCGAGACGCGCACTTCTTCGCCGCTACGCATCACGCGCGGCGCCGATTTCCAGAGCCTAAACGTCAAGGGCCTTTATCCGGCCGGCGAAGGCGCGGGCTACGCTGGAGGCATCCTATCCGCCGGGGTCGATGGCATCGAGGTGGCCGAAGCAGTTTCATCTGCTATCGTGCGGACGCCATGATCCAGTTCGACCGCATCGCCAAGCGCTACCCGCCCGACATCACCGCCCTGAGCGACGTGAGCGCCGAGATCGCCGCCGGCGAACTGGTGACCATCGTCGGTCACTCCGGGGCGGGCAAGTCGACCCTCCTCAAACTGATCCCCGGCATCGAACGGCCGACGGCAGGGGTGGTGCTGGTGAATGGCCAGAACGTCGGCAGCCTCGGGCACGGCGCGCTGCCCTACCTGCGCCGCAACATGGGGCTGGTGTTCCAGGACCAGAAGCTCCTTTTTGATCGCAGCGTGCTGGCTAACGTACTGCTGCCGCTGGAGATCACCGGCTTTCCCGGCAGGGATGCCCAGCGCCGGGCCGAGGCGGCGCTCGACAAGGTTGGACTGCTACCGCGTGCCAAAGCCTTGCCGGTGGCGCTTTCCGGCGGCGAGCAGCAACGGCTCGCCATCGCCCGGGCGGTGGTGCATCGCCCCGGTTTGCTGTTGGCCGACGAGCCGACGGCCTATCTGGATGCCGCTACGGCGCGGGATGTAGCGGGCATCTTCATCGAGTTCAATCGCGTCGGCGTCGTGGTACTGGTCGCCACTTACGACGACAGCCTGTTTCCCGGTGCGCGGCGGCTGCAACTCGATCATGGGCGGCTGACGTGAACTGGCTGGTCGCCCACGGTCGTGCTGCCCGCCTGGCGCTGGTGCGCCTGGCGGCGGCGCCACTGAACACCCTGCTGGCGGTGCTGGGCATCGCCATCGCACTGGCTTTGCCGGCTGGCGGGTATGAGTTGTTGAGCCAGGTATCGGCGCTGGGCAGCGGCACCGTGGCCACTCCCCAGTTCACCCTCTTCCTCAAGGTCGATGGCGAGCGCAAGGCCACTCAGGCGGTGGTGGACCGTCTCAAGGAACGCGGCGACATCGCCAAAATCCTGATACTGCTGCGCGAAGACACGCTCGCTCGCATGAAGGCGGCCGAGGGCCTGGCCGACGTGATCGCCGCGCTGCAGAAAAACCCCTTCCCCGACGCCATCGTCGTGACGCCGGCTGACGACAGCCCCGCCGCCATCGAAAAACTGGCTGCCGAGGCACGCCAGTGGCGGGAGGTCGAACTGGTGCAGATTGATGCCCATTGGGTACGCCGTTTCGCTGCGCTGGTCAATCTTGCCCGCACTGGCGTGCTGCTACTGGCCACGTTGCTCGGCATCGGGCTGGTGACGATCACCTTCAATACCATCCGCCTGCAAGTGATGACCCGGCAGCGTGAGGTGGAGGTGAGTTGGTTGCTCGGCGCCACTGATGGTTTCATTCGCCGCCCCTTCCTCTGGCATGGCGCACAACTCGGGCTGCTGGGCGGGATCGTCGCCTGGTTGATTGTCGCCGGAGCGACGCTATGGTTGCAGAGTCCCGTTGCCGAACTGGCCCAACTATATGGATTCTCTCTGTCGCTCCAGCCGCCTTCTGTAGTGGACAGCTTCGCGCTGCTTGGCGTTGCCGGTTTCCTTGGTTGGTTGGGGGCGGCGCTGTCGATGCGGCAGCATCTACATTAACCACAAAGGCACACTAAAATAGTCGGAAACTTGTGCTATTATTAGCACTCATACGCGACGAGTGCTAATATTTGCATCAAGGAGGATCCTGACATGAGCCATGCATTGACCCTTGCCCAGTTCCCTCTGCCGTCCGCAACCGGCAGTATCGAGGCTTACATTTCCGCGGCAAACCGTGTCCCGCTTCTCACCGATGATGTTGAGAAAGACCTCGCGCGCCGCTTCCGCGACAGCGGCGATCTTGAGGCTGCGCGCAGCTTGGTGACATCGCACCTGCGGCTGGTGATTGCCGTCGCCCGCGGCTATCTCGGCTACGGTTTGCCCCATGCCGACCTGATTCAGGAAGGCAACATCGGCCTGATGAAGGCGGTCAAGCGTTTCGACCCCGAGCGCGGCGTGCGACTTGTGTCGTTCGCACTGCACTGGATCAAGGCGGAGATTCACGAATACATCCTCAAGAACTGGCGCCTCGTCAAGGTGGCGACCACCAAGGCGCAACGCAAGTTGTTCTTCAACTTGCGCAGCATGAAGTCGGCCATCGCTCACGAGGCGAACACCGAGGCGGGCTTCGCCGGCCTCGGCCCCGAGGAAGTCAAGGCGGTGGCGCGGCAACTCGGTGTCAAGCCCGAGGAAGTCGTCGAGATGGAAACCCGCATGGGCGGGACGGACGTTTCGCTCGAACCGCTGACCGACGATGAGGACGAGCACTACGCGCCGATCGCCTACCTCGCTGCGGATGCCGGCATCGAGCCCTCGGCCCAGTTGGAGCGCAAGGAACGTGATCGGCTGCACGATAGCGGGATTAGCAATGCCCTGGCTAGCCTGGACGAGCGCAGCCGTACGATCGTGCAACGCCGCTGGCTGGTCGAGGACGGCGAGGAAGTCGCGACCCTGCATGAACTCGCCGCCGAATATGGCGTGTCGGCCGAGCGCATTCGCCAGATCGAAGCCAAGGCCATGCAGAAGATGAAGGGCGTTCTGGCACCCCAGATGTAATTATTTTCCTGCCAGTAATTGACGCAAGTCGGCCGCGATGTTGTCGGGCGATTCGCCGTGACGGATCAGCAGTCGCAGCCGCCCGGCCGGATCGTAGGCATAGCTGGTCGCACTGTGGTCGATACTGTAGTCGAGTGCCGCGCTGCCCTTGACCTTGCTATAGAGGACATGGAACTCCCGGGCAATCTCCCGCGTGGTTTGGGGGGCGGCGTGGAGGCCCAGAAAACGGGCGTCGAACCAGGGCACGTAGGCGGCGAGCAGTTCTGGCGTATCCCGCTCGGGATCGACCGTCACGAACAGCACCTGCACGCGGTCGGCTGCCGGACCGAGCCGCTGCATCGCCTCCTTCATGGCCGTCAGGGTGGTCGGACAAATGTCCGGGCACAGGGTGTAGCCGAAATAAACCACCACCACCTTTCCTGAAAAGTCGGCGCTGGCGAGACGGCGACCGCGGTGATCGCTGAGGCTGTCGAGCGCCTTCAGCCGGGCGAAATCCGCCCCGCTGATGTCGGTGGAGTGGAAGGTTGCCGCTTCACGGCTGCAACCCGACAGATGTAAACCGGCCAGGATGCTGCTGATGACCAGCAGCACGATGGCAACACGCAGCATCAGGGGGCGCACCCGCGTCAACGGGCGCTGGCGTGCCTGCGGGTTGCGGTTCGTCAGCAAACTCGCCACCACGATGAGCAGCAGCAGGACTATGACGATCTTGATGAACACTTACGCGGGCGCGGCCAGGGTAGCCAGCAGTTTGTCGTGGATGCCGCCGAAGCCACCGTTGCTCATCACAAGCACCTGATCGCCGGGACGGGCTACGCGGCAAATATCCGCGACCAGGTTATCCAGATCGTTGTCGACACGGGCTTTATCGCCCAGCGGGTCAAGGGCCGCCGCTGCATCCCAGCCCAGATTGGCACCGAAGCAAAAAACGAGGTCGGCATCGATCAGGCTGTGAGGAAGGGTCGCCTTCATGGTGCCCAACTTCATGGTATTGGAGCGCGGCTCCAGCACCGCGATGATGCGAGCATCGCCTACACGGCCCCGCAGCCCCGCCAGCGTGGTGGCGATGGCGGTCGGATGGTGGGCAAAGTCGTCGTAGACGGTAACCTCGTTCGCAGTTCCGCGCAGTTCCAGCCGGCGCTTGACATTTTCAAATCGCGACAGAGCTTCAAGCCCGCGCGCCAGTGGCACTCCGGCGTGGCGCGCAGCGAGCAGGGCGGCGATGGCGTTATTCCGGTTGTGATTGCCTGCAAGTTGCCAGCAGATGTCGCCAATTAACTGCTGTTGCTGATAAATCAAAAGTTGTCCGCTGGCATCCTCTCCGCAAGCATGCCAGCCCTGATGGTCGTTGAAATGCTCGACGGGGGTCCAGCAACCGCGCTGGAGGACGCGCTCAAGAGCCGGTTCGCCGGCATTGGCGACGATCAGACCATTGCCGGGGATCGTCCGCACCAGGTGATGGAACTGGGTCTCGATGGCCGCCAGGTCGGCGAATATATCGGCATGGTCGAATTCAAGATTATTCAGTACCGCAGTGCGCGGACAGTAATGAACGAACTTGGATCGTTTGTCGCAAAATGCCGTGTCATACTCGTCGGCTTCGATCACGAAGAAGGCGGATTCGCTGAAGTTTGCAGATTTCCCAAAATTCTGTGGCACGCCGCCGATCAGGTAGCCGGGTTGCAGGCCGGCGTCTTCAAGAATCCAGGCAAGCATCGCCGAAGTCGTTGTTTTTCCATGGGTTCCAGCTACCGCGAGAACCCATTTACCCTGAAGGACGTTTTCCGCCAGCCATTGTGGCCCGGAAATGTAAGGCAGCCCGCAGTCCAGGATGGCTTCCAGCAACGGGTTGCCACGCGATACGGCATTGCCGACCACCCAAAGATCGGCATCCAGTGTTAGTTGATCGGCATCGTAGCCCTCAATCAATTCGATGCCTTCGGCTTCCAACTGAGTGCTCATGGGTGGATAGGCGTTGGCGTCGCAACCAGTGACGCGGTGGCCTGCGGCACGGGCTATCAGTGCGATGCCGCCCATGAAGGTGCCGCAAATCCCGAGAATGTGGAGGTGCATGACGAGGTCTGTTGCGGGGATAGAATAGGCTCCCATTCTACGGGAGTGCCGTAATGCCACGCCGCAGTCGACCCGCCCGCATCCTCAACCCGAATTCTTCAGCATTGCGCTCCGAGCTCGTCAATGCTGCCGCACGCCTGATCGCCGAAGACGGCATGGAATATGGCCTGGCCAAGCGCAAGGCGGTGCGCCAGCTGGGTCTGCCCGAGGGCTTTCCCCTGCCGGGGAATGCCGAAGTCGAGGATGCAGTGCGCGACTACCAGGCGGTCTATCAGGAAGAGGAGCACGGTGAGCGCCTGGCTTTCCTGCGGAGTGCGTCGATCGAATTGATGCAGGTGCTGGCACCTTTCGCGCCCTATCTGACCGGATCGGTACTGGAAGGAACGGCTGGCCGCCATGCCCGCATCGACTTGCTGCTGTACCCGGACAGCGCCAAGGAGGTGGAAATATTTCTCCTTGACCGCGACATTCCCTTTCACCACGGCAAACCCAGGAATGATCGTGTCGAGGCAGTGCTGATGATCGACGACGAGGAAATGCCGGCCAACCTGATCGTGCTTCCCCCGCGCGAAGAGCGGGTCGTTCTAAAGGGGCGCGATGGCCGCTCACGCAGCCGTGCGCGGGTGGAGGCGGTCGAGGCGTTGTGCGCCAGCGGAAAAACGTGAACTGGACAAACCCCCCGCATTTGCGGCAAACTTGCAGTCATGTCGAACCCAAAAAGCAAGAAGGACTCTGTCAATAGCGATAAGGAATTGCCGGCCGGCCCACGTATTCTGGTCCTGCATGGCCCGAATCTGAACCTGCTGGGCACCCGTGAACCCAAAATTTACGGCCGTACCACCCTGGGCGATATCCATACGATGATGGAAGCGCGCGCTCGTGCCGACGGGGTGCAGATCGAAAGTTTCCAGAGCAATGGCGAGGGGGAACTGATCGACCGCGTACAGGCGGCAGGCAGCGAGGGCATCGAGTTCATCATCCTGAATCCCGCCGGCTATACCCATACCAGCGTTGCCCTGCGGGATGCGCTGGCGGCGGTGCGCATCCCATTCATCGAGGTTCACCTGTCGAACGTGCATGCCCGTGAAGACTTCCGCAAGCACTCCTATTTTGACGATATCGCTGTGGGCACCATCAGTGGCTTCGGTGCGCAGGGCTATGCCCTGGCGCTGGATGCTGCCCTGACGCGCATCCGAAGACCTTGACTTTCAATTGAACCGCTCTGCCGGGCGACTCTTTGCGCCCGGCAGAGCCCACTGCCCGCCATCCGCGGGCGATGGAGACAGCATGGACCTGAGAAAACTGAAAACCCTCATTGAACTGGTGCAGAATTCGGGCATTTCCGAGTTGGAAATCAGCGAGGGCGAGGAAAAGATCCGCATCGCGAAGCATGCCCCCATGATGCCGACCACGACCATGGTGAGCATGCCGATGGGCGCGCAGTCGCAGGTAGTGATGGGCAATAATGCCGCCCCGCTGGCGCCGACTTCCCTGCCCGAAGATATTGTGGCACCAGAACTTGAAGGCCATGCGGTGCGGGCGCCGATGGTCGGTACCTTCTACCGTTCCGGCAGTCCGGGTGCTGCGGCTTTCGTCGAGGTCGGCGCGGTGGTGAAGAAGGGCGAAACGCTCTGCATCATCGAGGCGATGAAACTGATGAACGAAATCGAGTCGGATGCCGATGGCGTCGTCAAGGCCATCCTCGTCGAAAATGGCCAACCGGTCGAATTCGACCAACCCATGTTCATCATTGGCTGATGGCCATGTTCGAGAAGGTCCTGATCGCTAACCGGGGCGAGATCGCCCTCCGGGTGCTGCGTGCCTGCCGTGAACTGGGCATCCGCACCGTGGCCGTGCATTCCACCGCCGATGCCGAGGCCAAGTACGTCAAGTTGGCCGACGAGTCGGTCTGCATCGGGCCGCCATCCTCCACCCTGAGCTACCTGAATATCCCGGCCATCATTTCGGCAGCCGAGGTGACCGATGCCGAGGCCATCCACCCTGGCTACGGCTTCCTTTCGGAAAACGCCGATTTCGCCGAGCGGGTCGAAAAATCCGGTTTCGTCTTTATCGGCCCGCAGGCCGAGACCATCCGCCTGATGGGCGACAAGGTATCCGCCAAGGCGGCAATGAAGGTCGCCGGTGTTCCCTGCGTACCAGGTTCCGAGGGCGCGTTACCCGAAGATCCCAAGGAGATCGTGAAAGTTGCCCGAAGTATCGGCTACCCCGTCATCATCAAGGCCGCCGGTGGCGGTGGCGGACGCGGCATGCGCGTGGTACACACCGAGGCTGCCTTGTTGAACGCGGTCAGCATGACGCGTGCCGAGGCGGGCGCCGCTTTCGGCAACTCGATGGTTTACATGGAAAAATTTCTCGAAACGCCGCGCCACATCGAGATCCAGATCATGGCCGACAATTTTCGCAACGCGGTCTGGCTGGGCGAGCGCGACTGCTCGATGCAGCGCCGCCACCAAAAGGTGATTGAGGAAGCGCCGGCTCCGGACATCAACCGCCGCGCCATTTCGCGCATCGGCGACCGTTGCGCAGATGCCTGCAAGAAGATCGGTTATCGCGGGGCGGGGACATTCGAGTTCCTCTACGAAAATGGCGAGTTCTACTTCATCGAGATGAACACCCGCGTGCAGGTCGAGCATCCCGTCACCGAATTGACCACCGGGCTGGACATCGTGCAGGCGCAGATCCGCATCGCCGCCGGCGAGAAGCTGTGGTTCCGCCAGCGTGACATCGAGATGCGCGGGCATGCGGTGGAATGCCGCATAAACGCCGAAGATCCCTTCAAGTTCACGCCATGTCCCGGCAAGATAATGACATGGCACCCGCCAGGGGGGCCCGGCATCCGCGTCGATTCGCATGCCTATTCGGGCTATACCGTTCCTCCGCATTACGACTCGATGATCGGCAAGGTGATCTCCTATGGTGACACCCGCGAGCAGGCCATTCGCCGCATGCGCATTGCCTTGTCCGAAATGATGGTGACGGGCATCAAGACGAATATTCCGCTGCACCAGGACCTGATGCTGGACGAGCGCTTCATCAAGGGTGGCACCAGCATCCACTATCTCGAAGAGAAACTCGCGGCCCGTGAGGAAGCCCACCGGAAATAATGTGGCTCTCAGTCGCTGTCGAAATCGAGGCCGTCCGGGCCGAGGCACTGTCCGATACCCTGCTGGCGGCCGGGGCAATTTCCGTCAGCGTCGAGGATGCGCGGGCCGGAACGGAATTTGAAACGCCGCAATTCGGCGAGCCCGGATCGAGCGATACGCCCCTTTGGGAAGACAGCCGCGTCGTCGCCCTGTTCGAACCCGCAGACGACCTGACGGCCCGGATTGTGGTGGCCATGCAAGATGCCGGGCTGGACCCTGACGTCGCCATGAGCTTCGACGAGGTCGCCGAGCAGGACTGGGTGCGGCTGACCCAGTCCCAGTTCGAGCCGATCCGCATTTCAAGCCGCTTGTGGATCGTGCCTTCCTGGCATGCAGCTCCCGATCCGGCGGCGATCAACCTGGAACTCGACCCTGGGCTGGCTTTTGGCACCGGCAGCCACCCGACCACGCGCCTCTGCCTCGAATGGCTCGAAGCGCATATCCGGCCTGACGTTTCCGTGCTCGATTACGGTTGCGGTTCGGGTATTTTGGGCATTACTGCACTCAAGTTCTGTGCCGGCGACGTGCTGGGCCTCGATATTGATCCGGCCGCGCTGACGGCCGCCGCCGATAATGCCGCCCGCAATGGCGTGCCATTGCGGTTGGTCCATTCCGGTGCGCTGCTCAATGAATGCTTCGACGTCGTCATCGCCAACATCCTGACCAACCCGTTGCTGGTGCTGGCACCGCTGCTCGCTTCCCGTCTCAAGCCCGGCGGGCAACTAGCCTTGTCCGGCATCCTCGAAGCACAGGCCGGGCAGGTGATCGACGCTTACGCGCCTTACCTGGCGCTTGCGGTGGGTGCGGTGCATGAAGGCTGGGTGCGGCTCGAAGGGCAAAAATTGGGTACGCTCGCGCCATGTTGACCCGTTGCCCCCATTGCGAAACGACCTTCCGTGTCAGTCCCGAGCAACTGAAGGTGCGTCAGGGCAAGGTGCGCTGCGGCGCATGCCGCGAGGTTTTCGATGCCCTCGATCGCCTGACCGACGAACCGACGGTTGTTGCCGCTCCCGTCCAGTTGCCGCCGGAAACGCCGACAAAACCACCAGAAGTCGACGCCGTAACCACGCCGGAACCGGAACTGGCGGAAATCGTCGAGCCCGAACCGGAGCCCGAACCGGAGCCAGAACCGGAAGTCATTCCAGAACCAGAAACAACTGCCGCAGCGTTGGCAACCCCGCCAGAGGAAAAACCGACCTTGGCAGAACCGGCGCCAGCCACGGAGGTGCCCCCCAGGAATGACCGACCCTGGACAATGGGTGTAATCGCCCTGCTCGCCCTCGCTCTCCTCCAGTCCCTGTTGCTGTTCCGCGTCGAACTGGCGGTGATGGCGCCGGGCCTGCGGCCGCTGCTCGAAGCGGTCTGTGCGCCGTTCGCCTGCGCAGTGCCGTTCCCGCAGAAACCCGATCTGGTCGGCATCGAGAGTTCCGACCTCGCGCCGGGCGACAATGGCCAGCTCGACCTGACGGCCACGCTGCGCAATCGCGCGCCCTTCGTGCAGACCTATCCGCATCTCGAACTGACGCTGACGGATACCCGTGACGAGGCGGTGGTGCGTAAGGTACTTACCCCGCAGGAGTTTCTCCCCCAAGGCAAACGTGCCGTCGACGGTTTCGCCCCGCGCGGCGAGGTGCCGGTCAAGCTGACTTTCGATGCCCCCGAAGTGCCGGCGGTGGGCTATCGCCTCTATCTCTTCTATCCCTGACCGACGGAAACCATCATGAACACACTCATCTGCGGCTCGCTCGCCTACGACACCATCATGGTGTTCCACGACAAGTTCAAGCATCACATCCTGCCGGAGCAGATCCACATCCTCAACGTTGCCTTCCTGGTGCCCGACATGCGCCGCGAATACGGCGGCTGCGCCGGCAACATCGCCTACAACCTCAGGCTGCTGGGCGGCCAGCCGCTGATCATGGCGACCGTCGGCGACGACAGCGATCTTTACCTGCTGCGCCTCAAGCACCTCGACCTGCCGGCCACCCATGTGCGCCAAGTGCCGGGCAGCTACACCGCGCAGGCCTTCATCACCACCGACCTCGACGACAACCAGATCACCGCCTTCCATCCGGGCGCGATGAGCCAGTCGCATCTCAACCGCATCGGCGACGCCGCCGACGTCAGGCTCGGCATCGTCGCGCCGGACGGCCGCGACGGCATGCTGCAGCACGCCCGCGAGTTCCACGATCTCGGCATCCCGTTCATCTTCGATCCGGGCCAGGGCCTGCCGATGTTCAACGGCGAGGAGCTGCTGGATTTCATCCGCCTCGCCGACTACTGTACCGTCAATGACTACGAGGCCAAGCTGCTCACCGAGCGCACCGGCAAATCACTGGATGAACTGGCCACGGAGGTGAAGGCGCTGATCGTCACGCTCGGCGCCAACGGTTCGCGCATCTACGCCGACGGCAGCATCATCGACATTCCCGTGCTGCCCCCGGCGGCGGTGGTCGACCCGACCGGTTGCGGCGATGCCTACCGGGCGGGCCTGCTCTACGGCATTGCGCAGGGCTGGGATTGGCAGAAGACCGGCCGTCTGGCCGGCCTGATGGGCAGCATCAAGATTGCCCACCGTGGCGGGCAGAACCACAAGCCGACACGCGCCGACATTGCCTTGCAGTTCGTCGCGGCCTACGGCGAAGCGCTCGACTGATCAACCCGCCTCAGCGGCGGCGATCTCGGCGCGGACCTTATCCATGTCGATTGCCTGCACCTGCGTGATCAGCTGGTCGAGCGCACTGGCCGGCAGGGCACCGGCTTCGGCGTAAAGGATCACCTGTTCGCGGAACACCATCAGTGTCGGGATGGAGCGGATGTTGAAGCTGCCGGCCAGCTCACGCTCCTCCTCGGTATTGACCTTGGCGAAGGCGATGCCGGGATACTTTTCCGATGCCGCCTCGAAGGTCGGCGCGAACGAGCGGCAAGGGCCGCACCAGTCCGCCCAGAAATCGACGATCACGATGTCGTTGTCCGAAATGATGTCCTTGAAATTCTCGGCAGTCAGCTGATGGGTCGCCATGATGGGCTCCGTGGTTGAGTTAGCCGGCATCCTACCGGTTTGGCGCAGGGCTGGCCATTCATGGTATGAATAGCCCGATGCCCTTCCTCGATCACATTTCCTGTGGCCGTTTCGCGCCGTCGCCCACCGGCCGGCTGCACTTCGGCTCGCTGGTCGCCGCGCTCGGCTCCTATCTGGAGGCACGCGCCTGTGGCGGCCGCTGGCTGGTGCGCATGGAAGATGTCGATACGCCGCGTAGCCGACCCGAATACGCCGCCGACATCCTGCGCACACTGGAAGCCTTTGGTTTTGAATGGGATGACGAGGTGATGGTGCAAAGCCGGCGCAGCGAGCGTTACCGCGAGGTGTTCGAGCAGCTCAGGGTGGCGGGGGCCGTCTATCCCTGCGGCTGCACTCGCAGCGAACTGACCGCTGCCTTACCCGGCGTCGACGGCGCCCCGGTCTATCCGGGCACCTGCCGGGCCGGCCTGCCCGCCGGCAAACCGGGACGGGCGTGGCGGCTGCGGGTCGAGGGCGAGGTCGCCTTCGCCGATGCGGTACAGGGCCGGCAAACCCAGCACCTGCCGCGCGAGGTGGGCGATTGCGTGCTGCTACGCGCCGACGGCCTGTTCGCCTACCAGATGGCGGTGGTGGTCGACGATGCCGACCAGTGCGTCGACCATGTGGTGCGCGGCGCCGACCTGATCCATTCGACCGCACGGCAGATCTTCCTGCAGCGCCTGCTTTCCCTGCCGACGCCGGCCTACGCCCACCTGCCGGTGGCGGTCGATGCGGCGGGGCTGAAGCTCTCGAAGCAGACTCGCGCCGCACCGGTCGATGCGCGCGATCCTGCCCCCGTGCTGCGCGCCGCCGCGCGCTTCCTCGGCCTGCCCGCGCCGCCGGAGCGCCGTCTTGCCGGCGCCGAGTTTTTCGCGTGGGCGCTGGCCCACTGGAGGCTCGACCGCGTGCCGCGCCTTGCGGCCATTGCCATCCAGGAGAAGATCGCATGATCGTCAGCGACGACGCCGGCATCCGCCGCATCCTGCAACAGCACAATGTGATCGCCATGGTCGGCCTGTCGCCCAAGCCCGAGCGGCCCAGCCATGGTGTGGCTCGTTACCTGCTGGCGAACGGATACACGGTGATTCCCGTCAATCCGGGCCAGCGCGAAATCCTCGGCCAGCCGTGCTATGCGCGCCTGGCCGACATCCCGGTCACGGTCGACATGGTCGATGTGTTCCGCAATTCCGCCGACGTGCCGCCGGTCGCGGCCGAGGCCATTGCCATCGGCGCGAAGTCATTGTGGCTGCAGCTTGGGGTGATCCATCCGGAGGCCGCCGGCCAAGCCGCCGCAGCCGGCCTTGATGTGGTGATGGATCGCTGTCCGAAGATCGAACATACGCGTCTGTTTCATCACTCGCGGTAATAGTTGCCGCCGTAGCGGGTGATGCCCAGCATCAACTGCACCACGCCATAGGCGATCCAGCGCAGCGCCCGCGCCGGCAGGGACATGCCCTGCAAGTGGGCAAGGCCGATTTCACCGGCGGAAACCGTCATTGCTTGTTGCAGGCTGGCGCGTAGCCGTGACGCGAAGCCCGCATCCCGCACCACCACGTTGGCTTCGCGTGCCAGCAGCAGGCTGAAGGGGTCGATGTTCGACGAGCCGACCGTCGCCCAGTGGCCGTCGATCACCGCTACCTTGGCATGCAGGAAGCCGGCACGATATTCGTGGATGCGCACGCCGTCGGCCAGCAGCTGGCGGTAGAGCGCCTGCGTGGCATAGTGCAGCAGCGGGTATTCCACCTGGCCCTGCAGCAGCACGGTGATCGCCACGCCGCGCCCGGCCGCAGCGCGCAGCGCGTGGCGGAAGCGCAGGCCGGGCAGGAAGTAGGCGCTGGCGATCAGCACCTCGCTGCGTGCCGCGGCGATAGCTTCGAGGTAGGCGTCCTCGATGGCGCGGCGGTTCCTCAGGTTGTCGCGCACCACGAAGGCGGCGGCGATGGCGCCGGCCGGCAGTTCGCGGGCGCAGGCTGTGGGCGGAATGACGGGCGGGCGATGCTGCAAGCGCGCCCAGCCGACTAGTCGCCACAATTGCTGCATGCTGGCATGGATACGGGCGACGAGCGGCCCCGTGACCAGTACTGCATAGTCGCAGCGTGGCCCCATCTCCGGCCCGTGGTCATTATTCACATCGTCGATAATGTTGATGCCGCCGACGAAAGCGATGCTGCCGTCGATCACCGCGAGCTTGCGATGCAGGCGGCGCAGCCGCTGGCGCTGTAGTCCCAGGGGTGAAATCTTGGGACGATAGGTTTCGAACTGCACCCCGGCCTCGACCAGTTTTCGTCCCAGGCCTGTCGCAAACTTGCTTGCGCCGAAACCATCCACCAGCACGCGCACGGCGATGCCGCGCCGGGCCGCAGCGCCGAGTGCGCCAACGATGCGCTGTCCCGTGGCGTCATCCGCGAAGATATAGGTTTCGATCTGGACCTCGCAGGCGGCCGCGGCGATGGCACTTTCAAGGGCGGGAAAGAACTGCGCCCCGTTCTCAAGCAGCGCGATGTCGTTGCCCGGCAGGAATTCAGCAATCATCGGGCGGCAGGCGGACTGCGGAAATGCGCCGACAGCGCCGCATGGTCGGAAATGGCCGACCAGGGCAGGCCGTGGTGGACGCTGCAGCGTTCGAGCGCCAGCCCACGCGCGTAGATGCGGTCGAGGCGGAACAGCGGCAGCGCCGCCGGGAAGCTGCGCGAGGGACGCGTCCGCTCGTCGGCGAACACTTCCGTCAATCCCAGCCGGGTGGCGAGCAGGTCATGGGCGCGGTTGCGCCAGTCGTTGAAATCGCCGGCGATCACCAGCGGCGCTTCCGCCGGCACGGTGTGTTCGATGGCCGAGGCCAGCGCATCCAGCTGGTGCCGCCGCGAACGGCCGAACAGCGACAGGTGGGCGCACACGCAATGCAGCGGCAGCGCCAGCCCCGGCACATCGACGGTGCAGTGCAGCAGCCCGCGCTTCTCGAAGCGCAGGTGGGTCACGTCCTGGTTGTGGGCGTGGGTGATCGGGAACCGGGCGAGGATGGCGTTGCCGTGGTGGCCATGTTCATGGACGACGTTGCGGCCGTAGGCGTGGTTGCTCCATACGCCCTCGGCGAGGAATTCGTGCTGCGGCTGCTCCGGCCAGTTGTCATGGATCTCGGCGTGCTGTTCGTGGTGGCCCTGTACCTCCTGCAGGAACACGATGTCGGCGTCAAGCGCACGCAGGCTCTCGCGCAGTTCGTGCACCATCAGGCGGCGGTTGAACTGCGAGAAACCCTTGTGAATGTTCCAGGTAGCGATTGACAGCATGTGCGGATTCAGGCCATCAGCCAGTTCTGCACCTGCAAACCGGGCACCCGCTCGAATTCAACGACAGTGTCGGTCACCAGGGTCAGCCCGCCGTCCAGCGCCTGCGCGGCGATCAGCAGATCGTTGGGGCCGATGATCTGACCACTGCGTTCTAGCTTGGTGCGAATCTCACCATAGTGACGGTCGGCATCCGCTTCCAGCGGCAAAACATCCAGCGGCGCGAGCACGGCTTGGAGTTGTTCGATGAGCCGTGACGAGCTTTTCTTTGCAGCACCATAGCGCAGTTCGCAGGCAACGATAATGCTGGTACGCACCATACCTTCGTCGACCTTAGCAATTTTGTGGGCGATCACCCCTAGGGGGGGGCGCACCAGATCGGAAAGGATATTGGTGTCGAGCAGGTAGCGCTGTTCCGCCATCGTTCAAAGCTCCACGGGTTCGGCCGGCAATTCCTCGATGGGCGGGGAATTTTCAGCCAGCGGCTGGAGGCCGGCCAGCACCGCCAGCAGGGAATGTGGCGCTGCCGGCTCGACAATCAGGCGATTGCCTTCCGTGCGCACGACGGCTTCATTGCGGTGTAACTCAAACTCGCGCGGGATGCGTAGCGCCTGATTGCGCCCGTTGCGGAACAGTCGGACTAGGCGTTCTGTTTGCATGATTTTTGCTTCGACGCGATATCGAGAGGTGAAGCATATGCCAAGACATAGGCCAAGGCAAGGCAAAAAGGTCGGTGCTGGCGGGACGGCACAAATCGGCCAAGACTGTGTAAAAACGTCGTGGGCATTCAGCGGGTCGGCGCGATTCACCCGACAGTTTTCTGAATGGTGGCAGCGGCTTACTGATTTTGACGGATTGGCGAGTCAATAGCTTCTTCCAACACCCACGCATCCAATATGCCGCCTGAAACTTACATCTTCAATTAGCCGGATCAATAGAGGTCGGGTTTCCGTGTTCCGCTATGACGCGGCAAGCGACGTCGTTGCAGCCAACTCGCGCGGAATTTCCTTCGCCAGAAAATCGAAAACATGCCGCAGCAATGCGCTGCCACGAATCTCGCGATGTGCCGCCAACCAACACGGCAAAGGCGGGATCTTCAGCATCGCCAGCACGGGTATTACGCCTGGTAGTGCGTGAAGGGTATAGGCGGCGATGAAGCCGATTCCTGCACCCGCAGCCACCAGTCGTCCGTATGCAAGTTGATCGTCGGTGCGTAACGCGAACTGATCACGGCGGATCGGAAGGCCCATTGTCGCGAATCCTCTCAGCAGCGTGTCGTCTTGATCGTACCCAACGAGCCTATGGTGCAGCAAAGCGTCGGGCTGTTCTGGCATGCCGGAGTTAGCGAGGTAGCTCTGATGAGCACAGGCGACGATCGGGATATCGGCCAACTTTCTCGCCACCAACGAACCTTGGTCCGGGCGCGTCATGCGAATTGCGATATCGGCTTCACGTCGCAGGAGGTTAGTGATCTCATTCGACGCCAGCAGTTCAACGTCGATGCCCGAATCGGCCGCCTGAAGCGCTGCCAGTACCTGTGGAAGCAGGTAGCTGGCCGCCACCTGGCTGGTTGTAATTCGGACGGTACCGGTTTTCTGTGTGCGCTTCCATGCCAAACGCTGGTGGAGTTGTTCGGCACCGACCTGCATCGTACGAGCATCGTCGGCAATCGACAGCGCCAAGGCGGTTGGAGCTACGCCTCGACCGGTGCGCTCAAAGAGTGGCGCCCCGATCTGAGCCTCAAGCGCCGCCATCTGTCGCGACAGCGTCGGCTGCTGCATCCCTAGTCTCCTTGCCGCACCGCTCAGACTTCCAGCGTCAAGTACAGCCACAAAGCTCTGCACTAACGCCCAGTCAAAATTAGAATTTTGCTTTGCCGAGATCATACGAAAAAGTATAGCTCAATTACATTTTTGGCTAATTATCAAATACCGCGCAGCAGTGCAAAGTGCGCTCATCACAGTCCTGTTCGCTACTTCTGGGGATATCTATCATGTCTAATCGCAATGTTCTGATCTTGGGCGCAAATGGTCGGTTTGGCCGGGTCGCCGTGTCTGAGTTCGCTGCCGCCGGTTGGGACGTGATCGCTCAAGCACGTCGCCCACCCGCTTCCTTACCAACTAGAGCTAGGCACTTGGCTGCTGCGCTGGCCGATACCGACGGAATTATCGCTGCCACTGCAGGAACGGAGATCGTCGTTTATGCGGTCAACCCGCTATACGCCGATTGGAGCAAGCAGATGCTTCCACTAGCCCGCCAGGGACTTAACATCGCCGAGCGGCTAGGTGCCCTGTTCATGCTGCCCGGAAATGTTTACGGTTACGGCGAAAATATGCCTGCCCTGCTGTGCGAAAGCACCCCTGAACAGCCGAGTAGCGAGAAGGGTCGTTTGCGAGTCCAGCTTGAAAACGAACTTCGTGAGCGTGCAGAGGCAGGGCGACTGCGCGCTGCCGTCATCCGCGCAGGTGACTTTTTCGGTTGTGGAGAGGGTTCCTGGCTTGATCGTGTGATCGTGAAATCGATTGCCTCTGGCAAGTTGGTGTATCCAGGCCCACTCGACCAAGCTCATGCCTGGGCATATCTTCCGGACTTAGGAAAAGCCTTTGTCGCCGTCGCCGAACTTGCGGCACAAGGCAAAGCGCCACCATTCGAAACGTTTAATTTCGCTGGCCACACATTGACTGGCGCGGAATTGCTCAATGCCATTCAATCTGCTGCCACTGACATGGGGCTGAAACCAACTGGCGCCTGGCGTCATTCGGGGATGCCTTGGGGCTTTATCCGCTTCCTGGGTCTTTTCATGCCCATGATGCATTCCATCGCTGAGATGAGCTACCTGTGGCGCGTGCCACATTTGCTCGATGGCTCCCGGCTTGCCGCGCGAGTCGGTCCGTTGACGGAAACTCCAGTAAGGCAAGCGTTGCAGCAATCGTTGATCGATCTTCGCATCGGCACTACTAAACCAATTTGACAGGCCGCCACGACTACATCAGAGTCTTCATCGCAGGACTATCACCCACACATAACAGCTACAGCTTTCCATTTTCTAGGGTTCCCGCCGAGGCCTGCTTCTATTTTCCTCTACTGTCTCAACTGGGTCGATGGTCGCCAGGCGCCGTCTTTCGAGAAAAGTCGGCGCTGGCGGGAAGGCTCGGGAAGTCTCTCGCTGGCAGAACCGTTAATGCGGCAAAATGGCGGCATGTTGATCCACCCGCAATTCGATCCCGTCGCCATCAGTCTCGGCCCGCTGGCCGTGCGCTGGTACGGCCTGATGTATCTGGCCGGCTTCCTCGCCTTCCTGTGGCTCGGCAAGCGTCGCGCCGTCGCCCAGCCCTGGCATCGCCTGACGCCGCAACATGTCGACGACCTGCTGTTCTACGGCGTGCTGGGCGTGGTGCTCGGCGGCCGGCTCGGTCAGGCGCTGTTCTACGAGCCGGGCTATTACCTGACGCATCCGCTGCAAATCCTGGCGATCTGGCAGGGTGGCATGAGCTTCCACGGCGGCTTCCTCGGCGTGCTGGTGGCCATGGCGCTGTTCGCCCGCAAGCATGCGATGGGCTTCTGGCAGATCACCGATTTCATCGCGCCGCTGGTCCCCATTGGCCTAGGGCTGGGGCGCATCGGCAATTTCATCAACGGCGAGCTGTGGGGCCGTCCTGCCAACGCCGACTTTTCGTGGGCGATGATTTTTCCGCAGGTCGACAGCCTGCCGCGCCACCCGTCGCAGCTTTATCAGGCGGTTGGCGAGGGCCTGCTGTTGTGGGCGCTGCTGTGGTGGTTTTCCAGCCGGGAACGGCCGCGCATGCAGGTTTCGGCGCTGTTTCTGGTTGGCTACGGGGTCGCGCGCTGGTGCGGCGAGTACTTCCGCGAACCGGACCACGGAATTTTCGGCCAGTCTTATCTTGTCAGCATGGGACAATGGCTATCCTTGCCGATGATCGTCATCGGCGTCGTGTTGTTTATCAGGGGGAACAGGAAATGACCAGACCATTCAAAGTGTTGGGTATCCAGCAGATCGCCATTGGCGGACCCTCGAAGGACCGGCTGCGCACGCTGTGGGTCGACACGCTGGGTCTGGAAGTGACCGGCAATTTCGTGTCGGAACGCGAGAATGTCGATGAGGACATTTGTGCAATGGGCAAGGGCGCCTTCAAGGTCGAGGTGGACCTGATGCAGCCCGTCGATCCGGAAAAAAAGCCGGCGGTGCACACCACGCCGCTCAACCACGTCGGGCTGTGGATCGACGACCTGCCGAAGGCTGTGGAATGGCTCACCGCGCAGGGCGTGCGCTTTGCGCCGGGCGGCATCCGCAAGGGGGCGGCGGGCTACGATATCTGCTTCCTGCACCCGAAGGCGAGCGAGGAGTTTCCCATCGCTGGCGAAGGCGTGCTGATCGAGCTGGTGCAGGCACCGCCCGAGGTTGTAGCAGCGCTCGGCTAGCAAAAGTCGGCGCTGGCAGGACGGCGCTAGAGGATCAGTTCCAGCGGCCAGCGCACGGCGGCTGCGACGACCAGCGCCGCGCCCACCGACAATGCAACCGAAAACGCCGCCTCGCGCCGGCCCAGCAACTTGAGCATCATCGCGAAGGTGGACACGCAGGGCACGTAAAAGGTCAGGAACGCCAGAAAGGTGGCGATCTGCGTGGTATCAAGTACGCCCGCCAGTTCCTGAGTGCCGAGCGCCTGAAAGACCATCAGCAGCGAAAGTTCCTTGCGCAGCACGCCGAACAGGATGGGTACGCCGAGCACGGCCGGCAGGCCCAGCCACCAGCTCGTGACCGGCGTCAGCCCCAGGTTGATCCAGGCGTCGGCCCCGAAATGGGCCAGCAGCGCCAGCACCACGCTGCCGGCGATCAGCAGGGGCAGGACGACGGTGACAATGTCGTGGCTGCGCGCCCAGGTATTCACGAATAGCGATCTCGGCGTTGGCAGGGCGTAGGGCGGGATTTCCTGGATCATGCCCGGCGTGGTTTCCGGATAGCGGCGCTTGAGCAACTTGCCGATCAGGCTGACGACGATGGGCGCCAGCATGAACAGGGCGAAGACGCCCAGCCCGCCGAGATACTTGCCGCCCAGCGCGAGCAGGATGGCTGAGCGCGCCGAGCAGGGCAGGAAGGTGATCAGCAGTGCCGCGACAGTGCGGTCGCGGCCGTGGGTGACGGCAGCGGTGGCGGCCAGCGCGGGCACGTTGCAGCCGAGGCCCATCAGGAAGGGCAGGGCGACGCCGCCGTGCAGGCCCAACTGGTGGAAACCGCGATCGACCACGAAGGCGACGCGGTGCATGATGCCCGACTCTTCGAGGAAGACCAGCAGCAGCACCAGCGGAATCATGTAGGGGATGACGATTCCGGCTAGGCCGATGAAGCCGTCGAGGATCGCGCGACCGAGGATGCCCGTGAGGTCGGTCGGCTGCCAGGGCTCGGCCCAGACGATCAGGCGCGCGACGGTGAGGCTGTCGAGAAAGGCGCTGACCTCGAAGACGAAGAACAGTACCAGCGCGAAGATGGCGAGGCTGCCAACAAAGCCCCAGCGCGGATGCAGGAACACCTCGTCGGCCCAGCGTTGCCAGTGCGGCATCGCTTCGCCGCCCCCCGGTCGGGTGACCGCCTCGTGCAGCAGGGCGGCGCGATGATGCCGGTCGGCGTGGATTTCCTCGGCCAACGGGCGCGGCAGGGCAGCGTTGGCCGCTGCGCGCGCCGCGAATAGCGCGTCCGCCTGGGCCGGGAAATGGCAGCCCAGCTCCTGGGCAAAATAGTCGTCGTTTTCGGCGAGCTGCATGGCCAGCAGCATGGGCGGCACCACGAAGGCGGTGGCGACTTCCGCCCGGCCGGCGATGCCGGAGATCGGAGCCAGGGTTGCCGCAATGTGGGGACTCGGAGGTTGCGGGTGGGGACTGCGGCCTTCGCGCGCGGCACGCACGACGGTACTGAACAGGTCTGCCAGGCCGATGCCCATGTGGGCGACAGTCGGCACCACCGGGGCACCGAGTTTTTCCGACAGGGCGCGCACGTTGATGAACAGGCGCTTGGCGCGCGCCTCGTCCATGCGGTTGAGGGCGATCACAATGGGCTTGCCGATCTGGCTGAGTTCCAGCGCAAGTTCGAGGTCGCGCTCCAGCGCGGTGGCGTCCATCACCAGCAGCAGCACGTCCGGTGCGGCGAACGGCGTTGCCGGCTGGTGGGCCTCATGGCGGGCAATGGCCGGCCAGCGGTCGCCCCATAGCAGGTATTTGAGCACCACCGGTACGTTGCCACGCAGTTGGTGGAAGCTGTCGATCGCGGGCAGGTCGACCAGCGAAATCTGGTCCAGCCCCACCTCGACCTGGCACTCCTCGTAGGCCGGGCCGATGCCGGCCAGCCGTTCGTGGCGAACCGACGTGCTCGATGCGGCAGCGAAGATGCGGCTCTTGCCGGTGCGGGCCTGGCCAATCAGGGCGACACGCGGGCGCCGGCTGCCGCGCAGCAGCGGCCCGTTCAGCGGAAAGGTGTGGGGCGGCAGGGACAAAATATCGGTGCGCTTCAGCCAGGCAACAGTTCGGTGAAGCTGTCGATGGCCGGGTAAGGGCCGGTGTCCTTGTCGGGCTGGTGGGTGTCGGGTCGGCGCACGGCGACCAGGTGGCGGATGCCGAAGTCACACGCGGCATCAAGCGCCGGCAGGCTGTCATCGACCAGCAGGGTGCGCTGCGGATCGAAGCCTTCGAGGGCTGCGAGCTTTTCCCAGAAGCCACGCGCTTCTTTCGCCACGCCCAGCGCATGGGAACTGACGATCGCATCGAAATGCGGTTCGAGGCTGGTGCGGGCCAGCTTGAGGGTCAGGCTTTTGTGATGGGCATTGGTCGCCAGCACCAGCCGCTTGCCGCTGGCGCGCACCGCAGCCAGGAAGTCGGTGACGGTCGGGTGGACGGCGATCAGGTGGGCCACCTCTTCCTTGAGCGCCATGATGTCCAGTTCCAGTTCGGTTTCCCAGAAATCGACTGAATACCATTCGAGGGTGCCGGCGCAGGCGTGATAACGCCCCATCAGCTCTTCCCGGGCAATATCCGGCGGTAGCCCGCGTGCCTCGGCATAGCGACGGGGGACATGCGCCTGCCAGAAGTAGTTGTCGAAATGTAGGTCGAGCAGGGTGCCGTCCATGTCGAGCAGAACGGTGTCAATTTCCGACAGGCGTGGCAAATCAGGGCTTGAGATAAACGTAGCCTTCCTTTGCCTGCAGGCGACCAATCTCGGCGACCCCGGACGGGACGACCTTGACCAGATCTTCCACCGCGTCATCCTTAAGGTTGCGACTGGTGAGCGTGTTGCGGCAGGCGCGGAACTCGACGCCCTTGTCGGTCAGCATTTCGATGCCGATGATGTAGGGGTTGCCGCCGGCATCCTGCGCACTCTTCAGCATGAAGTCGATGCCCTTGCCATGGCCGACGACGACGATCTTGGTCTTCGGTGACGCCTGCAAATGGTTGCGCACGTTGTTGAGCAGGGGGCGGGCATTGACGTTGTCGTTGATGTGATAGACGACGCGCTCTTCGTCATCAGCCGCGGCGCTGACGGGCGCCATCCCTGCGAACATCAGGCCGAGCAACAAGGCACCAGCGGAAAGCAGGCGGGCAGGGCGGATCAGGTAGTCGTGCATGGCTTCTCCTCGGATGGTCAGGACATTGGTCTCGGGTACCGCATCTGGTGTGCGGTGAGGCCAAAGGCTAGCAGCATGTTCGGCGAGATAAAACCACTTTTTTATCATGGCCGCAGGTAGGCCCAGCCCTGCCGTTGCCGCTGCATCAGTTCGACATAGCCTGCCTTGGCGATCTTCACGCCAGCCACTAGGTCGGCCGGGTCGATATGTAGCGCTTTCATCGAATTGCCGCAGGCGACGAATTCGACCCTGGCTGCCAGAGCATCCTGCACATCGTTGGCGGTCAGCGAATCGGCGACCAGCATGCCCAACCCCGGACCGATCGCCACGACGGCAATGGCGACGTTGCTGCGCCCCAGATCGGCCTGGATGTTGCGGATGTTGCCGAGCACCGCATGCCATTTCTTCGAGTCATCCTCGTTGATCTGGATGACGATGCGGTTATCTGCCGGCTTTGCCGTCCTGCCGGCACCGACTTTTTCCACCGCCAGGGTGGCGGGAGCGATGGCAACCAGCGCGGTGGCGAGCAGCCCTGACAGCAGTCGAGAAAAACGGGTCATAGCCTTCCTTTATTGAGCAGTGAAACGCGGCGGACGTTTTTCAAGGAAGGCGGCAATACCTTCGCGGTAGTCCGCCGAGTCGAGAAAGGCGAAGGATGCCCGCTTTTCGCTGGGCGTCAATGGGTTTCCGTCCAGCAGGCGAGCGATCCACTGCTTGTGCCAGCGCGCCACCAGCGGGGCGCCGGCGGCAATGCGCCGGGTGGTCGCCAGGGTTTCGTCCTCTACTGCGGCATCGGCGACCACGCGCGTCAGCAGGCCTTTTTCATGGGCTTCGCGGGCGGTCAGCAGGCGGCCTTCGAGCAAGATTTCCTTGACCAGGGCGGGGCCGGCCAGTTTCAGCAGGCCGGCCAGTTCGCCGGGATACATCGAAAAACCCAGCTTGTTGATCGGTGCGCCGAATTTCGCGGATTCGCCGGCAATGCGCAGGTCGCAGGTGGCCGCAATCTCCAGGCCGCCACCGACGCAAGGGCCGAGGATGCTGGCGATGACCGGATGGCGGCACGCGGCGATGGCGTCGAGTGCATGACCGACCTGCTCGTGGTAGGCCAGCGCCCCATCGACCGTGGCACGCGCCGCGCGCATTTCGACCAGATCGCCGCCGGCCGCGAAGGCTGTGCCTTCGCCCCGGACAATGATGCAGCGCAGATGGGTGTCGGCATCGAGGTCGCGAAACACCGCTTCCAGCCGCTGCCACATGGCGGCGTTGAGCGCGTTGAGCTTGTCCGGGTTGAACAGGGTAACCGTGACCAGTGGCCCGTCACAGGCCAGCAGGATATCGGGCTTCATGGGGATCTTTCTTCCAGACAATAGGCTGCGGATTGTGACAAATCCGACCGGGCCTGTCACCGCCCGCAGTGGCTACCGTTTGCGCGCCGATGAAAAGTCGGCGCTGGCGGGACGGCGCGTTGTTATCATTCGGCTCTTTAATACTTACATTAGCCGGAATACGGCGGGAGTGGTTCGATGAGCAAGTACCCAGAAGTCAACGTTCCCGGCATCGATGCTTGGAACAAGGCCGCAAGCAAGTCCGCACCGGAGGGCGATCTGGCAAAACTCGTCTGGACCACGCCCGAGGGTCTGACCGTCAAGCCGCTCTACACCAAGGCCGATGCCGCTGACCTGCCCTATGCCGACACGCTGCCGGGCTTTGAGCCCTTCCTGCGCGGTCCGCAGGCGACGATGTACGCGGCGCGACCCTGGACCATCCGCCAGTACGCGGGTTTCTCCACCGCCGAGGCTTCCAACGACTTTTACCGCAAGGCGCTGGCTGCCGGCGCGCAGGGCGTGTCGGTCGCCTTCGATCTGGCGACGCACCGCGGCTACGACTCTGACCACCCGCGCGTCGTCGGCGATGTCGGCAAGGCCGGCGTGGCGATCGATTCGGTGGCGGACATGAAGATCCTGTTCGACGGCATCCCGCTCGACAAGGTGTCGGTGTCGATGACCATGAACGGCGCCGTGCTGCCCATCCTCGCCGGCTACGTGGTCGCCGCCGAGGAGCAGGGCGTGGCGCAGGACAAGCTGTCGGGGACGATCCAGAACGACATCCTCAAGGAGTTCATGGTCCGCAACACCTACATCTATCCGCCGGCGCCGTCGATGCGCATCATCGCTGACATCATCGGCTACACGGCTGCGCACATGCCGAAGTTCAACTCGATCTCGATCTCCGGCTACCACATCCAGGAAGCCGGCGCGACGCAGGCGCTGGAACTGGCCTTCACGCTGGCCGACGGCATGGAGTACGTGCGCACGGCGATGAAGAGCGGGCTCGACATCGACAATTTCGCCGGGCGACTCAGTTTCTTCTTCGGCATCGGCATGAATTTCTACCTTGAAGTCGCCAAGCTGCGCGCCGCGCGCCTCCTGTGGTGGCGCATCATGAAAGAGTTCGGCGCGAAGAACCCGAAGTCGATGATGTTGCGCACCCACTGCCAGACTTCCGGTTGGTCGCTCACCGAGCAGGATCCCTACAACAACGTCGTGCGCACCACCATCGAGGCGATGGCGGCGGTGTTCGGTGGTACGCAGTCCCTGCACACCAACGCACTGGACGAAGCCATCGCGCTGCCGACGCAGTTCTCGTCGCGCATCGCCCGTAACACGCAGATCCTGATCCAGGAAGAGACACACATCACGAACGTCGTCGACCCGTGGGCCGGCAGCTACATGATGGAAAAGCTGACGCAGGACATGGCTGACATGGCTTGGAACACCATCCAGGAAATCGAGACGATGGGCGGCATGACCCAGGCCGTCGACAGCGGTTGGGCCAAGTTGCAGATTGAGAAGTGCGCAGCCGAGAAGCAGGCGCGCATCGATTCCGGTCAGGACGTGATCGTCGGTGTGAACAAGTACAAGCTGGCGAAGCAGGATGCGATCGAATTTCTCGACGTCGACAACCATGCCGTGCGCGAGTCGCAGATCGCCCGCCTCAAGGAGATTCGCGCCAGCCGCGATGCAGCCGCAGTGCAGGCCGCACTCGCTGCATTGACTGCCGCCGCTAGTGATGGTTCGGGCAACCTTCTCGACCTTGCCATCAAGGCAACCCGCCTGCGCGCCAGCGTCGGCGAGATTTCCGACGCGCTCGAAAAGGTCTGGGGCCGCCATCGTGCCACCAATCAGGTGGTCTCCGGCGTGTATTCCGCCGCTTATGGCAGCAGTCCCGGCATCGATGAGTTGCGCGAGCAGATCGAGGACTTTGCTGCTGCCGAGGGTCGCCGCCCGCGCATCATGATCGCCAAGCTCGGCCAGGACGGTCACGACCGCGGTGCCAAGGTGGTGGCCACGGCCTTTGCCGACCTCGGCTTCGATGTGGACATCGGCCCGCTGTTCCAGACGCCGGAAGAAGCCGCCCGTCAGGCGATCGAAAACGATGTGCACGCCCTCGGGGTGTCGACGCTGGCTGCCGGCCACAAGACGCTGGTGCCGCAACTGGTCAAGGCACTGCAGGAGCAGGGCGGGCAGGACATCGTTGTGTTCGTCGGAGGGGTGATCCCGGCG
The DNA here is from genome assembly GCA_013426785.1 of Rhodocyclaceae bacterium. GTDB lineage: Bacteria > Pseudomonadota > Gammaproteobacteria > Burkholderiales > Rhodocyclaceae > Sulfuricystis. The sequence continues at coordinate 15,739 of JACDZI010000021.1, read as the reverse complement.
CAGGACTACGAGGCGCTGTTCGCCGCTGGCGCGAAGGGCATCTTCGGCCCCGGCACGCCGATCCCGCAATGCGCGCATGAAGTGTTGCGCGCGATCAGTGCCGCTCATTTGCCCGCCTCGGCCTAAAAGTCGGCGCTGGCGGGACGGCGGATGGCAGAGCTCGGCTTGACTCCGGAAGACCGCGATCGCGTCGCCGGGGTGCTGGCTGGGCAGCGGCGCGCGTTGGCCAAGGCCATCACGCTGGTTGAATCGACGCGCGCCGACCATCAGGCGCGCGCGGCGCTTGTGCTGGATGCGCTGCTGCCGCATACGGGAAAATCGCTGCGCATCGGTCTGACGGGGGTGCCCGGTGCCGGCAAGTCGACCTTCATCGAAGCTTTCGGCCTGCACCTGATCGACCAGGGGCTGAAGGTTGCCGTGCTGGCGGTGGACCCCTCGTCGAGCCGCAGCGGCGGCTCCATCCTCGGCGACAAGACGCGCATGGAGCGGCTGTGCCAGAACGAGTTTGCCTTCATCCGGCCGTCGCCGTCAGCCGGCACGCTGGGTGGCGTGACCGAGAAGACCCGCGAGGCGTTGCTGGTCTGCGAAGCCGCCGGCTACGACGTGGTGATCGTCGAGACGGTCGGCGTCGGCCAGTCGGAAACCGTGGTGGCCGGCATGACCGACGTGTTCGTGTTGTTGCAGCTGCCGAACAGCGGCGATGACCTGCAGGCCATCAAGAAGGGCATCATGGAACTGGCCGATGTGGTGATCTACAACAAGGTCGACCTGGATGCCACGGCGGCCGAACGCGCCGCCCTGCAAATGCGCGCCGCGCTGTCGCTGTTGCATCCGGCCAACCCGAACTGGCAGCCCCCCGTGTTGCAGGCTAGCGCACTGCACGGCCAAGGCATCGACAAGGTCTGGCAGACTTTGCTCAAATACCGCGAGGCCATGACGGAAAGTGGTGCGTTTATGGAAAAGCGCCGCCGGCAGACAATCGACTGGATGTGGCAGTTGATCGATACCGGCCTGCGCCAGCGCTTCCGCGAACATCCTGCCGTGAAAGCCAGCCTGCCCGATACACTGCGTGCCGTGACCGAGGGTGCCGCGACCTCCACGGCGGCAGCCCAGCGACTGTTGAATCTGATGAACCGGTATTTCTAGGAGAAGTTTATGCATGAGATCATTGAACAACTCGACCAGAAACGCGAACTGGCGCGCCTCGGCGGCGGCCAGAAGCGCATCGACGCCCAGCACAAGAAGGGCAAGCTGACGGCGCGCGAGCGCATCGAACTGCTGCTTGACGACGGCACTTTCGAAGAGTGGGACATGTTCAAGGAGCATCGCTGCAGCGACTTCGGCATGGGCGAGACCAAGATTCCCAGCGATGGGGTGGTCACCGGCTACGGCACCATCAACGGCCGCATGGTGTTTGTCTTCTCGCAGGACTTCACCGTGTTTGGCGGCGCGCTCTCCGAGGCGCACGCCGAGAAGATCTGCAAGATCATGGACAAGGCGATCCAGGTGGGCGCCCCGGTGATCGGCCTCAACGACTCGGGCGGTGCGCGCATTCAGGAAGGTGTGGCGGCGCTCGGTGGTTATGCGGACGTGTTTCAGCGCAACGTGATGGCCTCGGGAGTGATTCCGCAGATCTCGCTGATCATGGGGCCTTGCGCCGGCGGGGCGGTGTATTCGCCGGCGATGACCGACTTCATTTTCATGGTGAAGGATACCTCCTACATGTTCGTCACTGGCCCGGAAGTGGTGAAGACGGTGACTCACGAGGAAGTGACGGCCGAGGAACTCGGCGGTGCGGTGACCCACACCAGCAAGTCCGGCGTGGCGGACCTGGCTTTCGAGAATGATGTCGATGCCCTGCTGATGCTGCGCCGCTTCGTCAATTACCTGCCGCTCAACAACAAGGAAAAGGCGCCGATCCGTCCCACGCCCGATCCGGCCGACCGTCTCGATTACTCGCTCGATACCCTGGTGCCGGATAACACCAACAAGCCTTACGACATCAAGGAACTGATCATCAAGACGGTGGATGATTGCGACTTCTTCGAATTGCAGCCCGACCACGCCAGGAACATCATCATCGGCTTTGCCCGCATGGAAGGGCAGACCATCGGCATCGTCGCCAACCAGCCGATGGTGCTGGCCGGCTGTCTCGACATCAAGTCCTCCATCAAGGCAGCGCGCTTCGTGCGTTTCTGCGACGCCTACAACATCCCGATCATCACCTTCGTCGATGTGCCGGGTTTCATGCCGGGCACGGCGCAGGAATACGGCGGCATCATCAAGCACGGTGCCAAGCTGCTCTACGCCTACGCCGAATGCACGGTGCCGAAGATCACCGTGATTACCCGCAAGGCTTACGGCGGCGCCTACGACGTGATGGCCTCGAAGCATCTGCGCGGCGACGTCAACTTTGCCTGGCCGAGCGCCGAGATCGCGGTGATGGGCCCGAAGGGCGCGGTGGAGATCATCTTCCGCGAGGACAAGGGTGACCCCGCCAAGCTGGCGGCCAAGGAGGCCGAGTACAAGGCCAAGTTTGCCAACCCCTTCGTCGCCGGTGCGCGCGGCTTTATCGATGACGTGATCCAGCCGCATGAAACCCGCAAGCGTATCTGCCGTTCGCTGGTGATGCTCCGCAACAAGAAGATCGACAACCCGTGGCGCAAACACGGCAACATCCCGCTCTGAGGATACTGATATGTTCAAGAAAATCCTGATCGCAAATAGAGGCGAAATCGCCTGCCGTGTCATCAAATCCGCCCGCAAAATGGGTATCGCCACCGTCGCCGTTTACTCGGAAGCCGACAAGGATGCCCTGCACGTCGAAATGGCCGAAGAAGCCGTCTGCATCGGCCCGGCCCCGTCGAAAGAGTCCTACCTGGTGATGGACAAGATCATTGCCGCCTGCAAGCAGACCGGCGCCGAGGCGGTCCATCCCGGCTACGGTTTCCTGTCCGAGAACGCCATCTTTTCGAAGCGCCTCGAAGAGGAAGGCATCATCTTCATCGGCCCGAAGCACTATTCCGTGGCGCGCATGGGCGACAAGATCGAGTCGAAGAAACTGGCGCTGGAAGCCAGGGTCAACGTCATTCCCGGCTACAACGACGCCATCGACACGCCCGAGCAGGCGGTGGAGATTGCCAAGAGCATCGGTTACCCGGTGATGATCAAGGCCTCGGCCGGCGGCGGCGGCAAGGGCTTGCGCGTCGCCTATGACGACAAGGAGGCTTTTGAGGGTTTCGCCTCCTGCAAGACGGAAGCCAAGAACGCCTTCGGCGACGACCGTGTGTTCATCGAGAAATTCGTCGAGGAACCGCGTCACATCGAAATCCAGGTGCTGGGCGATGCCCAGGGTAACCTCGTCTATCTGCATGAGCGCGAGTGCTCGATCCAGCGTCGCCATCAAAAGGTCATCGAGGAGGCGCCTTCACCCTTCCTTGACTCGGCCACCCGCAAGGCGATGGGCGAGCAGGCCGTGGCGCTGGCCCGCGCCGTGAACTACCAGTCGGCTGGCACCGTCGAGTTCGTGGTCGGCGGCAAGGACAAGAGTTTCTATTTCCTTGAGATGAATACCCGCCTGCAGGTCGAACACCCGGTCACGGAATGCATCACCGGCCTCGATCTCGTCGAACTGATGATCCGCGTCGCTGCTGGCGAGCCGCTGCCGTTCAAGCAGGAGGAGATTCCGCTCAACGGCTGGGCGATGGAATGCCGCATCAATGCGGAAGACCCGTTCCGCGGTTTCCTGCCTTCCACCGGTCGGCTCGTCAAGTTCGGCCCGCCGGCCGATCAGGCCGGCCATGTGCGGGTCGATACCGGCGTGTATGAGGGTGGTGAAATATCGATGTACTACGATTCGATGATCGCCAAGCTGATCGTGCATGGCCCGACCCGCGACAGCGCCATCACCCGCATGCGCGATGCGCTGAACGGTTTCGTGATCCGTGGCGTGGCCGCGAATATTTCTTTCCAGGCCGCGCTGATGCAGCACCCGCGCTTCGTGTCGGGCAACTTCAACACCGGTCTGATCGCCGAGGAGTATCCCAAGGGCTTCGATGCCTCGATGGTGCCGCACGACGATCCGGCCATGCTGATCGCCGTTGCAGCGGCCATGCACCGCCAGTACCTGGCGCGCAATGCCCATATCAGTGGCCAGATGCCGGGGCACGAGTACAAGCCGGGTTCCGAGTTCGTCGTGCGCCTCGAAGACGGGGTCGACCACGAGGTGACGGTCACTGCCGCGCCGGATGCAGTGAGCGGCTGGGACGTCGTCTTCGCCGGTGAACGCTACGAGATCCGTACCACCTGGCAGTTCGGCCAGGCGCTCTATCAGGGCACGCTCAACGGTGAGCCGTTCTGCATGCAGGTCGAGCGCCGTGGCCTCAAATACCGACTGTTCCATTGGGGCACGCAGGCCGACATCATGGTGATGACGGCGCGCGCGGCCCATTTGCAGGCGCTGATGCCGCACAAGGCACCGCCGGATACCTCGAAGTTCCTGCTGTCGCCGATGCCCGGCCTGCTGACGCAGATCGCCGTGGCGGTTGGTCAGGAGGTCAAGGCCGGCGAGGTGCTGGCCAAGATTGAGGCGATGAAGATGGAAAACGTGCTGAAGGCCGAGCGCGACTGCACGGTCGATGCTCTGCTGGCCAAGTCGGGCGAAAGCCTGGCGGTGGACCAGCCAATCATCGGCTTCAAATAAAACGTCATAAACAGTCGGCGCTGGTGGGGACTGAACTGTAAGCGTACAAACCCCAGCCCTTTTCCGCCGCCTGAATCGTGAATCACAATCGCCTTTGGTGGTAGCCATCCTGCTGGGTTGCTATCGTCGAACAGAAACTCAAGTAAGCGTTTTTATCGCGCGTGCGGCGACTCGGTTGCAGACGCGTACCGCGCCATGATCCTTGAGGGTCTGGGCAATGGCGTTGAGCGTCGCGCCGGAGGTCATCACGTCATCGACCACGATGACCGATTTGCCGGTGAAATCGACTCGACACTCGAAGGCGTGGCGCAGGTTGCGCTGACGCTCATGCCACGGCAGACGACTTTGCGGCAGGGTTTCGCGTATCCGCGCGATGCCCGTCATCGCCAGAGGCAACCGATAGGCGCGCGCCAGCGGCCGGGCGATCTCGACCGCCTGGTTGAAACCCCGCTCACGCAGACGCAGGGGGGACAATGGCACCGGCACGACGACATCTCCGGTTGGCGGTGGCAGCGCCAGCAATCGTCCGGCAAAAAAGTCGGCGCTGGCGAGACGGTGGGCAAATTTCAGGGATTGCACCAGATGATCGACCGGAAAGGCATAGCGCAGGGCCGCAAGCGTGGCGTCGAATGCGGGAGGCGCGCGCAGGCAGTCGCCGCAGGCCGGGGCCGGCGCGGCAAGCGGGATGGCGCAGATCGGACAGGTGTGCGGGCCGAGGCCGGGCAGGTCGGCCGCGCAACCGGCGCACAGTGCTGTTGCGGCGCTGGCGCCACACAGCAGGCAACTGCGTGGCAAGAGCAAGTCGAGGAATGGCGAAATTGACAAGTGTGTAGCCAATGGGGATGATCGGACAATGAACTTGCGATGCAAATTTTCATCTGCTGCCACATCTTATGACAACGCTGCCGTGCTGGCGCGCGAGGTCGGCCGGCGCATGGCCGAGCGGCTCGACGTGGTACGGCTGGCCCCGCGCCGCCTGGCCGATATCGGCTGCGCCACCGGTGATGGCGTGCGCGAATTGATGCGCCGCTATCCGGACGCCGTGCCGCTGGCAGTGGATTACGCGCGGCCGATGCTGGCCACCGTGGTGGCCAGGTTAGGCTGGTGGGAACGTCTGCGCGGCCAGGCGCCCGCTTGCGTCAATGCCGATGTGCGGGCCTTGCCGCTGGCGACCGGCAGCCTCGATCTGGTCTGGTCGAACCTGATGCTGCACTGGCTCCCGGGCCTGCGTCCTGCCCTAGTCGAATTGCATCGCGTCCTGGCCGAAGGAGGCCTGCTGCATTTCACCTTGCTCGGGCCGGATACGCTAAAGGAACTGCGCACGGCGGCAGCTACAGTTGGTGCCGTCCTGCCGGCGCCGACTTTTCTCGACATGCACGACATCGGCGACATGCTGGCCGCAACAAGCTTCGCCGACCCGGTGATGGAAATGGAGATGCTGACGCTCACCTACGCGACGCCGTGCGCCTTCCTCGCCGACCAGCGCCGCTTGGGCGTGCGTGACGCCTTGCTCGGTCGCCTGGGCTGGCGGGAATGGCGGAAAGTGTTTGCGGCGTGGGAACGCGCGGGCGGATTGCTGCCGGCGCGTTTCGAGATCATCTATGGTCACGCCTGGAAAGTCGGCGCTGACAGGACGGCCGATGGCCGTGCCATCGTCAAGCTGCATCGCTCATGAGCCAACCAGGTGGTTCAGCAGTGCCCGTAGCCGCGCAGGCTGAAAAGGACGGTTGAACCACAGGCGCGATCTCCCGTTTCGTCTGCACCCGGTCGACGCGATAGCTCCAGCGTTCGAGCATGGCCGTCAATTCGGCGCCGTCATCACCCGCTTTGCCACAAAGAAGGATGCGGGTTCCTTGCGCACCGCGTCGAGCAGTCGTTGCAGGTTTTTACGGTTATCGACAAAGATTTCGTACTCGGCTGCGGCAGCTAGCTGGCGGGCGACGGTGCCAGGGCGGCGATCAGGATGCGTTGGTGAATGCCGAGCGGTTTCATGGCGAGAGAACGAAAAAAGACGGCACCGTGCTGCCTTGCGGAACATGGCCGCCTGTCCGCTGTGAGTCAATGCAGCCCGGCGATGTAGTCGGCGAGCGCACGAATTTCAGTATCGGTCAGCTTGGCGGCCACCATCCGCATCATCTGGTTGGGGTCGTTGGCGCGTTCGCCCACCCGGAAGGCCCGCAACTGGGCCTCGATATATTCGGGATGCTGACCACCGAGGCGCGGAAACTGTGCCGGTAGGCCGGCGCCAGCGGGCCCGTGGCAGCCGGCACAGGCCGGCAGGCCCTTGTCGGCATCGCCGGCGCGCCAGAGCTTTTTGCCGAGTTCGCGGCCTTCGGGGGTTCTAGTCTCGCCGCCCGATTGTTTTTGCGCCGCGAAGTAGGCGGCGAAGTCCTTCATTTGTTCTTCGGTGTAGGGTGCGATCATGCCGTTCATGATGGCATTGTCCCGCTCGACCTTGCCATTGGTGTCCGGCTTGAAATTCTTCATTTGCTTGAATAAATAGGTGGCATGCTGGGCGGCGAGCTTGGGGTAGGCGGTCGTCGGGCTGTTGCCGTCCGGGCCGTGGCAGGCGGCGCATACCGTCGCGGTGATCGGCTGCCCCCTGGCCGCATCGCCCGGGTAGGGTTGCGTGGCGCCTTCATTGGCGTGCGCGCTTGCGGCCAGAACGATGGAGCCGAGCGATAATAGCAACCTAAGCGAACGTGCCATGGTAATTCACTCTCCTGTATCCCGATGCCGCCCCTGTTCCGCCACGCCTATTACGAGATTTCCGTTGCCGATCCCATGCAGCTGCCGCAGGCCAGCGGTGCCGAAATTGCTTTTGCCGGTCGCTCGAATGCGGGCAAGTCGTCGGCCATCAACACTCTGGTGGGCCATACCCGCCTCGCCTTTGTGTCGAAAACGCCGGGCCGTACGCAGCTCATCAACCTGTTCCGCATGAAAAATGGCGCGGCGCTGGTTGATCTTCCGGGTTACGGCTATGCGGAAGTGCCGGAAGCGGTGCGGCGGCAATGGCAGGGCCTGCTCGAACATTACCTGACCTGCCGCCAGGCCCTGAGCGGCCTCGTGCTGATCATGGATGCCCGTCGGCCCCTGCTCGAACTGGACCGGCAGATGATCAGGTGGTTCGCCACGACCGGCAAGCCCATCCACTGCCTGCTGACGAAGGCGGATAAACTGTCGCGCCAGGAGCAGAGCAAGACGCTGGAGGCGACGCGCCGTGCTGCCAGCGCCGACTTTCCCGAAGTGCCGCTCACGGTGCAGATGTTTTCGAGTCTGAAGAAAACCGGCATGGAAGAAACGGAACGCATAGTAGGCAACTGGTTAAAAGAAAAGGCCCCTGGCCAAAGGGGAGAAGGCCAGGAGCCGAATACCTCGACCGAAGCCGAAGCACCCGCTCAGGGAGGTAAAGCGGGGGAGGGCTGATGGCCTTCCGGAAGCTATGATAGGTAATCGACAAAAAAGTTCAAGTATTTTTCAGAAAGGCAAGGCCATGATTATTAAAGCTGCATTTCCGGGCACGCGCATGCGCCGCATGCGCCGCGATGACTTCTCCCGCCGCCTGATGCGCGAGTCGACACTGACTGCGGCCGATTTCATCTATCCGGTGTTCGTGCTGGAAGGCAAGAAAAAGACCGAGAAAGTTGCCTCGATGCCCGGCGTCGAACGGGTGACCCTCGACCGCCTGCTGCCGGTGGCGGAAAAGGCCTTGATGCTGGGCGTGCCGGCGCTGGCACTGTTCCCGGTGATCGGCACCGAGAAGAAGAGCCTGGATGCCAGGGAAGCCTGGAACGCGAAAGGCCTGGTGCCGACCGTGGTGACCAAGTTGAAGAAGGAGTTTCCGGAACTGGGCGTGATCACCGACGTGGCGCTCGATCCCTACACCAGCCATGGCCAGGACGGCCTGATCGACCCGGCCGACCCGCGCGGCTACGTGCTCAACGACGAGACGATCGAAGCGCTGGTAAAGCAATCGCTGTGCCACGCCGCCGCCGGCGCCGACGTGGTGGCGCCCTCTGACATGATGGACGGACGTATAGGTGCCATCCGCACGGCGCTGGATGCCGAACAGCACATCTATACGCGCATCCTCGCCTATTCAGCGAAATACGCTTCAAGCTTTTACGGGCCCTTCCGCGACGCGGTCGGCTCGGCCGGTAGCCTTGGCAAGGGCAACAAATATACCTACCAGATGGATCCGGGCAATAGCGACGAAGCCCTGCGCGAAGTAGCGCTTGACCTGCAGGAAGGCGCCGACATGGTGATGGTCAAGCCCGGCATGCCTTATCTGGACATCGTGCGGCGGGTCAAGGACGAGTTCGGCGTGCCGACCTACGCCTATCAGGTCAGCGGCGAATACGCGATGTTGAAGGCTGCGGCCGCCAACGGCTGGCTCGACCACGACGCGGTGATGATGGAGGCCCTGCTGTCCTTCAAGCGCGCTGGTGCCGACGGCATTCTGACCTACTTTGCGCTGGAAGCGGCTGCCCTGCTAGCGCGCAAGTAAGGGCCACTGGCTGGCCCAGTGGCCGAGCGGATCGTCCTTGAAGCCGCTCTTGACGAAGCGCTGCAGGCGACCGAGCACATGGCAGACCAGCAGGTCGGCGTGGGCGGCGCAATCATGCGCCGCCGGCAGCGCACCCTGCGCCTGGGCGACCTTCAGCGCCTGCTTCAGCGAGACTTCGAGCCGGTCGAACAACTGGTTGATGCGCGCCTGCAGGCGCGGGTTTTCATGAACGAGCGCATCGCCGATCATGACCCGCGCCAGTCCGCGATTCTTGCCGGCAAAGCGCAGCGTCGCGGCGAGCATCAACTCGGCTTGCTTGAGGCCGTTTTCTTCGGCGGTGGCGATCTGGCCGACCACCGAGAACAGTGCGTTCTCGATGAACTCAATCAGGCCCTCGAACATGCGCGCCTTGCTGGGAAAATGGCGATAGAGCGCTGCTTCCGAGACGTCCAGTTTCGCCGCGAGCGCGGCAGTGGTGATCTTCTCGCCGGCCGGGTTTTCCAGCATGGCGGCGATGGTTTGCAGGATCAGCAGCTTCTTTCCCCCCGGTTCGGCCATGGCGGCGGTCCTTATTTCGACTTGATCAGGGTGCCGACGCCTTCGTCGGTGAGGATTTCCAGCAGCAGGGCATGCTCGACGCGGCCATCGATGATATGCACGCTGCGCACGCCGCTGCGTGCCGCATCCAGCGCCGAACCGATCTTGGGCAGCATGCCGCCCGAGAGTGTGCCATCGGCCACCATCGCGTCGATCTCTTTCGGCGTGATGCCGGTGAGCAGATTACCGGCCTGGTCGAGCACACCGGGGGTGTTGGTCAGCAGTACCAGTTTTTCGGCGCGCAGCACCTCGGCGATCTTGCCGGCGACGACATCGGCGTTGATGTTGTAGGTCTCGCCTTTCGGCCCGACGCCGATCGGTGCGATGACGGGAATGAAATCGCCAGTGTCGAGGAAGGCGATCAGTGTCGGATCGATCGAGGTGATCTCGCCGACCGAGCCGATGTCGATCATCTCTTCGGGATTGTCCTTGTTGGGCAGCAGCAGTTTCTTGGCGCGGATGAAGTTGCCATCCTGGCCGGTCAGGCCGACGGCCTTGCCACCATGCTGGTTGATCAGGTTGACGATTTCCTTGTTCACCTGGCCGCCGAGCACCATCTCGACGATGTCCATGGTTTCCTCGTCGGTGACGCGCATGCCCTGGATGAACTGGCCCTGCTTGCCGACGCGTTTGAGCAGATCCTCAATCTGCGGGCCACCGCCGTGCACGACCACCGGGTTCATGCCGACTAGCTTGAGCAGCACTACGTCGCGCGCGAAGCCGTCCTTCAGCGACGGCTCGGTCATGGCGTTGCCGCCATACTTGATGACGATCGTCTTGTCGAAGAAGCGCTTGATGTAAGGCAGGGCTTCGCCGAGGATCTTGGCTTTGGTAGAAGCGGGCAGGGCGTCGGTGGTCATGGTGGTTTGGAAATAAAAAGGACGGCGTCGATTCTAACGCCGTCCTGCCAGCGCCGACTTTTGCAAGCAGAGCATCAGGATGGCGTCGCGATTCGTCCAGGAAAAACAGGCGGTTGCGGCAACCTGCCAGGGCAGCCAGCGTACAGACCGATGCTCACCCGGCGCCATGGTGACCTGAGTGCCCGCCGGGATGCACAGGCTGAAGACGTGCTCGATGTTGTGGGTCACGCCGGCCGGATAGCGGTCTCGCCACTCGGCGAAAATCTCGAAACGGTTGGATAGCTGCCAGTCACTTAATTCGGCCGGGGTGCAGGTGATCCCCGTTTCTTCGGCCACTTCGCGCACCGCCGTGGTGACCAGGTTTTCGTCAGCCTCCTGGCTGCCGGTGACCGACTGCCAGAAGCCCGGATGGGCGGCGCGTTCAAGCAACACTATGTTCAACTGCGGGTCGTGGATGACGACCAGTACGGAAACGGGGCGCTTGCTTCCCGCCACGGGGTTAGGCGATGTCGGAAAGCCAGTTGATGCCGTCGGCCTGCATGTCGACGAAGCACCAGAACGGGATGCCCTGCTCGCGCCATTCGTTGGCGGCAGCCTCGAAGACTTGCAATGCCTGCACGAAATCTTCTTCCGCCCGCCCGTGGATGCCGTCGCAATGTTCGAGGATGACGACATAACCTTCCGCCGGTCGCCAGTTCAGGTCGGCGAGGCAGTCGAGCAGCGCATCCCAGTTGTGACCGAACCATTCGGGGAAGGCCAGCGCCTTGCCGATGGCGTCGAGCAGCTTGCGCTTGTCCTTGACGCTGGACAGATCGACCCGGAAGACTTGCAGGCCATTCTGTTCGGCGGCGGCCACCAAGGCTTCCTCGCCATCCTGCGGCATGTGATAAACGCTGGCGCGCTCCACGCGGGTGAGGATCTCGGCATAGTTCATTGGATGATTTCCCGGAAACTGCGGTAATGGTCGGCCGAGTAATAGCACGTATCCGGCTGACGCGGCCGCTCGCCGCCACAGACAATGCGCCGCGCACCGCGGTGCTTAATGCCCGGCGTGGCGACCGTGTATTCGCGATAATAGCCGCGCCTTTGCAGCGGCAGGCGTTTCTCGAAGTTGCCGAAGGGTTTGCCGTCGCGCGCGTAGGGAAAAGACCCGCCCCGGTAAATCAGGGTGAGCGTCTCGCGCCCTTCCGGCGGCAGGTCACCCGCTGCGATGTCCTGTGCCTGCGCCAGTCCGCAGCAGCAGGCCAGCAGCATGAACAGCAGTCGACGCATCAGGACTTGCCAACCTCGACTTGCGTCTCAACCTTCTGGCGCAGGCGAATGTGCAGTTCGCGCAACTGCTTCTCGTCGACGTCGGACGGGGCGTCGGTCAGCAGGCACTGGGCGCGCTGCGTCTTCGGAAAGGCGATCACGTCGCGGATCGATTCGGCGCCGGTCATCATGGTGACGATGCGGTCCAGGCCGAAGGCCAAGCCGCCGTGGGGCGGTGCACCGTACTTGAGTGCGTCGAGCAGGAAACCGAACTTCACGCGCTGTTCTTCCTCGCCGATGCCAAGGGCTTCGAAGACGCGCGCTTGAACCGCCGCCGAGTGGATCCTTACGGATCCACCTCCTATTTCCCAGCCGTTGAGCGCCAAGTCGTAGGCTTTGGCCAGGCAGGCGCCGGGGTCGGTCTTCATCAGTTCGTCGTGGCCGTCCTTCGGGGAGGTGAAGGGATGGTGGCAGGCGGTCCAGCGTTTGTCCTCTTCATCGTACTCGAACATCGAGAAATCGACCACCCACACCGGTTCCCAAGCCTTGCCGTTGAGGTAGCCTTTTTCGTGGCCGATCTTGCTGCGTAGGGCGCCGAGGGCATCGTTGACGACCTTGGTCTTGTCGGCGCCGAAGAAGATCAGGTCGCCCGATTGCGCGCCGGTGCGCTCGACGATGGCCACCAGTGCCGCCGCATGGATATTCTTGACGATGGGTGACTGCAGGCCTTCCTCGTTCAGCTTGTTGACGTCGTTGACCTTGATGTAGGCCAGGCCCTTGGCACCGTAGATCTTGACGAACTCGGTGTAGCCGTCGATTTCGCCACGGGTGAGTGTCGCGCCGCCGGGGATGCGCAGGGCGGCGACGCGGCCGCCGGAAGTGGCCGGACCGCTGAATACCTTGAAGGCGACATCGGCGACGGCATCGGTGACTTCGGTGAGCTCGAGCGTCACGCGCAGGTCCGGCTTGTCTGAGCCGAAGCGGCGCATGGCTTCGGCGTAACCGATGCGCGGGAATGGATTGGGCAGATCGACATCGATCGCGTCCTTGAAGACATAGCGGATCAGCTCCTCGATGATGCCGGTGATGGCGGTCTCGTCCATGAACGAGGTTTCGATATCGACCTGGGTGAATTCCGGCTGGCGGTCGGCGCGCAGGTCCTCGTCGCGGAAACACTTGGTGATCTGGTAGTAGCGGTCGAAGCCGGCGACCATCAGCAACTGCTTGAACAGTTGCGGCGATTGCGGCAGGGCGAAGAACTGGCCGGGATGGACGCGCGAGGGCACGAGGTAGTCGCGGGCGCCTTCGGGCGTCGACTTGGTCAGCATCGGCGTCTCGATGTCGATGAAACCGTGGTCGTCGAGGAAGCGGCGGAAGGCCCGTGCGGTCTTGTAGCGCAGCATCATGTTCTTCTGCATCTGCGGGCGGCGCAGGTCGATGACACGATGGGTCAGGCGCACATTTTCCGAGAGATTGTCCTCGTCGAGCTGGAACGGTGGCGTGACGGCAGTGTTGAGGGTTTCCAGTTCGTGGCAGAGGAGTTCGATTTCCCCGGAGGGCATGTTGGGATTCTCGGTGCCGGCGGGACGGCGGCGCACCTTGCCGGTGATCTTGAGCACGAACTCGTTGCGCACGGCCTCGGCCAGTTTGAACATCTCGGGGCGATCAGGATCGCAGACGACCTGGGCGATGCCCGCTCGGTCGCGCAGGTCGATGAAGATCACGCCGCCGTGGTCGCGGCGGCGGTGGGCCCAGCCGCACAGAGTGACGATCTGGTCGACATGGCCGGCATTCAATTGGCCGCAGTAGTGGGTACGCATGGAGATTTCCGTTCTAAATATATCGGCGCCGACGGGACGGCGGCGCAGGAGGGTTATTCGTTCTGGGCGCGACCGATCAGGTTAGGACTGTCCTTACCACTCAGGGGCGGGGCGACTACGCCCATCGAGACGATGTACTTGAGAGCATCATCGACGCTCATGTCGAGTTCGACCGTATCGCGCTTGCGCACGAAGAAAAAGAAACCGTTGACCGGGCTGGGCGCGGTCGGGATGAATACGCTGACCAGATCGTCGTCGCAATGCTGCGAAACATCGCTTGTTGGTGTGCCGGTCTGGAAGGCGACCGACCAAGCTTCCGGATGGGGATAACGTACCAGCAATACCTTGCGGAAGGCATCGCCACTGCCGGAAAACAGCGTGTCGCTGACCTGCTTGACGCTGTAGTAGATCGATTTGACGATCGGGATGCGCGAGAGCAGGGCTTCCCAGAAGCGGACCAACTTCTGGCCGATGAAGTTGGCTGTGACGAGGCCGGTCATGAAGACAATCACCAGCGTCAGCACGGTACCCGCCCCCGGGATGTGGAAGCCCAGCAGGTATTCCGGATGAATCGCCTGGGGCAGCAGGCGCAGCGACTGATCCATGGTGCCGATGATCACCGTCAACACCCAGGCGGTGATCACCAGCGGGATCCAGATCAGAAGTCCGGTAATGAAATATTTTTTCAGGGGAGGCACGCGGCAGGAATCAATTGCAGGATGGGCAACTGCCAGTACCGCCCTGACATGGCGGCGGGTTGTCGGCAGCCGGTTTGGGCGCGCCGCCCTTGAAGTCGGTTTGGTACCAGCCGCTGCCTTTGAGCTGGAAGCCGGCGGCGGTGAGTTGCTTGGCGAAGTTGTCGGTCTTGCACTCCGGGCAGGTGGTCAGAGGAGCGTCCGCGATTTTTTGCAGGACATCCTTTTCAAAACCGCACTGATTGCAGCGATAGGCATAGATCGGCATGAATTTCTCCAATAATTTCGGGGGATTATAGCGAAGCGCCTCAAAGGCAAGGGTGTGGAAACGCACCCAACGCGGCCAGATGGCGACGTCTGGCAGCAAATTCAAGCGGCTCAGAACAGACCGAGATAGGTCTGGTTGAGGGTTTTTCCCCACAATAGTGCAATCAGGCCCGCGGTCGCCAGATAAGGGCCAAAAGGGATGGGCACGTTGCGGCCATGCTTGGCAAACAGCATCAGGACAATACCGATGACCGCGCCCACCACCGAGGAGAGTAGAATCACCAAGGGGAGCAACTGCCAGCCCAGCCAGGCGCCGACGGCGGCGAGCAGCTTGAAATCGCCATACCCCATACCCTCCTTGCCGGTCGCCAGTTTGAAGAGCCAATATACCGACCACAGGATCAGATAGCCGGCGACCGCGCCGATGACGGCATCGGCGAGAGAGCTGAAGGTGCCGCTCAGGTTGATCAGCAGACCCGCCCACAAGAGTGGCAAAGTGATGTCGTCGGGCAGAAGTTGCGTATCGATGTCGATGAAGGTGAGGGCGATCATTGCCGCCACGAACAGGAGGGCTCCCGCCATTGCCAGACTGAATCCGTAACGCCAAGCCACGTAGCCGAACAGTAGTCCGGTCAGCGCCTCAATCAGCGGGTAGCGCAGGCTGATCGGCTGGCCGCAGCCCTTGCAACGACCCCCGAGGAGCAGGTAGCTCAGGATGGGGATGTTTTCGAGGGCGCTTACCGGGTGGCCGCAATGCGGGCAGCGTGAGCGCGGGGTGACCAGCGACAAGTGTTCAAAAGTCGGCGCTGGCGGGACGGCATCGGTGATGGATTGGGCAGCGAATTCGGCACATTCGGCCTGCCAGGCGCGCTCCATCATGATTGGCAGGCGATGGATGACCACATTGAGAAAACTGCCGATCAGCAGGCCGAACAGCGCGCAGGCGGCAATCAGTGCCAGCGGATCGTCGAGGGGCATGAATGGATGGGCGGTTTCAATGACCAAGTGCAAAAAGTGAAGCGTGATGATGCCTGAAGTCA
>JACDZI010000020.1 GCA_013426785.1 Rhodocyclaceae bacterium | reverse complement strand
TCAAATCACGGTTTGCAGCAACTTTGGAATGTTCAAGTGAGGAAAATAGGTTGAATTGGGATCTGAGCAAGTAAATACAGGTAAGTCGTTGGACGGGAAGATGACGCTCATTGGAATTGACCCAGTGAGGCGTTGCGATGGAAACCAGGCAATGCGCGGGGTGCGGGAAGCACTTTCATCCGCGTCCCCAAAGTCCGCAGCAGAAGTTCTGTAGCGAGGCGGCCTGCCAGAAGGAAAGGCGCAGGCGCTGGCAAGCGGCCAAGCGCCAGAGCGACCCGGACTACCGTGAGAACCAGGCCCGCGCCCAAGCCAAGTGGGTTTCGGCCAACCCGACGTATTGGTCGGACTATCGTCAGAGCCACCCGGACTACGCGAAGCGGAATCGAGAACGCCAACGGGAGCGAGACGCCCGGCGACGCGTCACGCCGGTGCTTGCAAAAGTGACCCGTGGGCGCCTGAAACGGGCGTGCCGTCAGGGATATACCGGCTGATTCCGGTGACGGGTGACGATCTTGCAAAGAGTGACGCGTGGATGGTGCGAATCACGGAAGTATCAGGGGCTTACGCAGTGAGCGGATGATCTTGCAAAGAGAGGACGTTACCAGGTCAGCGGACGCACGCGTTACAAGACGATGACGCTCAGCCCGGAAGAGTTCATGCGTTGCTTTCTGCTGCACGTGCTGCCCAGCGGATTTCACCGCATTCGCCACTACGGGCTGCTCGCCAATACGGGGCGTCGGGAACATCTGGCCAAGGCGCGTGAGTTGCTGGGCGTCGAGAGGCCCAGCGGCGATACGTCTCTCCCGGAGATCGATGTGTCGGGCGACCTCGTCCAGCCGACGTTCATCTGCCCGTGTTGTGGCTCGCCGATGCGCATCATCGAGACCTTCCTGCACGGCCAGCCGATTCGAGCACCCCCGTCGTCGAGGCTTGCGGCATGACCACTCTGACTTACTTGTGCGCCACTCAACCGTCGGCTCTGCGTCTTCCGGTGCCGATAGCGGACGGCTTTGTCTTGCGGTGGAATAACGCGCTTTGTCGCACCAGGCATGGCACAGATCCTGAGCCATCGGCAGCGGATTTGACCAGTTCAGCGAGATCGCCAACGAGTCGCCCCATCTTGTTGCCTCTCATGACGCCCATGCCACCCGTCAAATCCCCATAGCGCTTCACTCCGCTCCACCCGCATCACCAGATTTCCGCGGTTTCCTCCCTTGGGGCTTGTGCGACGCCTGCCCCCACCTTCATCGCTGCCTGCACCTCCTCACGCTAAGGCAGGCATCCCACAACCCTTAACATCAGCCGACCTTCAGTCTCTTAACATAGCAACCATTCTTACGACCGGTGTACTCAAGAACCCGCCCCCAGTGCCATCGATACAACGAATGTCTCTTCAGGGTCGCAATCTGCCGCCCACCGCAGCTGAGTTATTAGTTTCTGGCAATCAGAATGCCGGTGCGCCATTCGCGAATGGCAAAACTCGGCTCCGGCAGGACGGCGGATAGTCGATGTTTACTGCCACAGCTTGCCCGGGCTACCGCCTCTCGCTCCGTCCGGGACGGGGAAGTCCCTTTCATTCGTTGAGCGTCCGCATTTCTGAACGGGCTACTTACCGCATCAGGCCGTAACCCGCCGTTCCGCCACAGCCGAGTTTTCTGGTTTAGCAAGTCGCCAATGCCAAAAGTCGGCGCTAGCAGGACGGCGATAACTATTCGGCTGATGGCCAGCGTTGCGCGGCATGCATTACCCGAAGAATCGTGATCGTCTCGCTCTCGACCCGATAAACCATGACGTAATTGGGATGCACAACCGCCTCGCGGGTGCCAGGCATCCGGCCAGGACGATAGAGAAATGGATTGGCTTCGATCCGGTCGGCGTGGGTTTCGAAATTCTCGTCAAGCGCGAGCGCCGCCAAGGGTTTGTCGCGGGCGATGAAATCCATGATGCACTCGCGATCCGCCATTGCCAACGGACGCCAGGCCAGCTTCACTATTTGTCCTGGGTTTGCTGACGTAGTGAGTCACGCCGGGCGGCAAAGTGCTGTCGGGCCACATCGGCGGGTATTCCCGGACGCGGATCATCAATCGCCTGTTGTACCTGAGCCATGAACCAGGCGTCGTAAGTGGCCGCGTCACCGTCGGTGTCAAGGGGCATCGTCTGGGTCACGCCATAGCGCTGATTTAGGAATTCGATGAAATCCAGTGCTTCCTGCGCGGCAGCTTCTGGAAGCATCAGACTGCGTTGGTAGATTGTCTCGGCCAGGGTCATCTTTGCACTCCTTTTTGCACACACTAGCAATCTGACGGCTTTTACATCAAAAACCTCGGCTCCGGCAGGACGGCGAAATCGGCTGGTCAGCCGACGATCTTGTTGATCGGCAGTTCGATGATGCCGCGGGCGCCGGCCTGGTAGAGGCTGGGAATCAGCGCGCGCACCTTCTTTTCCTCGACGACAATGCCGAGGTCAACCCAGTCCGGGTCGGCCAGCGAGGCGATGGTCGGGGTAGCTGGAGCGGGCAGCAGGGCGAGGATGTCGTCGAGCGATTGGCGTGGCACGTTCATCGACAGGAACACGCGTGTGGCGGCGGCGATGGCGCCCAGCAGCATCAGCAACAGGCTGTCGATCTTGGCGTGCTTCCAGGTGTCGTCGAGGGCGGGCCGGTTGGCGATCAAGCGCGGCGTGCTCTCCAGTACGACATGCAGGATGCGCAGGTTGTTGGCGCGCAGCGAGGAGCCGGTTTCCGAGACGTCGACGATGGCGTCGGCGAGGATCGGCGGCTTGACTTCGGTAGCGCCCCAGGAGAATTCGACCGTGGCCTCGACGCCGTGCTGGGCGAGGAAGTGCTTGGTCATGCCCACCGCTTCGGTGGCGATGCGCTTGCCCTGCAGGTCCTGCACGCTCTGGAAGGGCGAATCCTCCTTGACCGCCATAACCCAGCGCACCGTGCCGTAGTTGGGCCAGGGCGCCTTGAGGTTGGCGAGTTCGACCACGTCGGCGCCGGTTTCGAGGATCCAGTCGACGCCGGTGATGGCGCAGTCGATGATGCCCTGGCCGACGTAGCGGGCCATTTCCTGAGGGCGGATCAGGATGCACTGGATTTCGGGGTCGTCGATGTCCGGGTAGTAGGAGCGGCCGGAGATGCGCAGGTTGTAGCCGGCGCGCACAAACAGGCTCTGGGTGGTTTCCTGCAGGCTACCCTTGGGGATGCCGATGCGCAGGACCTTGCGGGTGGTTTCACTCATAACGGACATCCAGGATTTCGTATTCGCGGCGGCCACCGGGCGTGTGCACCTCGACGACGTCGCCCGCGAATTTGCCGATCAGGGAACGCGCGACCGGCGAGTTGAGGGAGATCTTGCCCTGCTTGAGGTCGGCTTCGTCGTCGCCGACGATCTGGTAGGTGACTGTCTTTTCTTCGTCGATGTCTTCCAGTTCCACCGTGGCACCGAACACCACGCGGCCGTCGGCGTCGAGCGAGCGCGGATCGATGATCTGGGCGTTGCCGAGTTTGCTCTCGACCTCGGCGATGCGGCCCTCGATGAAGCCCTGGCGCTCCTTGGCGGCATCGTATTCGGCGTTCTCGGAAAGGTCGCCATGCGAGCGGGCTTCGGCGATGGCAGCGACCACGGACGGACGTTCGACCGTCTTGAGCCGCTTCAGTTCTTCGCGCAACAGCTCGGCACCGCGCAGGGTGATGGGGACTTTGCTCATGCGGCGAGTTCTTTATGCAGGTCCTGTAGCGAGTAGGTTTCGAGGCCGGCGTGGCGCATGCCTTCGCAGGCGGCGAGGCCGCCTTCGACGGTGGTAAACAGCGTCACCTTCTGCGCCAGCGCCGAGGTGCGGATCGAGCGGGAATCGAGGATGGCGGCCCGTTTTTCCTCGACGGTATTGACGATGAAGGCCACCTCGTTGTTCTTGATCATGTCAACGATGTGCGGGCGGCCCTCGGTGACCTTGTTGACGGCCACCACCGGGATGCCGGCGGCGGTTAGCGCACCGGCCGTGCCGCGCGTCGCGATCAGGCTGAAGCCCAACGCATGCAGCTGACGGGCGCACTCGACCGCTTTCGGTCGGTCACCCGGCTTGACGCTGACGAAGGCCTTGCCGGACTTCGGCAGGCGGGTACCCGAGGCGATCTGCGACTTGATGAAGGCCTCGCCGAAGCTGCGGCCGACGCCCATCACCTCGCCGGTCGATTTCATCTCGGGACCGAGGATGGTATCGACGCCGGGGAACTTGATGAAAGGGAACACCGCTTCCTTGACCGAAAAGTAGGGCGGGATCACTTCGCGCGTCACGCTCTGGTCGGCCAGGCTGCGGCCGGCCATGCAGCGCGCGGCAATCTTCGCCAGCGGCAGGCCGGTGGCCTTGGAGACGAAGGGCACGGTGCGCGAGGCGCGCGGGTTGACTTCGAGCACATAGATCACGGGTTCGCCGCGGCCCTGTTCATTTTTCTGAATTGCGAACTGTACGTTCATCAGGCCGACCACATTGAGGCCGCGCGCCATCATCTCGGTCTGGCGGCGCAATTCGTCCTGGATCGCCGGCGTTAGCGAGAAGGGCGGCAGCGAACAGGCCGAATCGCCCGAGTGCACGCCGGCCTGCTCGATGTGCTCCATGATGCCGCCGATGATTACCTGCGTGCCGTCGGACAGCGCGTCGACATCCACTTCGGTGGCGTCGTTGAGAAAGCGGTCGAGTAGCACCGGCGAATCGTTCGACACCTTGATGGCGTCGCGCATGTAGCGTTCGAGGTCCTTCTGCTCATGGACGATTTCCATGGCGCGGCCGCCCAGCACGTAGGAGGGGCGCACCACCAGCGGGTAGCTGATCTCTTCGGCCAGCCGCAGGGCATCCGCTTCGTTGCGCGCGGTGCGGTTGGGTGGCTGCTTGAGGCCGAGTTCGTGCAGCAGTTGCTGGAAACGCTCGCGGTCCTCGGCGGCGTCGATCATGTCTGGCGAGGTGCCGATGATCGGCACGCCGTTGGCTTCCAGGTCGCGCGCGCGCTTGAGCGGGGTCTGGCCGCCAAACTGCACGATCACGCCGACCGGCTGCTCGATATGGACGATCTCGAGGATGTCTTCCAGCGTCAGCGGTTCGAAGTAGAGGCGGTCCGAGGTGTCGTAGTCGGTCGACACGGTCTCGGGGTTGCAGTTGACCATGATGGTTTCGTAGCCGTCCTCGCGCATCGCCAGCGCGGCATGCACGCAGCAGTAGTCGAACTCGATGCCCTGGCCGATGCGGTTCGGGCCGCCGCCGAGCACCATGATCTTCTTCCGGTCGGTCGGCCGTGCCTCGCACTCGTCCTCGTAGGTCGAATACATGTAGGCGGTGGAGGTGGCGAATTCGGCGGCGCAGGTATCGACGCGCTTGAACACCGGGCGCACGCCCAGAGCTTGACGACGTTCGCGTACCGCCGTCTCCGTAAAGCTGAGCGAGCCGGCTGACGCCGTCTCGCGGGCGCCGACTTTTGTGCCGAGTACATTAGCGATGCGACGGTCGGAGAAGCCCTTGCGCTTGAGGCCGCGCAGGGTGTCGGCGTCGAGTTGTTCGAGCGTTTGCGTCGCCAGCCATTCTTCGGTCTTGACGATGTCTTCGATCTGCACCAGGAACCACGGGTCGATCTTGGTCAGTTTGAACACGTCCTCCAGCGAAAAGCCTTCGCGGAAGGCCTGGCCGAGGTACCACATGCGCTGTGCGCCGGGGGTGGCCAGTTCGTGGCTGATCTCCTCACGCGTCGCGTCGATCTCGTCGAGGCCATAGACGCTGACTTCGAGGCCGCGCAGGGCCTTCTGCAACGATTCCTGGAAGCTGCGGCCGATGGCCATCACTTCACCCACCGACTTCATCTGCGTGGTGAGGCGGCTGTCGGCCTGCGGGAACTTCTCGAAGGCGAAGCGCGGCACCTTGGTGACCACGTAGTCGATCGAGGGTTCGAAGGAGGCGGGCGTGGCGCCGCCGGTGATGTCGTTCTTCAGTTCGTCGAGGGTGAAGCCGACGGCGAGCTTGGCGGCGATCTTGGCGATCGGAAAGCCGGTGGCCTTGGAGGCGAGCGCCGAGGAGCGCGAGACGCGCGGGTTCATCTCGATGACGATCATGCGGCCGTCGTCGGGATTGATGGCGAACTGCACGTTGGAACCGCCGGTATCGACGCCGATCTCGCGCAGCACGGCGATGCTGGCGTTGCGCAGGATCTGGTATTCCTTGTCGGTGAGCGTCTGCGCGGGCGCGACGGTGATCGAGTCGCCGGTATGCACGCCCATCGGGTCGAGGTTTTCGATCGAGCAAACGATGATGCAGTTGTCGTGCTTGTCGCGCACGACCTCCATCTCGTACTCTTTCCAGCCAAGCAGCGATTCCTCGATCAGCAGTTCCTTGGTGGGCGAGGCTTCGAGGCCGCGCTTGCAGATCTCGATGAACTCTTCCTGGTTGTAGGCGATGCCACCGCCGCTACCGCCCATGGTGAAGGAGGGGCGGATGATGGCGGGGAAGCCCAGTGCAGCCTGCACCTGCTGCGCTTCTTCCATGCTGTGGGCGATGGCGGAGCGTGCCGAACCGAGCCCGATCTTCGTCATCGCCTGCTTGAACTTCTCGCGGTCTTCGGCCTTGTCGATGGCTTCCTTGGTGGCGCCGATCATCTCGACGCCGTACTTTTCGAGCACGCCGTGCTTGGCGAGGTCCAGCGCGCAGTTCAGTGCGGTCTGGCCGCCCATGGTAGGCAGCAGGGTATCCGGCCGTTCCTTGGCGATGATGTTTTCCAGCACCTGCCAGGTGATCGGCTCGATGTAGGTGGCATCGGCCATCTCCGGGTCGGTCATGATGGTGGCCGGGTTGGAGTTGACCAGGATGACGCGGTAGCCTTCCTCGCGCAGAGCCTTGCAGGCCTGGGCGCCGGAATAGTCGAACTCGCAGGCCTGGCCGATGATGATCGGGCCGGCACCGATGATGAGGATGGAATGGATGTCAGTTCTTTTTGGCATGTTCCATCATTCCGATAAAACGGTCGAACAGATAAGAGACATCATGCGGGCCGGGGCTGGCTTCGGGGTGGCCCTGGAAGCACAGCGCCGGACGGTCGGTCCAGCGCATGCCCTGCAGGCTGCCGTCGAACAGCGAGACGTGCGTGACCTTGATGTTGGCGGGCAGCGTGGCCGGATCGGCAGCGAAACCATGGTTTTGGCTGGTGATCAGCACCTGGCCGGATTCGAGGTCCTTGACCGGGTGGTTGGCGCCGTGGTGGCCGAACTTCATCTTGAGGGTCTTGCCGCCGCCGGCCAGCGCCATTAGCTGGTGGCCAAGGCAGATGCCGAAGGTGGGCAGCTTGCGGTCGAGGAATGTGCGGATGGCAGCGATGGCGTAGTCGCAGGGTTCCGGATCGCCGGGGCCGTTGGAGAGGAATACGCCATCCGGGTTGAGGGCCAGCACCTCGGCGGCGGGGGTCTGCGCCGGCACGACTGTGAGCTTGCAGCCGCGCGAGGCGAGCATGCGCAGGATGTTGCGCTTGACGCCGAAGTCGTAGGCCACAACGTGAAAATGAGCATGGAACTTGTCTTGTGCTGGTGCCGTGTAGCCAGCGCCGAGTTTCCATTCGCCCTCGGTCCAGTCATAGGGTTGGTCGACCGTGACCACCTTGGCCAGGTCCATGCCGGCGAGGCCGGGGAAGGCGCGTGCTGCATCGATGGCGCGGGTGACGTCAGGGTTGTCGCCGGTGATCAGGCAGCCGGCTTGGGCGCCCTTTTCGCGGAGGATGCGGGTGAGCTTGCGGGTATCGATGTCGGCGATGCCGACGATGTTCTCGGCGCGCAGGTAGTCGGAAAGGGTTTGTTCGGAACGGAAGTTCGAGGCAAGCAGCGGCAGATCGCGGATCACCAGCCCGGCGGCATAGACGCGCCCGGCTTCGCAGTCTTCGCGATTGATGCCGGTGTTGCCGATGTGCGGATAGGTGAGGGTGACGATCTGGCGGGTGTAGGACGGGTCGGTGAGGATTTCCTGATAGCCGGTCATGGCGGTGTTGAATACCACCTCGCCGACGCTTTCACCGATCGCGCCAATGCCCTTGCCCCGAAATACCGTCCCGTCGGCGAGTGCTAGCAGTGCGGGCGTGAAGACGGGCAAATCGGACTCCTGAAGGGCTTTTGCGGTTGATCGTGGCTGTTGAAAGCCCCGCAAACCGGGGCTCAGCCAAACCCGGCCATTCTAGCCGAACTCGCCGCCCGGCGCGCGCCCTTATCTCAGTCCGAGCACGTCCTGCATGTCGAAAAGGCCGCTGGTCTTGTCTTGCAGGAAGCGTGCGGCGCGCAGGCTGCCGAGCGCGTAGGACATGCGGCTGGCCGACTTGTGGGTGATTTCGATGCGCTCGCCGGTACCGGCGAACAGCACGGTGTGGTCACCGACGATGTCGCCGCCACGGATGGTGGCGAAGCCGATCTGGGTGGCGGGACGTTCGTCGGTATGGCCTTCGCGGCCATAAACGGCACATTCTTCCAGCGAGCGGCCAAGCGCGGCGGCGACGACTTCACCCATGCGCAGTGCCGTGCCCGACGGGGCGTCGATCTTGTGGCGATGGTGGGCCTCGATGACTTCGATGTCGTAGCCCTCGTTGAGGATGCGCGCAGCGACGTCGAGCAGCTTGAACACGGCATTTACGCCAACCGCCATGTTGGGGGCGAAGACGATGGGGATGGCGCGGGAGATGACCTCGATCTGCTGCTTCTGCTCGGTGGTGAAGCCGGTCGTGCCGATCACGGCATGTACGCCCAGCCGGCGGCAGATTTCCAGATGCTGCAGCGTGCCTTCCGGGCGGGTGAAGTCGATCAGGCAGTCGGCGCCAGTCAGGGCAGCCTCGACATCGTCGCCCATGTCGAAGGCGGCGGCGAGCGACGCGTCCGGTGCGGCCTCCACCGCCTCGATGAGCACCTTGCCCATGCGGCCGTTCTTGCCCGCGATGGCATAGCGAATGGGGGGCATCTTCAGTCTTTCTTGGGTGCGCCGGGCACTTCGATCATGCGCGTAGCCGGCTGCTGGGCGGCTGCAGCCGTGGCCGCAGTGGCCTCGGTTTCGGCCACGACATCGCCGCCGACGCGCGCCAGCCGGTCATTCTCGAAGAAGACCACCAGACGCCGCAATTGCACCGGGCCGCTGCCCGGCTGGAAACGATAAACATAGTCCCAGCGGTCGGCATGGAACATGTCGGTGACCAGCGGCGTGCCGAGCACGAAGCGCACTTGGTCGCGCGTCATGGCAGGCTTCAGGCGTGCCACCATCTCCTGGGTGACGTAATTGCCTTGCCGTACGTCGATGCGGTAAGGGGACAACATCGAGGTGACGTCCGGCGTGCTGGAACAGGCGGTCAGCAACAGCAGGCTGGGAAGCAGGGCGCGCGGCATCATGGCAGGTGGGGGAGGGTAGTCGGAAGGAATGCGAATATGACCGTAAAGAATATATCATACGGCCCCAGCTTCCTTCGACTGAAACGATCCTCCGGCAACATGACCGATCCCACCGAACTCCAGAGTATCGGCCTCAAGGCCACCGTGCCGCGCCTGACCATCCTCGACCTGTTCCGCAAGTCGCGGACACGCCATTTGGCGGCGGAGGATGTCTATAACCAGTTGCTGGCCGACCAGACGGATATCGGCCTCGCCACGGTTTATCGCGTGCTTACACAGTTCGAACAGGCCGGGTTGCTCGAACGCCACCATTTCGAGTCGGGCAAGGCTGTCTTTGAACTCAAGGACGGCAAGCACCACGATCACCTGGTCTGCCTGCAATGCGGCCGGGTCGAGGAGTTTAACGACCCGGAAATCGAGCGGCGCCAGAACAAGGTGGCCAAGGAACGCGGCTTCGCCGTCGTCGAGCATGCCCTCTATCTTTATGCCGACTGTCTCAAGCAGGATTGCCCGCATCGTCCAGCCAAGGACGACTGACCCGCCGGTTTCATGGAAGCACTGCTGACTTCTACGCTGCTGGTGGCGCTGGCCGAGATCGGCGACAAGACCCAGCTGCTTTCTTTCGTCCTGGCGGCACGGCTGAGAAAACCGGGGGCGATCATCGCCGGCATTTTCGTGGCCACCATTGCCAATCATGCGCTGGCCGGGTCCGTCGGGGTCTGGTTGGCGCAACTAGCCGACCCGCGCTGGTTGCCGTGGATCACCGGCATCGCCTTCATCGTCTTCGGGCTATGGACGCTGAAACCCGATTCGCTTGATGATGAACCGGAAGTCGGCACGGCCGGTGCCTTCGTCACCACCACCATTGCCTTCTTCATCGCCGAAATGGGCGACAAGACGCAGTTCGCCACCATTGCGCTGGGCGCCCAGTTCCAGGGAGCTCTGGTTGCCGTCGTGATAGGCACTACGCTGGGGATGATGCTGGCCAATGTGCCCGCGGTGCTTGTTGGCGAGGCCCTAGCCCACAAGCTGCCGATGCAGAAGATACGCTGGGTTGCTGCCGCCGGATTTGTCCTGACCGGAGTAGTGACGCTGGTTGGTGCAACCGGTTAACCAGACATCGCAGTGCCTCAATTTACGCTTTTGGATTATCCTTCGGTCATCAAGGTAACAGCTTCAGGGGAGCCGTATTATGCAAATCGAAATATCGACGGTAGCGGATTTTCTGCAGGTCCGGCTGACTGGGCGTTATGACTTTTCCACGCGGGAACAATTCATGTCCCAGGTTGAGGGCGCGATTGCCACGACACCGACGGCCGAGATTCGTATCGAGCTAGGTGGTGTCGATTACATCGATAGCTCGGCGCTGGGCATGCTGCTGGTGACGCGCGACAAGGCAAGAAAACGTGACAAGACCGTCACCCTGGCCAATGCGCGCGGCATGGTCAAGCAAACAATCACGGCAGCGCAGTTCGACCAGTTGTTCAACTTGTCCTGATCCGGTGTTTTCCGGCGTCTCGCCCGGCGCCGCAACTGATCTTCATCAATGACATCCAGGCCAGCATCTATCAGGATGCTGTCTATGTTTTCCCTGTGGTCGTTCCATGAAGATCGAACCCAACCTGCTTGACTACCTGCGCAAATGGCGAGCCAACCCGGCAGAGGTGGTAACGCGGGTCGGCCATGCCCAAATTTTCTGGTCGTGGCTGGGGGCCTTCACGGGAATCGGCGCCATTGCCCTGCTGGAAGCGCAATACCTCAATGGCTACGGTCTTTCCCTGATGATTGGCTCCTTCGGCGCCTCGGCTGTACTGTTGTATGGCGTACCGAAAAGTCCGCTGGCGCAACCCCGCAATCTGGTCGGGGGACATATTGTTTCCGCGCTGGTGGGCGTCGCCTGCTGGCAACTGTTTCATGCCATCCCGGGCCTGGCCCAGGCGCTGGCGGTGTCCACCGCGATCGTGCTGATGCATTACACCCGCACGCTGCATCCACCGGGTGGCGCGACTGCCATGATCGCGACACTCGGCGTCCCGGAAATCCAGCACTTGGGATTTTGGTTCGTATTGATGCCGGCAACAGTCGGACCGCTGATCCTGCTGGTGGTGGCGCTGGTGGTGAACAACCTGCCGCGATCGCGACGTTATCCAGAGCACTGGTGGTAGCGAGGCTGCTTGCGGATCAGCGATACCTGGCTACATCAGCTACGGGTTACGGTCGCTCTGCCATCTCGGCCTTGATACGTTCCAGCACTTCTCCCACCCGCATGCCATAGGAAAATTTGGTCAGGAACTGCCCGCCGGGTGCCAGCAAATACATGCCAGATGTATGGTCGACGGCATATTGCGTGGCATCCGTGCCCGGTTCCACGACCTTTTCGTAGCGCACTCTGAAGTTGTCGGCGGCGCGCCTGACCAAGGCGGGTGAACCGGTCGCACCGACGATGCGTGCATCGAAGAATCCGGTATAGGCACCCAATTGGGCGAGTGTGTCGCGTTCCGGGTCGACGGAGATGAACAACATCTGGATACGCGGGGCGAGGTCGTCCAACTCTTTCAGGATACTTGCCATCTCGGCCAAGGTGGTGGGGCAGATGTCCGGGCAGAAGGTATAGCCGAAGCTGATCAACTGAAAGCGGTCCGGAAAATCACTGTCCGTGATGGCGCGGCCGTTGGCGGCTTGCAGCAGATAGCGCGGATTGATACCAGAGTCCGCCACAGTTTCATTGGTCGGTGCAGCCGGTTCGGCTGCGATGCTGGCGCAACTGGTCAAGCATATCCCGAATGCAAGGAATAATCGGATGAGGGTCTGCATACCGGAATGTTCATGGGTAATCATGGCAGCACGGCCCGGGCGGCCGCGGCCAGTTCTTCTGCTTTCATCGCGCCCATTTTCACCACGACCACTTTGCCCCGCCGATCGATCGCCACGGTGAAGGGTAGGCCCATCTTGGTGTTACCGAGCGCCTTCATCAGTGCGAAGCCCTGGTCCTTCGCCAGCAGGATCGGGTAGTCCATCTCATAGGCCTTGGCGAAATCGCGCACCGGTTCGGTCTGGTCCTCGATGGCAATGCCCAGCACCTCCATACCTTTCGATTTATTGTCCCGGCGCAGCTTGATCAATTCGGGTATCTCGGTGCGGCAGGGGCCGCACCAGCGCGCCCAGAAGTTGACGATCAGCGGCTTGCCTTGCCATTGCGCCAGCGCGACGGGTTTGTCGTCCAGGCCGGTCAGCGTGGCGGTAAAGAGGGAAGCGCTCTCCTCCGCTGTGGCCGGCAGGGTGATCAGGCAGACGAGCAGGGCTAATAGCCATTTCATGGACGGGATGCCTTTCTAGGATGAGGTGACTTTAACAGATGCGAAAGGTGATGCCAGTTGGTGGGCTGTGGCAATTTTGGCTTCGCCGCTGGTAACAACGAGGAGGTATATGCCGCCGTCAGGATGCCGTCACTATTACTACGCCGTCTTCAGAGATCATATTCTTGCAGCCGCGTGAGGTTATGGATGGTGATTTTCTTGCCAGCCACGCTGATCAGCTTTGCCGCAGCCAGATCGTGAAAGATGCGTGAAAGGGTTTCCGGCGTAAGGTTGAGGCGCGAGGCGATCAACTGCTTGGAGATTGGCAGGTTGATGACAAGGTTTGTCGCGCAGTCGTCCTTGCTTTTATGCGGACAAAGCTGCATCAGATAGCCGACGACGCGCTGGGCGCTGGAACGCAGCGAATAGGATTCGACATCCTGGATTAACGAATGCAGGCGCATTGACATGCCGGCCAGCATTTGGCGAGCAAAGGTGGGGTCGTGCCCAATCAATTCGAACAGGAGGGTTTTGGGAATATGCAGCAATAGACTGTCGATGACAGCCTCGGCAAACAACGGATAGGGCTGATCCATGAAAATCACTCCCTCGCCAAACAGTTGGTTGGGCTCGACGATATCGACTACCTTTTCGTTGCCGCTGGGAGATGGGAAGGCCAGCTTGACCTGTCCAAACACGACTGAGAACATGCCGTCTTGGGGTGAGTCTCCCTTCTGGAACAGCATTTTTCCCTTGGCTAGACGTTTTTCCCGGACTTGGGCAGCGATGTGCGCCAGTTGGTCAGACGAAAGCTCCTGAAACAGGGGCATTCTGACCAGCAGGCTGGGAATGTCGAGATGATATTTTGGTTGGAGTGACATGCGCTTATCCCCAACGATCCAATCCGTCAGTTCTAATGTAACCGCTTATGGGCAGTGCCATCATCACCTGGTTTGCAACTGGCTTTCTGAGATAGGTTCAAAATCAGCCGCGGGTAGCGGTCGCTCTGCCATCTCGGCCTTGATACGTTCCAGCACTTCTCCCACCCGCATGCCATAGGAAAATTTGGTCAGGAACTGCCCGCCGGGTGCCAGCAAATACATGCCAGATGTATGGTCGACGGCATATTGCGTGGCATCCGTGCCCGGTTCCACGACCTTTTCGTAGCGCACTCTGAAGTTGTCGGCGGCGCGCCTGACCAAGGCGGGTGAACCGGTCGCACCGACGATGCGTGCATCGAAGAATCCGGTATAGGCACCCAATTGGGCGAGTGTGTCGCGTTCCGGGTCGACGGAGATGAACAACATCTGGATACGCGGGGCGAGGTCGTCCAACTCTTTCAGGATACTTGCCATCTCGGCCAAGGTGGTGGGGCAGATGTCCGGGCAGAAGGTATAGCCGAAGCTGATCAACTGAAAGCGGTCCGGAAAATCACTGTCCGTGATGGCGCGGCCGTTGGCGGCTTGCAGCAGATAGCGGGGGTTGATCCCGACTTCCGGTGTATCGCTGTATGTCGCAAACAGGTGCGCGCTGGACGGGGCGAAGACCCTGGCCGCGATCTCCAGTTCGACGTTCAATGCGGCCGCAGAGGGACAGCCACTCTTGTTTGGGCCGACGGCCAGAAAGGCGGTATTCGTAGCTGTTTCAAAGATTTCCCCGAAAGAACGAGTTTTCGCCACACGAGCAACCAGGGTGCCCTTTGTCCGGCTGACGACGTCCGGATAGTTGCAGGCCAGCGCCTGTCCATTGATGCGGCCGAGCTTCGCGACGGTTTCGTTGGTTCGGTCAGCTGGCTCGGCTAAGCTGGCCCAGCCGCAGAAAAGAACGCCGAGCAGCAGCAGGACAGTGCGCTTCACGGCAGATCCCCGCGTCGGAAGATGAAGAAGCCGAGTCCGGCTGCCACCAGTCCGAGTGAGGTCGGATAGGCCAGCGCGAACAACTTGTAGCCCGTGGCACCAAAGGTATCGAGGATCACGTAGGCGGCCGGGCCAAGCACTATCAGTTGTGGATCGAACAGCGCTAGCGCCGCCGTGCGGAACACCTGTAGCGGATTGACCAGCGCGATGCTGACGGCCAGTTCCGGGGCGATACGGCCCTGGATCATCACGCCGAGCAGGATCAGGTCGAGGAACAGCAGCAGCACCAGCCAGGTCATGAAGGCGGCGCCCTGCGCCATGTCGGTGCTGCGCGCCACGGCCGAGATCAGCATGCCGAGGCCGAGGAAGCAGGCCGCCATGGCGGCGAGGAGGGCGGTGTAGTAGCCGAACATGTCCCACGGCACATCAATACCCTTGACCAGGGCGATGACTACCGCCGCCAGCATGGCGAGGAACACCGGCGCAAAGACGACCAGGTAGCGACCGAGGATCTTGCCCCAGAACCAGGCGCCCAAGCTGACCGGCAGGGAGAGCAGGTATTCGTACACGCCGGCTTCACGGTCGCCGGCCACCGAGCGCACGGTAGTGATCAGGACGAAGATCGGCAGGATCGCCATGGTGAGTTGGATGTAAGTGACCAAAAGGCGCGACAGGCCGATGAAGCCGAGCACGCGCGATTCGGTGAGGCCGAACAGGAACAGCAGCGCAACGATGCCGCCGAAGACGGCGGTGTAAATCATGAACCAGCGGGCGCGCAGCGATTCGACGATATCGAGGCGGGCAGAGAGCCAGAGTTGTTTCATCGCTTATTTGCCCTCATTTTCCTTTAGCCAGAACATGCTCGCGCAGCGTGGTGAAATCAACGCTGCCAGCCTGCGGATAAGGCGTGGCAGCGAAGTTGTAGCCCATCGGTGAAGTGCGGCCGCCGAGGAACTGCGCTTGGCGTGGATCGAGCCAGCGCACCGCCTCACTGAGTTTGCCGCTGGCATCGGCGACCCACATGCGGGCGGCGGCGGTGGTCATCCAAGGGTGGGACTCCGCCTTGTCGCGCAGCCAGAACACCAGGCAGCCGATGTCGTCGAACTTGAGCACCGTGTCTTTTTCACCGCCACGCATTTCGGCGGCAAAACGGCGGTCGGAAATCACCATGTTGCAGCGGACGCAGGTGTCGCGGTCCCATTTGATCTCGGCCATGCCCTCCGGCCAGTCGCCCTTGCTGCCGCAGCCAGCCAGCGACTTCGCAACGGGTGTCATTACCAGCGTGGCAAGGAAGCGACGGCGATCCATGCTCATTCTGCCGTCCTGCCAGCGCCGACTTTTTCAGTGAGGCGCAGGTCGGCGATCAGCGCGACGTAACGTGACAACATGCCAATAAAGCGCAGGCGATCCGGTCCGGCGACTTCACCCTGCCAGACGCAGCCGTCCGCGTCGGCGGTGAATTGCCAGGTGGCGAGCGTCTTGGCCAGGGCGGCATCGGCGCGCCGCGCCAACAGCCGGCAGGCGAAGCGGCCGGAGAGCGAGACATCGTCGGCCACCTTGTCGTCGAGCACGATCTTGCCCAGGTCCATTTCGATGACGCGATTGACCAGTGCCGCCACCTCGTCGATGCGGTGGCTGGAGATGATCATCGTCGCGTTGTGCTGGCGTTCGGCCAGCAGGTCGAAGAAGATTTTTCGCGCTTCCGGATCGAGGTTGGCAGCCGGTTCGTCCATGATCAGCAGTTTGGCAGAACGGCCCAGGGCGATGGCGATCAGCAGTTTCTGCTTCATGCCGCCCGAGAGTTTGATAAAAGGACGGGTGCGGATGCTGGCGACGTCCAGGCCAAGGCGGGCGGCGATGGCGTCGATCTGGTGCGGGTCGGCTCCGGACAACGCGGCGGAAAACTCGATCAACTGTCCCACTGGCATTTTCAGAGGTGGTGGCAGTTGCGGCACGAAGCCGATATTGCCGAGTACGCGGGTACGTTCGGTGCGTGGCGCATGCCCCTCGATGCTGATCTTGCCGTCATACACATATTCGCCCAGCAAACAGCGGAACAGGGTGGTCTTGCCCGCGCCGTTGGAACCGATCAGGGCAATCCGCTCGCCGAGCGCGATGTCGAGATTGATGCCGTCGAGCACGCGGGCGCGCCGAAAGTTTTTGGAAAGATTTTCACAACGAATCATGGCGGGAGTAGTACCGATGAGACTTACATCAACTTTGACAGGCCCTTGACCTCGAATTTCAGCGAACCGGTCGGGCAGGTGTCGACGCACAGGCCGCAACGCGTGCAGTCCGGGCCGATCGGCACCTCGGTATCCACGGCGCGCCCCTTGATGACGGTGTCAAGCACGTGGGGAACCAGGCAGACCTTGCGGCAATCGCCTTCGTGGAAGCAGCCATCGAGCGTATATTTGATGCGCACCGGCGAGACGATGCCGACCACGCCGTAGGTCAGGCCGATCGGGCAGGCGTAGCGGCACCAGGCGCGGCGCACGAAAAAGATCTCGAACACCAGCAGTGCCAGCACCCACAGCAGCGCCAGCAGGCCGCTGCCATAGATCATCGCCCGCGACAGGATGCCGGTCGGCGAGATCGATTCGAACACGGTATAGCCGGTGACGACGGCAAGCAGGGCGAAGGCCACCCAGAACACGCTGCGCAGACGACGGTCGATCGGCTGGTCGGTCACCAGCTTTTTGGCAGCGAGCCACAGGTGAATCTTTTCCGCCCATTCGGCCAGCAGGTGGTAGGGACAGACCCAGGAGCAGAAGCTGCGTCCACCGAACAGGATCCACAGCACCAGCACCGTGGCGGTGCCTATCAGCAGGTTGGTGATGATGTGCTTGTGCGCCAGCATCACCTGGATGGCCGAGTTGAGGTCAATGAGGTGGAAGCCGATGAAACGCGAGGCCGTCAGCGCCCCTTCGAGGATCTGGATGTCGAGGGCGAAGGACAGCACGAACAGCAGGTTGATTGCGATCAGCGTCAGCCAGCGCCGGTTGCGCCAGCGCGTCGACTTCTCCTCATGAGAGCGCATGTGCGCTTTCATGGCCTGCAGGTCCTGCTTGTTGGTCATGCGCTTGAGTTCATGGGCCCGCAGGGCACGTTCGGTAATTTGTGCCGGCTTGCGCGGCTCGCGGCCGAACATGACGAAAATCTGCTCGATGAAGCGTTGCCGCAAAATCTCTTTCATGCGCGCCACCCCTCGCCCGGCATGATTTCGATGCTGGCCGGCTCGGTGGGGCAGACCATCTCGCACACGCCACAGCCGACGCAGGGTTCATGGACGACCGGCGACTTGCGCGAACTGCCGTCTGGCGCGAACACGGCTTCGATGCTGATCGCGCCCTTGACCGGGCAGGCCTGCACGCACAGGTCGCACAACGCGGTGTCGTAGGGGTGTTCGCTGATCGGGATCGGCTTCCAGCGATCCACCGACATGTAGCGCAATTCACCCTTAAATTCGGCACCGCGCGCCGGGCCCTTGAAGCCCTTGCCCTGGATGGCCAGGCAGGATTCGGGGCGCGTCAGCCGCGCTACGCCGATGCGTTCGGCAAGGTTCAGCGTCGGCTCGGCATCGCTTTCCTTGGCGAGGAGGATCGGCTTGCTGGCCAGCTTGGCACCGGGGCGCACCGGCATGAACGCCGGCTTGCGATAAGTCAGCGAACCCGTCGGGCAGGCAAGGATGCATTGCACCGCATCACATGAGAAATCGCAGGCCTGCTCACGCGCTTCGATGTAGGGCACGCCCTGACCATAACCGTCGGCCAGATCGGCCAGCTTGATGGCCTGTACCGGGCAGACCTGAACGCATTGACCACACTTGATGCAGCTGGAGAGGAAGTCCTGTTCGTCGAGCGCACCAGGTGGCCGAAGGCGGGTTTTCTGGGCATAGGCAATCGGCAGATAGCCAGACAGCGCTGCGCCCAATACGCCGCCAGTCAGCAGAATGGTGCGCAACACACGGCGGCGTGCCTGCTGCTTGCGCTCCTTGGACTGGGGCGGCGCCGTCCTGCCAGCGCCGACTTTTTCCGCACTGCCCGGGCTGGTTTCTTCTGCGTCGCTCATCCTGGGTTTCCTGGGGAGGTGATGGTACTTTTTATCGGAAGTTTGTTCATGTGCGGTCGCGGGTCGCGTGCCATCAGGTCGGGGGTCGAGAAAGGCGCCAGACGTTCGAGGAAATTCAGCAGTTCCAGCACCGGCGAGGTCTTGAAAAAGCGCGCCGGAGGAATCTCCATCCAGATCTGGTCGGCATAGGCATAGTCCTCATGTGGCGTGTCGCCAATACCGTCATCGTTCTTGTCGAAGCCCTGATAGTTATCAAAGTAGTTGCCGTTCCATTGGTTCTTCGCGCCTTCGCTATTGCTGCGTCCGGCCTGGAACACATCGGTCAGGTTACCCTCGAAGATGTTGTCCTCGAAAAGGTTGCCGCCCAGTTCGCTGGTCAGTTGTACGGCGATGCCGTTGTAGGCGAAGCGGTTGCCCTTGAAGCGAATCGTCGTCTCCGGCTGGAAGGGCGAGAGGTCGGAGCCGACGCCGACCGCGCTGTAGATGATCTCGTTGTTCTCGATGAAGATGTCCGAGGCTTCCTTGAAGCCCAGCGCCATGCCGGTGGCGCCGTTGGCGTGCGAGATGACGTTATTGCGCGCGCCGCCACCTTCCATGTACATGAAATAGATGCCCACCGCGTTGTCGTAGAAGCGGTTGTTCTCGACGAGGTTGTTGTTGGCGAACATGAAATGGATCGAATAGCGGCTGCGACGGCCTTCGTTGTTGCGGTAGATGTTGCGGTGGGAATACCAGGCCACGTTGTCGCGCGAATCGGTGATCAGGTTGTTCTCGATCAGGTTGTTGTTGCTATACCAGAGGCGGATGCCGTCGCCGCGCACGCCCAGGTTAAAGGGCTTCGACTGCACCTGGTTGCCACGGATGATGCCGTTGCTCGACTGCTTGAAGTCGATGCCGAACAGGCAGTTGTCGATTACCAAGTTCTCGACGATGTTCTGGTGGCCGCGCACATCTAGGCAGGAATCGTCGGTGTCGTGGTTGTCGCCTGAACCGGTGAGGTGCAGGCCGCGCAGGATGGCGTTGTTGGCCTCCAGCGAAAATACTGTGCCACGGTCGCCGGCGTCGATGGTGACCTGACCGCCACCATCGATGGTCAGGGTTTTCTTGAGAACCACCGGGCCGGCATAGTGGCCGGGCGGCGGTTTGAGCACGGAACCTTCCGGTGCGGCATCCACCAACTCCTGAAAGGGCGGGTAGCCATGCATGCGCTTGTCGCGCTCGTAGAGCGGAAAAGTCGGCTTGGGTCGGTCGACCGAAACGCGCGGTGCGGTCGATAGGTCGGCAGACGAACCGAGCTTGCCGGAGGTCTCGCCCAGCCCGACCAAGTCGCTGACGCCCTGGGCAGTGACTAGCATGGAAAATGCACCTAGGGCCAAGCCCGGCAGGGCGGTGCGCCAGTGCAGCATTTATTGCCCCTGTGCCTGTTCGCGTAGTTGCTTGCGGCGCATCAGCAGCGCCAGGATCAGGCAGACGAAGGCCAGCAGGAGCAAGCCGTAGCCCCAGTAGGGATAGGAGTAAGTGGAGAACTGCGCAACCTTGCCCTCGCCAAACACTGTCGGCATGAAGGGCTTGACCGTGAAGGCGCCCCAGGGGTGCATGTTGTGGCCGAAGAACCACAGCCAGCCGGCATACTCGATAACGAAATAGACGGGTAGCAGACCCGGCACCAGCGCCAGCAGCAACTCGAAGTTGCGGATCTTCCACACGCCCAGCACGAAGGCAGCCATGATCACGATCAGGCCGGTGATGGCGATGTTGCTGTAGAGCGTCACGTTGTCGCCCCAGTGCTTGATTTTGTCGGGTTCATTGAAGAAGGTGCCGGCTTCACGCACATATTCCTCGACATGGCTGGCCAGGTGGCCGAGCACATACTGGTCGACGATCGCCCAGGCCGCAACTAAGGTGAACCCCACTGCCATTACCATGAGGCGCAGCTTTTGCCGGGTGATGGCGAAGGCCAGTAACATCACGGCGAAAGAGCCGAAGAAGAACTTGGCAAGCGGTTTTTCCACCGGCGCCCCCGTGGAGATGGGGAACATGCCGACGTAGTGGTTGATGGTGTTCATCTCATGCACGCAGTCGAGGCCTGCTGCGCCTTGGTTGAAATCCTTTTTCTGGTCGAGGATCGGGTTGAAGCGCTCGTCGTCGTGGCCGAGGTCTTTTTCGATGATTTCGCCGGCCTGCTGGCTGCCTTTCCGCGCCGCCTTGCAGCCGTTATAGACACCGTCGAAATGGAAATGGATGCGGATGCCATCGGGGAAGGCGTCCGGTGGATAGTTGGGGGCCGTCAGCGACACCCACCAGATCGGGGAGAAATAGGCGGCGATGATCGCCGCCAGTGCAATAAGCGTGAGGCCGCTGATGACCTTGTTGTTTTTGGCTGGGGCTGGCATGAGTTTATCGTGAGCCTACTTTTTCTTGGCCTTGGCCTTGGGTTTGCACATCGCGCCCGGCATTGACATGCTGGCCTGGTAAGCGGAGATTGCCACCAGTTGGTCATTGGTGTAGGGCTTGATGATCTTCACCATGTCCGGGTTCGCGTTGCGGCGGTGGCCGTCACGAATCTCGGTCATCTGGCGCAGCAGGTATTTGTAGTGCTGGCCGGCGATCACCGGGTAGAACTTGGCCTTGTCGCCTTCGCCGTTTTTACCATGGCATTCCACGCACTGCTTTTCATACAGCTCCTTACCCTTGGTAACCTGCAACGTGGCATCGGGGCCTTCGTATTTGCCGTGGTCGATGGGAATGCACAGGTTCTGGATATAGGCGGCAACGTGCGCCAGTTCCTGCGGGTCGACCAGTTCCTTGGCGAAGGGATACATGGTCGGGTTGTCGCGCATGCCCATGCGGATGTCGGCCATCTGTTTGATCAGCACGGTGGTGTGCTGGCCGGCCAGCTGCGGGAAGGTGCCATCGGGGCGGCCCGCGCCGGAAGGCAGGTGGCAGGCGCCGCAGATCTCGTAGCCTTCTTCGCCGGACTTCGGGTCGCCCTTGGCGTCCAGGGCGGCCTTGAGTTCGCCTTCCATCTTCGCCCACTGGTAATCCTTCGATTCGATGCCATGGGCCTTCGGGGCGGGCGGGCCGGCCATGACGGCGGTAGTAGGGATCAGGGCGGCTGCAATGGCCATGGCTAGAAACTTTTTCATGGAAATATCCTCTTGGTTGCGGTGATCAGGACTCTGGCGCCGGGGCTGGTGAGACTTCATTGATATGCATCAACTGCCAGTGCAGATCGTCGTTTCAGTTCGGCTTGAGCTTCGACAGATACTCAGCCAGCGCCTTGATTTCCTCGTCGCTGACGAGGTGCATCACGCCTTTCATCGCAGCGGTCTGACCGTTGTTGCGCGCACCGCTCTTGATGTCCTTCATCTGCGCTTCGGCATAGGCGGCGTTCTGGCCGGCGAGCCTCGGATACAGCGGTGTCAGCGGCTTGTTGGCGTTCTTGCCGTGGCAGGCGACACAGGTCTTTTCGTTATACAGCACAGCGCCATCGAGGGCGGCGTGCGCTGCGGTGGAGGCAAGCAGCGCCGTCGCGATCAACAGGGTTTGCATCATGGATTTTCCTTTCGTGAATTGGCGAGGAGCAGTGTATAGATGCTCACATGCTCACCGCTAATTTCCTTGGATTAACACAAGTTACTTAACCTTCTTGGCAGCCTTGAGTCTCATGCCAACTGCAAGCAGCAACGGTATGGTTTGCTGGGTGAGTTTCTTCATGGCAGGACTCCCTCAAGATTGAAAGGCTGAAGGGCTGCTGAGTACTTTCCGGATCGTGTTTTGTGACTTATTGCCACATGTGACAATCCGTCGCAGCTTCAGTTCCGAAATCATAGTTGGCTGTCTCGAACAAAAACATCCGTCCGATGCTGATTTCGCAGGTAGGAATATTCCTATTCAGCAATGTCAGGCTCTAGTTTGTGCAGGATCGCGTAGCGGATCAGTTCCGCGACGTTGGTGCAGCCCATCTTTTCCATCACATGGGTCTTGTGTGTGCTGACGGTCTTCACGCTGAGATTTAGTCTCAGCGCAATCTCCGTGAGACCCTCACCTCCCGCGATAGCCTCAAATATCTGATACTCGCGGTCGGATAGGCGTGTATGGGGAGGCGTTTCCTGCGCATCACCGTGCAACATACCAATTGCCAATTTCTCCGCGACCGTTGCACTGATGTAAAGCCCGCCGGCAGCTACCTTACGTAAGGCAACGACCAATTGCTCTTCAGCGTTGTCCTTACAAAGGTAGCCAGAAGCACCGGCCTTGAGTGCGCGTACGGCATACACATCTTCCTTGTGCATGCTAAGAATCAGGATCGGTAGCTTGGGCGCGAGTTGTTTGATTTGCTTGATAAGTTCGATGCCGCTTTTCCCTGGCATCGACATATCAAGTACCACTACACTCCAGTCCTCCGCTTGAACTCTGGCGAGTGCCTCATGACCATTGATTGCTTCGCCGGCAACTACGATGTCCGGATATTCGGAAAGGAGGTGCTTGAGGCCGGCACGCAGGATCGCATGGTCGTCGGCTATGAGTGTTTTAATCATGTTCGACTTCATTGCGAAATGGTAGCCAGCCTTCGATGCGCGCACCGCTATCCGGCTTACTATGGATTTCCAAGCTACCCCCAAGCATTGTAATGCGCTCGCGTATGCCTAACAGCCCGAATCTCTTCGTCGGGTTGGCAACGTCGAAGCCGCGGCCATTGTCAGCAACGTCCAGCCGAATACCCATTTCATTTTCTGTGACATCAACTGTAACCTCACTGGCCCCGGAATGGCGGGCGACATTGGTTAGGGTTTCTTGAACGATACGGAATATCGCTGTGGCTAGATTACTCGGAAGATCAAACTCTTCGCGATTCATGTTCACCTGGCAGGAGATACCCGTACGTTGAGTGAATTGCGTTACATGATGCTCTATGGCTGCGGCCAAACCAAGGCTGTCGAGCATCGCCGGCCGCAAATCTTCCGAGATTCGGCGCAGCGAGACAATGCTCTGTTCAACAACGCTTAACGCCGAGGCGACTCGTTCTGCCGCCGACAAGTCCGATGTGCTTTGCGTGCCAAACTTTCCACGCAGCCAGCCAAGATCGAGTCTCAAGGCAATTAATGCCTGACCCAGTTCATCGTGGAGTTCTCTCGCGATGCGGGTACGCTCCTCTTCGCGAACGGTTTGCAAAAATGCCGCCAGTTCCCTTAATTGGGTCTCGGATTCCTCCAGGCGTCGTTGGTGTTGTTGCAATTCATCTTCACTGCGTTTTCGTTCAGTGATATCGGAGAAAATTGAGACGTAGCGAACCGTTTCGCCATGAGTGCCACGCAGAGCCTGTATCGAAATTTCCTCAGGGAAAATCTCACCATTCTTTCGGCGGTTCCAGATTTCACCGCGCCATCGTCCCCGCTGTGCGAGGGTACCCCAGAGTTGGCGGTAAAAGCGATCGTCATGATGCCCCGACTTTAAAAGTCTGGGGTTTCTACCGATGATCTCCTCCCGCGAATAGCCATAAATGTGACAAAAAGCATCGTTTACCCAAAGAATATCGCCATGCGCATCGGTAATCACAGCACCTTCGGCCATGGCCGAGAAAGCCGCCTCCGTTTCACGACGCTGCTGATCCTGTCTTAAGTGTTCGATAGAGCGCTGGCGCAGGAACGACGAGTAGGCATAGAGAGTTGCCAGGCCAGCAAGCCAGATGCCAAGATGCCAATACTGGATAGTGCGCCAAGTTGATTCTTGGGCCGACCAGTAGGTGTTCAAGTCAATGGAAACCGCAGCAGCGCCCCGCAGCCCCCCTACAGGCACCAGGGTTTCGCGGTGACATTCGAGGCATTCTTCTTCCATGCGCATGGGGATCATTACCCGCATGAGGCCATGTCCCCCCTTGCGAGGCATGGCTTCTGTGATCATTTCGGAGCCGGCCTCAAGGGTTTTCAGTGCTTTTTGTTCCCACTCGTCGGGAGCATTATCGCGATTGTGTAGTTGCAAAGACGTTAGTCGCTCTTTGGTGCCGTACTCCTTGTTGCTGACTTCTTGAATACCCAGCAGGATGTGCATTGATGCCAGTGATATCAGTTTCACTGACGTGCCAGTCGTGGAACTTGCCCAAAGCCGTTCCTGCTCACTGAAAGCGTCTATGTTCGGAGCGTTGGCTTCGTTGATATAGACGCCGCCGACCTGGGATGCCCACTTCCGAATTGCCATGTCCTTTTTTAGGTTGGCGATGGCATCAATCCTGGCAAGTTGGTGTGCCGTGCTGTTGAGTTGTTCCCGTTGTGTCCAAAGCGAGAAAAGTACCAGAAGCGACCAGAGGACGGCGAGGAGGAGCATCACTGCTGGTCCGGCTACCTGCGCAAGCGGACCTTCATGTGATTTTTCAGGCTTTCTTGATTCAGAGCGCATGCGTACGGATATTTTCTCAATGCCTAGCGGCGCTTGTTTTACACCAATAAAAAGGGGAGCGGTTTTCCGCTCCCCCATATTTGGAACTACCCGTGAGTGCTACTTAACCTTCTTTGCACCGTTCTGTTCAAGGTGGGTTTTGGCGCGGATGCCGAGGTCGGCACACTTGACCTGATATTGCCAGATCTGCTCGGCCCACAAGGCGGCGTTTTCCCAGTCCTTCTTGGCGGCAAAGGCCTCGTGCTTTTCTTTCAGGCCCTTGGTCTTGCCGATCTGGTCGAAGGCATCCTCAACCATGGCGACGGCATCCGGGAAGTCCTTGTAGTTCACCGAGGTGATGTAGCCAACGACGGAGTCGATGACTGTCTGGGTATCCGCTACCTTTTTCACGATCGCCTTGTATTCGGCTTCCGTGTAGTTGCCGGCGGCCAGCGTGGTCTTGGTGGCTTTCCACCCCTTCGGCTTGACCAGCAGGTAACCCTGCATTTCAAGGTGCAGCGCTGAACAGAACTCGGTGCAGTAGTAGGGATAGACACCTTCCTTGTCGGCCTTGAACTTGACCGTGACGGTCTTGCCCGGTTCGACGGAGGCATGCACGTTGTAGGTCGACACTGTGAAGCCGTGGGTTTCGTCCTGGGCGCGCTCGAGGTTGGTCAGGTGGATCGTCACTTCGTCGCCGATTTCCGCCTCGATGGTTTCCGGCGTGATGTGCGAACGGATCAACGAACCAAAGACCTCGATCTTGTTACCCTTTTTCTCGGTGCGCTCTTCGCCGGCACGCACGGCAGCCGGGTGCGGTTTGTCGGTGCGGCTGTCTGTGCCCAGCTTGTAGCGCACGCCAGGCTTCAGCTTCTTGGCGTCGATGGCGACGACATAGTGCGGCTCTCCCAGCGGAATGGGCATGTCGTAGATCAGCTGCATCTTGTCGTTGCTGATGTCGATCAGCTGGTGGTTCTGAGGGTGCAGGGGGCCCACTGGATTGAAACGGTCGATCGACAGCTTGTTCAGCGCCACCAGATAGCGGCCGGCCGGCTTGGTGGTGTCACCTTCCATCGTCATCAGGTGACCGATGTTGTAATGAACGGAGATCTTGTCAAGCACCTTGCCTTCGCAGAAGTCCCACTTGGCGACCTGGCTATCCACATACAGCGAGGTATAGGCGACGCAGGGCTTGGAGTCGAACTGGGTATGCAGCGGACCGAGGCCAAGCGACACTTGCGTGTGCAGTGTGTCTTTCATGCTGAGCACCGGGATGCCGTAGGGGTCTTTGGATTCGATCTTGCCGGCCTTGATGGCGGCCATGATCTTGTCGAAGGAATACACGGATACGTGAGTGTCAAGCTTGCCGGCAACGACGATCTTGGTGCCATCCGGAGTGACGTCAACGCCGTGTGGTGACTTGGGCTCGGGGATCAGGAACAGGATGCCTTCCTTGATGGCGGTATCCATCATCAGCACGTCATGGCCGTTGATTTTCTTGGCCTTCCCTTCCTTGACGAGCTCGGCGGCGCGCTTCCAGTTGATCACGTGCATGTAGTCGGTGTCTTTGGCGGAGCAGCCGGCTTCGTACGGGGGGCGGCCCTTTTCGATGCCGCCGACGTAACGCTCGGAGCAGAAGGAGTTGTTGAACGACCAGCCGTCGGACGGGCCCTTGCCCGCATCAGCTAGATCCTGCGAGTAGGGCGGCAATTCGAGGGAGAAAGACTGCTTAGGATCGATTTTGCCTTCCTTGCGGTCGAATTTCCAGTAGGTGATGCCGCCGCGATATTTCTCGTTGAACTCTTCGAGCGGGTAGAACTTCTTGTTCTCCAGCGGCGCGGCATATTGGACGGTTTCAATCACGTAATCGGTGTTCGGCGTCACGAAGGCGCCGCCGTGTTCCGATTTCATGATCGGGTTGACGACGATCTGTTTGGTTTCAAAGTCACGTAGGTCAAGTACTGCAAGACGCGGGTTGGCCTTGTCGTTGATGAAGAGGAACTGACCATCTGCTTCGCCGTTGGTTTCAGAGAAGCCGGGGTGATGGGTATCGCCCCACGTGATGTCCTTGCCATCGATACGACCACCCGCCAGCACCTTCTTGGACTCCTCATCGTAGCCGTAGCCCTGCCAGGGCTCGGGGGTGAACACGCCGATATATTTCAGGATGCGCATTGAAGGGATTCCGTACACAATCACTTGGCCGGATTGGCCACCCGAACTGAAAGCGATAAATTCATCGCGCTTGCCGGTCGGCACATAGGTCTTGGCTGCCGCCAGTAGATCCTGTTGGGACAGGTTGCGGCGCTTCAATACGTCTTGCAGGCTTTCGGCCGACCAGGCGGCCGTCGTTGCGAGTCCCATGCCTGCTGCAATCAGCAGCGTAATGGTTCGCTGGGTGAATCGTTTCATGATTGAACTCCCTTCAAGTGAGGTCGGCTTCCCAATTGCGCAGCACCGAATGATTGGGATAGGGTGCGACAATTTGCCACACACTTTAGACCTCTTACTCGCAGGTATCCTTGATTCGGGTCAATTTCCGGACCGCACCCTGGCTGGCACATTAGCCTTCACGGTGTTACCGTCCCGTTCCATGCCACAGAAAAAATCGTTCCTAGTCGAATTCGCCCTGATCCTGGCCCTGATCCTGATCGGGGTGGTCGGCTACAAGCTGTCTCCCCTGCTAATGCCCAAGGCTGACCTGTCCCTCCTGCCCGAGGCCGGCTGCGACCTCGAAAAATCGTCCTGCAGTGCGGCCCTGCCCGATGGTGGCCGCATCCGCCTGTCGCTATCGCCCAGGCCCATCCCCGTGTCGGCACCGCTCGACATGACGGTCGAACTGGCAGGCCTGGAAGCCGACAAGGTCGAAGTGGATTTCGCCGGGGTGAGCATGAACATGGGCTTCAATCGCCCCGTCTTGGCAGCCGCGGGTCCTGGCCGCTTCGCCGGCCGGACGACCCTGCCGGTGTGCGTGACCGGTCGCATGGAATGGCAGGCGACGGTACTGATCGAAGGCGGCCACCGACGCATCGCGGTTCCTTTCCGCTTTGCTGCAGGACATTGACAATGCGCCCGCTCCTGATTGCACTCAATGTCGTATTGCTCGCCGCGATCTTCGGCGTGGCGTTGTTCTGGCATCCCGAGCCCGAACCGGCGCCTGTCGGCATCGCGCCGGCCCTCAAGCTCGCCGCCGTGCCGACCGGCGGCGATTTCAGCCTCACCGGGCCCCAAGGCAAGGTCAGCCTGCACGATTTTGCCGGCAAGGTGGTGCTGCTGTATTTTGGCTACACCTACTGCCCGGATATCTGCCCGACCAACCTGATCATCTGGAAACAGGCTTTCGCCTTGCTGTCGCCTGCTGAACTGGCCCAGGTGCAGCCGCTGTTCGTCAGTGTCGATCCCGAGCGTGATACGGTGGCCCGCCTCAAGGAATATGGTGAGTTCTTCCACCCGAGCATTATGGGGCTGACCGGTGCGCCCGACCAGCTCGCCGAGATTGCCGGCCGTTATGGCGCCGTTTTTTCACGCCATGAGGGTGAATCGGCGGGGGGGTATGTGATTGACCACACCGCCCTGAGCTACCTGATCGACCGACAGGGCCGCCTCGTCGCCAGCCTGCCGCATGCCCCGCCGCCCGAACAGCTTGCTGCCGAGATTCGCAAAGTTTTATCCACCCGCTAAACGG
This sequence comes from Rhodocyclaceae bacterium, assembly GCA_013426785.1. Lineage (GTDB taxonomy): Bacteria > Pseudomonadota > Gammaproteobacteria > Burkholderiales > Rhodocyclaceae > Sulfuricystis. Next base: position 16,663 of record JACDZI010000020.1, on the reverse strand, counting down.
AGAACCCCGATGAAAACCACCCTGACCCTGACCGCACTTGCCGTTTCCCTGCTTTCCGCACCTGCCTGGGCTGCCGGCCTGGCCGACCAGGTCGAAGTCGTTTCCCCCTATGTCCGCGTGGCGCCTCCCGGTGCGAAGGCCACCGGCGCCTTCATGACGCTGAAGAACCTGGGTGACAATGAAGTCAAGCTGGTCAAGGCCGGCAGTACCGTCGCCAACGTTACCGAGTTGCACAACCACATCAACGACAATGGCGTGATGCGCATGCGCCAGGTGCCCGAGATCGTCGTGCCGGCCAAAGGCGAAACCCTGCTCAAGCCGGGTAGCTACCATGTGATGCTGATCGACATGAAGGCGCCGATGAAGGAAGGTGACCAAGTGGCGATAACGCTCGGCTTCGCCGATGGCAGCAGCAAGGTGGTAACTGCCGTCGCCAAGATGCCAATGGCGCAAGCGATGCCGATGGACCAAGGGACGATGAAACACTGATGAGTTGCTTGTTTCCCCGGTTGACGGGCCCGGCGCTCTGCGATACTGGCCCGGCCCATCGCTGGGGAACCGTCGCCTCCGTGGTGGCGGCCCATGTGGCCATCCTGCTGCTCGCCAGCAGCTTCGTGCCGGCCAGGCAGTTGGCCGACCTGGCGCAACCGTTGACGGTGCGTTTGATCGAGTGGCTGCCCGAAACGGCGCCTAAACCAGTCCCCGCCAAGCCGCCTCCGACGCCAGCGCGGCCCCGCCAGCTTGTCCCGGTTGCCCAGCCTGCGCCGGTCCTGGCGGCACAGCCCGTGGTGAGCGAGGTGGTGCCGGTTCAGGCCGTCCTGCCAGCGCCGACTTTTGCTGCCCCGCCGCTGGTGGAGGCACGTTTCGATGTGGCCTACCTGAACAATCCCAAGCCCGTCTATCCGGCGGCGTCACGCCGTCTCGGCGAAGAGGGGCGGGTGCTCCTGCGCGTGCAGGTGGATGCGGAGGGTCATGCGGAGTCCGTTGACATCAAGACCTCCAGCGGTTTCCCGCGCCTCGATAACGCTGCCCGCGAGGCGGTGGCGCGCTGGCGTTTCGTGCCAGCGCGGCGCGGCGAGACGACCGTGCCGTCCGCGGTGCTGGTGCCGGTCGTCTTCAATCTGGAAGCATAGTTTTTCATGAATCCCCCCCTCGGCCAGCTTGGCCTCGCCCATTTCTGGCAGCAGTCCGATTTCGTCATCCACAGCGTGGCCATCGTGTTGTTGGTCATGTCGATATTGAGTTGGGTGCTCATCGTTAGCCGCCTGGTCGGCCAGTTGCGCGTTAATCGCGCCATGGAACAGGCCCTGACGCAATTCTGGGGTGCTGCCGACCTGCCCGCCGCGCTGGCCGCCGTGGAGCGCACCGATACGAGCGGTATCTTCGCCGGTCTGGCGCGGGCCGGCGTGCAAGCTGCCGAGGCGCACGGCCGCCATGCAGCGCAAGGCATCGGCGCCGGGGTGAGCATTTCCGAGTTTGTTACCCGCGCCCTGCGCAACCACATCATGCACGCCCAGGCGCAGATCGAATCCGGCCTCACGTTCCTGGCTTCGGTTGGATCGACGGCGCCCTTCATCGGTCTGTTCGGCACGGTATGGGGCATCTATCACGCGCTGGTGGGCCTGTCCGGCGCGACCACCGTGGTACTCGACAAGGTGGCCGGCCCGGTCGGCGAGGCGTTGATCATGACGGCCGCCGGCCTGTTCGTCGCCATCCCGGCCGTGTTGGCCTACAACGCGCTGACGCGCGCCAACCGGCTGGTGCTGGCTCAACTCGACGGCTTCGCCCACGACCTGCACGCCTACCTGGTCACCGGCGCGCGCATGGTGCCGAGATAGCCATGACCTTCGGCGGTTTCGAGGAGGACGGCAAGACCCAGCCGATGGCGGAGATCAACACCACGCCGCTGGTGGATGTGATGCTGGTGCTGCTGGTGATCTTCATCATCACCGCGCCGCTGTTCCAGCAGGCGGTGCCGGTCGATCTGCCGCGCGTGGACAGTATCCGCCTCGACGACAAGCCGCTGGTGATCCAGGTGGCGCTGGACGGGGAAGGCCGGCTTTATCTGGACAGTGTGCCGGCCGACCTGGCGGCAGTGGAAGCCCGTTTTGCCGCAGTGGCGGCAAGTAATCCCGAACTGCACCTGCGCGCCGACCGCGCCACCCGCTACGAGCGGGTCGCCGCGATCATCGCCGCCGCCCAGCGCGCCGGCATCGTCCGCATCGCCTTCGTGACCGAGGCACCGGCCAAACCGTAATTCACGCCGTCCTGCCAGCGCCGACTTTTCATGGTGCCAAAGAAAAACGCCGGCTCGCGCCGGCGTCGTCGTGGCGTAACGCTGCTTCAGAACTTGTAATTCACGCCGGCGTAGAGTGAACGGCCCATGCCGGGGACAGCGGTGCCCCAAGCGGGCACGCTACCGGTACCGGTCGTCGTCATCGTCATCGTCGTGCCCTGGCCGGTATATGCGCCGCCCAGTGGCAGGTAGTACAGCTTGTCGAAAAGGTTTTCGACACCGAAGTCGATGCGTACCTGTTGCCAAGAGTAGCTGCCGCGCAGGTTGATCAGGTTGTAGCCAGGAGTTTCGATTTCCTTGCGGACATCCGAGCCGCTATTCTTGCCTTTCACCATCACCAGTTCGATGGCGTTGTTCCAGCCACCATACTGTTGTGTGAGGGTCAGCTTCGCATTCAGCGGCATGACATTATACAGGGCGTCGTCGGTCTCGCGGTTCTTGCCGTTGGTGTAATTCAACAGACCCTTCAAGCCGAATTCGCCAATGCCGGTCTTGCCCAGCGGCATTTTGCCTGACAGGTCAAGTCCGTAGAGGCGGGCCGACTGGTTGGCGTAGCGCAGCAGGTTGAATCCGCTGGTGGTAGTTCCCATTAGTACGGCATCAATGTAGTCGCTGACCCGCGTGTAGTAGGGCGTGGCCTTGAACTCCCAGCCACGATCGGCCGCATGCCAGTCGAAGCTTGCCGAGAGGGTGTGCGCCTTCTCCGGCTTCAGGTTGACATCGCCGACATAGCCGTTGCCATCGCCGACGGTGTTGTTCATGGCCATCATCATGGCGGCGGTAGACCATGTGTAACGCTCATACAGGTTGGGCGAGCGGACCTTGCGGGTAAAGCCGAACTCGATCTCGTAATTTGCATTGGCGGTATACCGCCCCAGGGCAGTCAAGTCCCAGTTGTCGTCGGCTTTACTGCGATCTGAGTTGTTGAATGCCGCGGCATCGCGTGTCTGGTTCATCATGCCTGCGGGTGCTCCAACGGTCGGGAATGTATTCCGGTCGTAGCCATGCACCATGGCGGCTTCGGTATGAACCCGCTCATAGCGAACGCCGAGCAGGGTCATCCATTGCGGGTTAAAGCGTTTTTCCCACTCGCCGAACAGAGCGGTCCGGTCACGCTCGCCATTATTGATGTTCAGGAAGGTGTTCGGCCACATGCCGGAGCCCGAAGCAGGCCACCAATCGTCAAGCCGATATTGCTGTAACTCGCCACCGATGCGCAACAGGTCAGTTTGAGTCAGATCGATGTTTGCCTTGACCGATGCGCCAGTCGTCTTTCCCTCGGTGTACATGGGCATACCCTGGGCGCAGGTTGCGGACATGGCCCCACACGGCGAGCCATTGGCAGCAGCGCTGCCACCGGAAAGCGCTCCGTACCACCAGCGCTTGTCGTCGCCGAAGTCCATAAAGTGGTCGACCTTCTCGTAGTAGGCGCGCGCTTCCAGAGAACCCCAGTCGAAACTGCCCAAGTAGCGCAGGTTCAGCCGCGTCTGCTCGTTGTCGAGCATGTCCATGCGCTGGTTCGGGTAAAGCTGATAGGGGAGATCCTGATAACCGAACTTGGCTTCGACGAGGTGGTTGCCGCCACGAAAGGCAAACCCTAGGGTGTGGTTGCGCGTGTCGTAGGCCGTTGAGCCGACCTCATCGAGCGGTAGCGTGTGGCCGATGCGACCAGTCACGGTCGGGCTGGCGGAGGATGTGCCATAGATCGAGCTCTTGAAATTGCCGCCGGCATCGTAGTTGTCGGACTTCGCCGTGGCACCGGTATAGGTGACATTGAACGATTCGGTGGCATAAGTGGCCGAGACGTTGCCGCCGACGGCGTTGCCGTTGCTGCGGTAGAAGGCGCCGACTTCGCCCTTGAACAGGCTGCCCTGGCCGGGGGCGGCGAAAACCGGTGGTGCAGTTTCTGCGACGATGCTGCCGCCAATGCTGTCGCCGCCGACGCTCACCGGCGCAATGCCGGCATAGACCTTGATCGAGTTGACGTTGGTCGGGTCCAGGTAGGAGAGCGCCGGGTTCATGTGGTTCGGGCAGGAGGCGATCAGGTCCATGCCATCGACCTTGATGCGCAGGCGGTCGTCGGCCAGGCCATGGATCGACGGCAGGCTGGAAACGCCGCCGGCACCGTAGAGGGAGACGCCTGGCACATCCCTGAGCAGGCTGGCGGTATCGCTGGTGGCGGCGCGCGCGGCCTGCAGTTCGGCTTTGGGAACCGCCGTGGCCTGGCTGTCGTCCTTGCTGGCCTTGACGACGACTTCGGACAGGGCGGTATCCGCCGCCCATGCTACGCAGGGCAGGGCCGCGATGGCGGCGGCAAGCGTGACGCGTTTGAAAGACATGCGATTCTCCCTCGGTGAATGATGGCCGAATTCTAGTAAGCCGCATGGCGCGAGACCTGCGACATAGTGCCGCATCTCGCTGATTATTTATGTATTTTCTTGACCGGGATCAAGTTTGCAGCAGGTCGGCGAGGAAGCCGGCCGCCGTGTCGATGCCCTTCGGAGTGGGCAGCGGCGGTAAGGGGCTGGCGAGACAGTGGTGCAGCGCCGCCCCGAGATCGCCGGCGACCAACGCGTTGGCGGATACCTCTGTGCAGCGGGCATTGACTTCCAGCCAGTCGATCAGGCAATCCTGTTCCGGCCAGTCCTCACGGCGCTGGTAGATTACTGCCGTGCCGTTGCAGGCGGCTTCGGTGAAGGTGCCGTAACCGGGTTTGGTGACGACGGCATCTACTGAGCGCAGCAGGTCGGCGAAAGGCAGGTTGCAGGATTCGATGGTATGAAAGTCGGCCCGAGCAGGACGCCATGCCGCTGGCACCAGCCAGTAGGTCTCGGGCTGGACTGGCCAGTCGGTAATCGGCAGTTCGGTGGGGATGCCGCCCAAGGCCACAAGAACAATCCGCGCCGTCCCGCCAGCGCCGACTTTTTGCTGCAATTCGCCGCGACGGTCCTCGCCGAGCGTGGCGACCGGGCCGAGGTCGATGACCTTCTCCAGCGCCGGCATCGGCATGCCCGGCGTGGTGCGCAGGAAAGTGGCCTGCTGGTAGGCGGCGAGCATCTCGGCATGAATCGGCGTGGCCCAGGATTCGCGGCCGAAATAGTGCGCATACAGGTCGGCCCAGTTGAGCGAGCACATCGCCACGGCCGGCAGGCCGGCCTGCGCGGCACCTGCCAGCGGCAAATAGGCGACATCGGTGAACACTGCATCGACAGCAAGTTCGCGCAACAGGCGGGCTTCAGCGGCGACGCGCGTCGGGAAATCCGTATGGGCGGCGCGGTAAGCCTGGGCGGTGGTGGCCAGGTCGATGCGCAGCGCATCGATCATCACGTAGCCGAAATCGCTGGCGGTCGGCAGGTGATCGAGAGTCAGGGTGAGCCGCTGCTGCAACCTGGCGAGCGGCAGGCCGCAGCGCACGGTAAGGTGCAGGTCGGGAATCAACTCGGCCAGCCGGTTGAGTACCGGGGCGGCCTGCGCGAGGTGGCCGAAACCGTGCGACGAAATGTCGGCAAACAGGTGCGGCATCAGAAGGGCTTGCCGTGCTGCCCCGCGCTGGTAATGGCGACGAAATGGACCAGCCGGCGCGGATGGATTTTTCCGGCGGCGATGGCGGCCTTGATGGCACAGTCGGGCTCGTTTTCGTGGCGGCAGTCGCGGAAGCGGCAGCGGCCGAGGTGGGCTACGAATTCTGCAAAGCCCAGTTCAATCTCGCCACGGGTGAGATGGGCCAGGCCGAATTCCTGCAGGCCGGGTGAATCGATCAGCTTGCCGCCATCGGGCAGGTCGTAAAGTCGGGCATGGGTGGTGGTGTGCTTGCCGGAATCGAGCGCGGCGGAGATTTCGCGGGTGGCCGCGCCGGCCTCGGGAACCAGGGCATTGACGAGCGTCGACTTGCCCATGCCACTCTGGCCGACCAGCACCGAGACCTCGCCGGCCAGCCAGGGCAGCAAGGGGGTGGCGTCCTGGTGGGCGCTGATTTCGACCAGCGGAATGCCCATTGCCACGAAGGGCGCAAGTTGTGCGCGCGCGGCCGCGCGGCCGGCGCTCAGGTCGCCCTTGTTGAGCACGATCACCACGCGCATGTGTTCGTGCACTGCGGCGACGGTGGCGCGCGAGATCAGTTCGTCCGAAAAGCCCGGCTCGGTGGCGACGACCAGCACGACCTGTGTCGCGTTGGCGGCGATCAGTTTTTGCTTCCACTGATCGCTGCGATAAAGCAGCGAGCGGCGCGGCGCGTGGCCGAGGATCTGTGCCTCGCTGTCGTGCAGCGGCCCGAGCGTGACCGCATCGCCGCAGGCGAAGGGGCTTTTCTTACCCTTCGGGATGCCATTGGCGAGTATGCCGTCGGGGAGGGTGACTTCGTAGTGCCGCCCGAAGGCCGCGGTGACGATGCCGATCAGCATGCCTGCAAGTGGGCGATGCGTTCGCTGGCCGGCGGGTGCGAATCGTAGAAGCGCGAATAGAGCGGGTCGGTGGTCAGGGTGGCGGCGTTGTCGCGATAGAGCCGCACCAGTGCGGTGATCATCGGCTGGGCGCCCGCCTGCTGCACCGCGTAGGCGTCCGCCTCGAATTCGTGGCGCCGCGACAGCCCCGACATCAGCGGGGAGAGTGGAAAGCTGAACACCGGCAGGACCATGGAGAACAGGATTAGCGCCATCGCCGTCCCGCCAGCGCCGACTTTTAGTCCAGCGTAGAACCACGGCTGGTCGATCAGTTGGCCGAGCACCCACAGCAGGGCGAGCGACATCACCGCCAACATGCCGATGCGCTTCCAGACATGGCGACGCTTGAAGTGGCCGAGTTCGTGGGCCAGCACGGCCTCGACCTCGTCGGGTTGCAGCTTGTCGAGCAGGGTGTCGAAGAAGACGATGCGCTTGGCGCGGCCGAAGCCGGTGAAGTAAGCATTGCCATGGGCCGAGCGCTTCGAGCCGTCCATGACGTACAAGCCCGAGCTGGCGAAGCCGCAGCGCGTCAGCAGCGCCTCGATGCGTCCCTTCATCTCGCCCTCGGCGAGCGGAGTGAATTTGTTGAACAGCGGGGCGATGAAGGAGGGGTAAATCAACATTACCAGCAGGTTGAAACCGAGCCAGGCCAGCCAGACATAGAGCCACCAGCGTTCGCCCATCGCGCTCATCAGCCAGAGCACGCCGAGCAGCAACGGCGCGCCGATCAGGACGGTCAGCACCAGCTGCTTGGCCAGGTCGGCGACGAACAGGCGCGGCGTCATCTTATTGAAGCCGAAGCGCGCTTCGAGGACGAAGGTACGGTACAGCGAGAAGGGCAGGCCGATGACGAAACCGACCACACCGACGCTGGCGAACAGCGCCAGGCCGTGGACCAGACCGGCCTCCGGGAACGGACCGCCCCACCAGCGATCAATGTCGTCCAGCAGCCCGCCGAAGGTGAATAGCAACAGCAGGACTGTGTCGACGACCAACTCGATCAGACCGAGCCGCAGCCTGGCGCCCGAATAATCGGCGGCCTTCTGGTGCTCGGCCAGTGTAATGCGGTCGGCGAAGGCGGGCGGCACGGCGGCGCGATGTGCCGCGACGTGGTTCAGTTGGCGCAATGCCAGCCAGACGCGCAGGCCGGTGGTGATCACCAGCATGGCGAGGAAGACGAGAGAAAAGGCGGTGGCCACAGAGGGTGGAGCGGTGGGGAGGTGTGCCAGAATGGCTGCTGCTGAACCGTTGGGAAGCGCGAAGATTATGGCACAAGACCAAAATGCCCTCGTCTGGCTGGACATGGAAATGACCGGCCTCGAACCAGATCGTGACCGCATCATCGAGCTGGCGATGGTGATTACCAATACCCATCTCGAAGTGATCGCCGAAAGCGCGGTGTGGGCCGTCCATCAGCCCGACGCGGTGCTCGACGCCATGGACGACTGGAACAAGAAGACCCACGGCAAGTCGGGGCTGGTCGACAAGGTCAGGGCTTCGGTACTGACCGAAGCGGAAGTCGAGGCACAGGCGCTCGACTTCCTCAAGCGCCATGTGCCGACCCGCAAGTCGCCGATGTGCGGCAACTCGATCTGCCAGGACCGGCGCTTCATGGCGCGCTACCTGCCAAAGCTGGAGACCTATTTCCACTACCGCAACCTCGATGTGTCGACCCTGAAGGAACTTTGCAAGCGCTGGACGCCGGAGATCGCCAAGGGCGTGAAAAAAGGCGGCAAGCACCAGGCGTTGGCGGACATCTACGAGTCCATCGAAGAACTCAAATACTACCGGGCGAACTTTCTGAAGGTTTAGTTTGTCGCGCGCTGGTCAAGGTACCAGCGCTTGTCGCGATCGAGGGGGCGATGGCCCTGCCAGCGCTCGGTCCAGCCTGCTGGAATCTCCCGGTCCGTGTCGTCGTCGGTCAGCCGCCAGCTACAGTGGCGCGCATGGATGGGCGCAATGGTCTGGATACCGGTAAAGTAATCGAGCACGGCGCGTTCGGCAGTGCCGATATTCATCCGCTCGATGCAGTCGATTTCTGCCGGCAAGGCGGCTTTCAGTGAAAGCGTCATGGCGCGGTAGGACTTGCCGTGGTCGAGCCATGACAGCCAGAGGGTGGCCACCAATGCCCACATCAGTGTCACACCGCCTGCCCAATGCAGATTGGCACGCCAACTGGCACGGGGAAGCCGCCACGAGACGAGCCAGGCCACGGTGGCGGCGAGTGCGAAGGCGAGTGCGGGCAGGGAGTAATGCACTTCGTGGCCGGGTGCCAGCTTGTTGAAATTCTTCGCGATCTGTGGTGGCCAATCCAGTGCCTGCGCGCTGGCCCCCAGCCAGACGAGGAATGCGGCACAGGCGAAGGTCATCAGGCCGAACCAGTCGAAGGCGTTGCCGGCACCGCGCCGCAGCCGGTCTACCCCGGATGCGGCCAGCAGGCACAGCGGTAGGAGGGCGGGCAGCAGGCTCAATGAGCGCGACGATCCGCTCAGGTACCAGGCCAGACCGAGCGCACTGCCGATGAGCGGAATGATCAGGGGCGCCAGCGAACGGCGATTTAGCCACAGCCCCCAGAGGGCGAGGGGCAGGATGGGCCAGGCGGCCCAGATCAATTGCTCGAAATGATTCAGGCCCGGCAGGGAGCGGGCCAGCGTGGCCTCGGCCAGATCGTTGTGCCACCACTGTGTCCAATGGCTCCACAGTCCGGGGAAACGATACGAAATTATCAGTGGCCAAGCGGCTAACAGCGGTATGGCAATGACAAGGACCAGCAGGAAACGTCGCCAGTCACCACGAAAAATCGGTGCTGGCAGGACGGCGAGCGCCATGACCAGCCCGGCCAGCCCATGCGCCGGAAAAGCCAGGCCGAGCCCGGCGCCCATCATCACTGCACCGCGTAGCTGCCCTTGCATCATCAGGCCGGTACCCCAGTAGGCCAGGGCGGCACAGGCCAGTCCGGCGACAGCCGGCTGCGCTTCGTGCAGCGGTATCAGCAGGCCGAGGGTGCCGATGGCCAGCAGTGGGGCGCTACGGCCCGCTGCTGGCCCAAGGAACGCGCGGGCCGCTCCACTCAGGGCGATCAGGAACAAGGCCCCGAACAGGGTGGTGGCCAGCCGGGCTGCGTTATGGAAGTCGAGCAGGCCCCCGAGCAGCTTGCCGAGCACGGCGGCGACCCAGTGATACAGCGGCGCGGTATGCGGCCACGTTTCCCCGGCAATGTGCGGCAACAGCCAGCGACCCTGCGTGGCGAAATCATGGGCGATGGCAATGTGGATGACGTCTTCCGACTTCCATGGGTCATGTCCGGCCACCCCGGCCAGCAGGTAGATCGCTGCCAGGGCGATCAGCCACGGCAGCGGCAGGGGAGGGGGAGAGGTCTGTGAAAAGCCGAGGGCCATGACGGTCGGGAGTCAAAAACAAAAGGCAGCCGAGGCTGCCTTTTGTGCCAGAGGCAGTTTCACCTGCCTGCTATCCGCAATGTCGGTCGATCAGGCAGCGGCGCTGGGGCGCTTGTACTTCTGACGGAAGCGCTCGACGCGACCGGCAGTGTCGACGATCTTCTGCTTACCGGTATAGAACGGATGGCAGGCCGAGCAGACTTCGATATGCAGGGGTTTGGTGTTGGTCGAGCGGGTCTTGAAGACGCTGCCGCAGCTGCAGGTCACCTCGATCTCGCCGTACTTCGGGTGGATGCCTTCTTTCATGGTTTTGTCCTCAGTTCGAATGTTGCCGGTATTGGTGCGGCGCGAAAGGCGCGCATTATCCTGAAAAAGAAGAAAAATATCAACCGCCGTGGTTAACTGTCAGTTGCCGCGCCGCATCGCATCGAAGAATTCGGCGTTGTTCTTGGTCGATTTGACCTTGTCGAGCAGGAATTCCGTTGCCTCGAGGTCGTCCAGGCCGTAAAGCAGCTTGCGCAATACCCAGACTTTTTGCAGTACGTCTTTCTCCATCAGCAGTTCCTCGCGGCGCGTGCCGGAGCGGTTGACGTTGATCGACGGGTAGACGCGTTTTTCGGCCATCTTGCGGTCGAGATGGATCTCGGAGTTGCCGGTACCCTTGAACTCCTCGTAGATCACCTCGTCCATGCGGCTGCCGGTATCCACTAGCGCGGTGGCGATGATGGTCAGCGAGCCGCCTTCCTCGATGTTGCGCGCCGCGCCGAAGAAGCGCTTGGGCTTTTGCAGGGCATTGGCGTCGACGCCGCCGGTCAGTACCTTGCCGGAGGCCGGCTGCACGGTGTTGTAGGCACGGGCGAGGCGGGTGATCGAGTCGAGCAGGATGACGACGTCTTTCTTGTGTTCGGTGAGGCGCTTGGCCTTTTCGATCACCATTTCGGCGACCTGCACATGGCGCGTGGCCGGTTCGTCGAAGGTCGAGGCGACCACTTCGCCACGTACCGTACGCGTCATTTCGGTCACTTCCTCGGGGCGCTCGTCGATCAGCATGACAATCAGTACCGCTTCGGGATGGTTTGCCGAGATGGCGTGGGCGACATGTTGCAGCATCACGGTTTTGCCGCTTTTCGGCGCAGAGACCAACAAGCCGCGCTGACCCTTGCCAATCGGCGCGATGATGTCGATGATCCGGCTGGTGATGTTCTCCTCGGCGCGGATCTCGCGTTCGAGGCGCAGGTGTTCGGTGGGATGCAGCGGCGTCAGGTTCTCGAACAGGATCTTGTTCTTGCAGACTTCGGGTGATTCGCCATTCACCAGGTCGAGTTTTACCAGCGCGAAATAGCGTTCGCCATCCTTGGGGGTGCGGATCTCGCCTTCGACGGTGTCGCCGGTGCGCAGATTGAAGCGCCGGATCTGCGAGGGCGAAACGTAAACGTCATCCGGATTGGCGAGATAGGAGGTGTCGGCGGACCGCAGGAAGCCGTAACCGTCGTTCATCACCTCCAGGCAGCCGTCGCCGTAGATCACTTCGCCCTTCTTGGCGTGCTCCTTCAGGATGGCAAAGATCAGTTCCTGCTTGCGCAGGCGGTTGGCGCCTTCGATGCCAACGGTGGTGGCCATTTCGATCAACTGGCTGACGTGGTGGTTCTTGAGTTCGGAAAGGTGCATGGTGAACCTGTGGGAATGACCAGGACGCGAGGTGCCCGGATTGAAAGACCTGAAAAGGGAGGAAGCGCAACGCAGGCGGGGGAGGGTGCCTGCTGCCCGAAAGCGCCTGAACTAAGGGGGGAGGTCAGGCGATTCGGGTGTGAATGTAATGGGATTAAAGGTTGCTGTCAATAAAAGCGGTCAGTTGCGATTTCGACAGTGCGCCCACCTTGGTGGCCTCGACGTTGCCGCCCTTGAACAGGATCAGGGTGGGGATACCGCGGATGCCGTACTCGCCGGGGGTCTTGGGGTTGTCGTCGATGTTCAGCTTGGCGACCTTGAGCCGGCCATGGTAGTCCCTGGCTACTTCGTCGAGGATCGGAGCGATCATCTTGCACGGGCCGCACCATTCGGCCCAGTAGTCGACCAAAACGGGGACGGGGGATTCCAGGACGTCGCTCTTGAAGCTGGTATCGGTGACGTATTGGATATGTTCGCTCATGGGGTGGCCTCTGAAAATGGGATGCGTAGGTGGGAGGGAAGATCGTAGCAGAAAGCAGTGGCGACGTGATCGAATCAGGCCGCAGCCTGGATCGGGATGCGCTGGCTGCGATGGGTGATGCGGTTTTTTGCGTCGACGTAGATTAGGTCGGGCTCGTGCTTGGCCAGTTCGGTTTCGCTGAAGGCAGCGTAGGTGCAGATGATCAGCAGGTCACCGGCAGCGGCCTTGCGCGCCGCGGCACCATTTACCGAAATCGTGCCGCTGCCGCGTTCGGCGCGGATGGCGTAGGTGGCAAAACGCTCACCATTGGTGACGTTATAAATGTCGATCTGCTGAAATTCGCGGATATCAGCAGCGTCCAGCAGGTTTTCATCGATGGCGCAGGAGCCTTCGTAGTGCAGGTCCGCCTGGGTGACGATGACTCGGTGAAGCTTCGATTTGAGAATGGTGCGTTGCATGGACGCTCTCCATTGACTGCCTGGATGGCAATGAACAAGAATGAAACGAGGGGCTGGTCAGATTTCCAGATTGTCGATCAGGCGCGTTGTGCCAAGCCGGGCAGCTGCCAACACCACGAATTCCGTATCGTCAGCGGCGGGAAATTGTAGATCAAGTCTTCGTCGCACTGCAACATAATCCGGTGCCCAGCCGTGAACCTCCAATTCGGTCTGTGCAGTGGCTTCCAGTGCCGGAAAATCGCGCTGGCCGGCGCGGACGGCCGCAACCATGCGGGACAGAATCTGTTGCAGGCGCGGTGCTTCGGCGCGTTCGGCAGCGGACAAATAACCGTTGCGCGAAGACAACGCCAGGCCATCTGCAGCGCGCACCGTTTCGCCCGGAATGATGTCGATCGGCAGGGCGAACTCGCGCACCATGGCCGACAGCACCATGAACTGCTGGTAATCCTTCTTGCCGAACAAGGCGGCCTGGGGCTGGATGATGCCGAACAGCTTCATCACCACCGTGGCAACACCGCAAAAATGGCCGGGGCGAAATTCGCCTTCGAGGATGGTGGCGTGCTCGACCGGCGGTTCGACGACATAGCGCTGCGGTTCAGGATAAAGCTCGGTCTCGTCCGGCGCGAACAGGTAGTCGACGTCGGCGGCGACCAGTTTTTTGCAGTCGGCGTCGAGTGTGCGCGGATATTTTTCGAAATCCTCGCCGGGGCGGAATTGCAGGCGATTGACGAAGATCGAGGCGACGACGCAGTCGCCATGCTGGCGCGCCTGGCGCATCAGGGCGATATGGCCCTCGTGAAGGTTGCCCATCGTCGGAACAAAGACAATCCGCCCAGCCGTTTTCAGCGCGGCGCGCACGCCGGCGATGGTGTCGTGAATCCGCATCAGGAAAACTTCAATAGGAGTGTTCGGGACCGGGGTAGCTGCCGTCCTTGACAGCCGCGACATAGGAGTGCACGGCACCCTCGATGCTTTGCGCTTCCGCCATGAAATCCTTGACGAAACGGCCTTTCTTGCCCGGATAGATGCCCAGCATGTCGTGCAGTACCAGCACCTGGCCGGAACAGTCGGAACCGGCACCGATGCCGATGGTGGGAATGCTGAGCGTTTGCGTGAGTTCGCTGCCCAGCGCTGCCGGAATCATTTCGAGCAGCATCATCACCGCCCCGGCTTGTTGCAGTACCAGCGCATCGCTCTTCATTCTGGCGGCGGCCTGCTGGTCCTTGCCCTGAATGCGGTAGCCACCGAGTGCGTGTACCGACTGGGGGGTGAGCCCGATATGCGCCCAGACCGGTATGCCGCGTTCAACCAGGAAGCGCACGGTTTCGGCCATGACCTCGCCGCCTTCGAGCTTGACCATTTCGGCACCGGCCGCCAGCAGGCGGACCGCATTGCGCAGGGCCTGTTCCTTCGATTCCTGGTAGCTGCCGAAGGGCATGTCCGCAGCGACCATTGCCCGTTGCACGATGTGGCCGACGCACTCGGTGTGATAGACCATCTGATCCAGGGTGACCGGCAGCGTCGAGGTTTTGCCCTGGATCACATTGCCGAGCGAATCGCCGACAAGGATGACATCCACGCCGCAACGGTCTTCGAGCGCGGCGAAACTGGCATCGTAGCCAGTCAGGGTGGCGATCTTCTCGCCGGCGTGCTTCATGCGCGCCAGTTCGGGCAGGGTGATCGGCTTGTTGGAGGCGAGATAAGTCATGGCAAGGCGAACGACTCAGGGGGGGCAAGAATACACCGGCTGGGCTTGCGGGAGTTTTTCAATGCGCTGCCCGTCGATACAGGCCAGCAGTTCGGTGACCATGCCGTGTCCTGGAATATCAAGGTCCGGGGCGATTTCCGCCAGCGGCGCCAGCACGAAGGCGCGTTTGGCCATGCGCGGGTGCGGCAAGGTCAGGCCGGGCTGGTCGATGGTTTGGTCGTCGTAGAGCAGCAGATCGAGGTCGAGCGTGCGCGGGGCGTTCTTCACGCTACGGACGCGGCCGAATTTTGCTTCGATCTCGAAAAGTGCCCCAAGAAAAGTCGGCGCTGGCAGGACGGCAGTATCGACCTCCAGCAGCGCCACGGCATTGATGAAATCCGGCTGGTGGTGCAGGCCGACCGGTGCGGTGCGGTAGAGCGAGGAAGCCGTGAGGAAGCGAGCACCCGCAATGCTGCGAAGAGCCTCGATGGCTGTGCGTACCGTCGCGACCGGGTCGCCAAGATTCGCGCCAAGCGCGACGTAAGCCTTCACCTGCATCGTTTATTCGTCGAAGGTCGGCGCTGGCGGGACGGCATTCGCCGGCTCCGCCGCATTCTTGCTGTTGCTGCGCCGGCGGCGGCGCTTTTTCGGGCTGGCGGTGTCGGGTTGCAGCAGCGCTTCGCGCCCGGCGTTGTCGGCTTCCTGGAAGGCCAGCCACCAGTCCGCCAGTTCCTGCGGCGCCTCGCCGCTGGCTGCGCGCAGATGCAGGAAATCCCAGGCGGCCCGAAAACGCTGTTGCTCGATCAGGCGGAAGGGCGCGCGACCGGCACGTTTTTCGAAACGCGGTTGCAGCAGCCAGATGTCCTTGATGTCACCGGCGATGCGGCGGGTGATGGCGAGTTTTTCGCCCTGTGTGTCGATGACTTCGTCCATGGCGGCATGCAGCGCCGGCACCGGTAGTTCATCGCGCTTCTTGCGGGCTTCCCAGTTGGCCAGCACCTCGTGCCACAGCAGGGTGGCGAACAGGAAGCCCGGCGAGGTGCGTTTGCCTGCCCGCACGCGCTGGTCGGTGTCGGCCAGCGCCAGCATGACGAACTTTTCGCCCAGCGGCTGTTCGAGAATCACATCGAGCAATGGCAGCAGGCCGTGGTGCAGGCCGTCCTCGCGCAGGCGCCGGACGCATTCGACCGCGTGGCCGGAAAACAGCAGCTTGAGCATTTCGTCGAACAGGCGTGCCGCCGGCACGTTCTCGATCAGTTCGGCCATTTCGCGGATCGGTGCCTGCACGACCGGGTCGAGGCGCAGGTCAAGCTTGGCGGCGAGGCGCACGGCGCGCAGCATGCGTACTGGGTCCTCGCGGTAACGGGCACGCGGGTCGCCGATCATGCGCAGGGTCTTGCGCTGCAGGTCGCGCACGCCGTGGTGGTAGTCGAATACCTGGCCGCTGGCCGGGTCGTAATACAGCGCATTGACGGTGAAATCGCGCCGCGCGGCATCCTCTTCCATGTTGCCCCAGACGTTGTCGCGCAGCACGCGGCCGTGCTCGTCCTTGAGCGTGTCCTCGTCGTGGGCGGCGCGGAAGGTCGACACCTCGATGGTTTCGGCGCCGAACATCACATGCACGATCTGGAAACGCCGGCCGATGATGCGCGAACGGCGGAAGATGCGGCGCACCTGATCCGGCGTGGCATCGGTGGCGACGTCGTAATCCTTCGGCACGATGCCGGCGATCAGGTCGCGCACCGCGCCGCCGACTACGTAGGCCTGGTGGCCGGCCTGCTGCAGGCCTTCGCAGGTACGGCGCGCGGCGCTCGAGACCTGCTCGGGACGGATGCCGTGCTGGTCGGGACCGACGGTTTCGACGGCGTGGGGAGAGGGTTCGCCGCGCTTGAAGACGCGGCGGATGAACTTGCGGATCATGCGGTTGTGGCTTGGAAAGAGGCGCGCATCATACCGTTATCGGGAACCGAGAAACAACGCCGCCACCCTAGCGTTATTGGCGTCGATATCTTCCGGTACCTCGAATTCCCCCTTGGAGATGCCGATACGGCTGGCGATATCCGCCTGAATGGGCAGCAGGCGCGCCACCGGCGTGCCGTTACGTGAGATGACAATCCCGCTCTCCACGCCCGTGGCGATCTGGTAGATCAGGCGTGAAAGATGGGTCTTGGCGCCGGAAAGGCTAAGGAAACACTGAATAAGTGTTGATTGGAGTGAACGATTTCATTGTCATGCT
>JACDZI010000123.1 GCA_013426785.1 Rhodocyclaceae bacterium | reverse complement strand
CCGACTGGCTACCGATTACTCCGCCATCTGGCTCCCTTTTACTCCGCCATTCACAATCGACTTCGAGCCAGTCGCGCAAAGTCAGTTTCCGCTTGCTGTTGGGTAGCGCCTCGATGCCCTTGCGAATCTCGCCCAAGGTAAGCACGGACAGATACAGGGTGTTGGCGGGGCGGTCGGCAAACCAGCTGACGACGCCGGAGTTGGCATCCTTGCGCCGCAGTTCGGAAATGATGTTCGTATCGATCAGGTAACTCACAGCGCGACCTCGCGCGCTGCACTCTTGTCCCGATCGAGACGGACGTCTTCGAGTCCGTACAAGGGCGACCGCTGCATGAACGCAACGAGCGATTCACCGCTCCCGGCCAGACGGTCGAAGGTTTCGCGCGACAGCATGACCGCCACGGAGCGCCCGTGCAGGGTGATGTCCTGCGGCCCCTCGTGCTCGGCCCGTTTGACCACTTCCGACAAACGGGCCTTGGCTTCCTGCATTTGCCATGTTTGCATGGTGTATCTCCACAATCAGACCAGTCTGGTCAGTTTAACCCGGATTGCCCCCTGGATTATGCGCAATCGCAACTGCCTGAAAATCCGCGTACAAGCGATCTTTCGGCACGCAATGGAACAATGATCTGCCCCGCCAGATCGGCAGGACGCTCGACTGACAGTGCGGCCGATGTGGCACCGCCATGATCATGGAGTACCAGCCAGTTGGCAGGTGCGAGTTTCCGATTCACCCAGTCGAGGAATGGCACGAACAGATGGTCAAGCCAGAGTTCGACCCGCGACCCGAACGCCTGGCGCCCGGTTTCCTCGCACAATGCACAGAAATAAGCTGTCTCGGCCCGGTAAGGTGATGCTTCGAAGGCAGCGAAAAGATCCCAGCATTCCCCCTGCCATTCCGCTGCCACCACCAGTTCGTTTTGTGTGCCATTGCCAATCAGTACGGCACTCACGTGGGGAGTGATGCCGCCAAACCGTAATTGCCAGTGCGTTCTGGTGCGCTGCCCAAGCCGGACGGGTACTGCGAATGCAGATTGATTGGCGTCGAGCCACGCCACGAAATCCCTCTGGATTCTGGGACGTATCCTGAGTTTGGGATGCCGCAGTGCCATGTTTATTTTCTCCGTGCCTTGGCAGGGATGTTATGCAAACAGCGCGACACCTGACGTCGCGTCCACATCTGGCTGATTTCCCTGAAATTTGCGCGCGTCCTTGTATGTCGCACGTATGATTAGGCTTGTTATCTGTACGCCAAACACGCACTCACGACATGTCCATCACCATCGATACCCTGCAACGGCAATGGCTGACATTGCGACTGATACCCCGTTTCCCGCGCAAAATTACCGGTACCGAGCTGACCAAGCGATTGGCAAGTGCCGGTTTTTCGGTAACGAAACGTACCGTCGAGCGCGATCTGCAATCCTTGTCGGCAATATTCCCCCTGATAGCGGATGCACGTTCGAAGCCCTATGGCTGGAGTTGGGAACGTGGTGCCGCCGCCCTCGATGTACCGGCATTGAGCCCGCCGGAAGCCGCCAGCTTTCTGATGCTGCGCAAGTTTCTCGAACGCTTGACGCCGTCCAGCGTGCTCGACCAGTTGGCCCCCTATTTCGGCATGGCCGAGCAATGCCTGGATGCGCAGGCAGGCAAATCGCCCCTGCGTGACTGGCTGAAGAAGATTGCCATCGTGCCGGCCAACCTGGAGCTGCTGCCGGCGACTGTTTCCGAGCCAATCCTGGCAACGGTTCAGGAAGCCCTGCTGGGAAACCAGCAGCTGAAACTTCGCTATCGCAAGCGCGGCGAGCGCAGTGATGTGGAATACATTGCGCATCCCCTCGGACTGGTACAGCGCGGCGGCGTGTTTTACCTGGTTGCAACACTTTTCGACTATGACGATACCCGCTTGTTGGTGCTGCATCGGGTACGCCAAGCTG
The DNA here is from genome assembly GCA_013426785.1 of Rhodocyclaceae bacterium. Lineage (GTDB taxonomy): Bacteria > Pseudomonadota > Gammaproteobacteria > Burkholderiales > Rhodocyclaceae > Sulfuricystis. The sequence goes on along the minus strand of JACDZI010000123.1, from coordinate 3,080 downwards.
AAATGCTCCCCGAACCGGCAAGGCACCAAAAAGGTTTCGACCTAGCTCGTTATGTCGCTGCCGGTAATCTGGGGTTTGGTGCCGAAGCACCGCTTGATCTGGTGTTGCGCTTCACGCCCGAAGCGGGTGAGCATCTCTGGGATACGCCATTGACGACGAATCAACAGATCACGCAACTCCCCGATGGTCGGCTGGAAGTAACAGCCAGTGTTGCCGACACCCTGCAATTACGCTGGTGGCTGCTTGGCTTCGCTGATGGCGTTGAGGTTGTCTCGCCGCCAGCATTGCGAGAGGAGTTGCACCATCGATTGCGTAGCGCACTTGCCCTTTACGAGCCAGGGAAATGATTACAGGACGGCATTCGTTTCCCCGTGGCCAGGGCTCATGAACAAACAGTTTGCGCCATTCGCGCCAGAAAACTTTCCGGGCTGGCGAGGCTCGATTCAAGTTCGTTGAGCTTTTGCAGGGAGACGTACAGGGCTGCCGATGATGCCTGACAATTCAAGGATCGTGCAGGGTTGAACTCGATATCGGTAAAACCATCGAACTCGATCAGCCTCTCTGTCAGATCGGGATGCTGTGTCAGTGCGTTGAGATAAAGCCAATCGTAAAAAGCCGTCGTTGGCGTCAGTGGCCAGTCTTTTCCTTCAAACCGGAATCCGATCAACTTCCCGTTCCGGTGCAAACGTTCATCACTCTTGGCAGCGGCAGACGACTTGTTCAGGAGATCAACATAGGGGCCACCCTGCTCGAAGACCTTGCTGGACTGAAAAACTGTTTCGAGGGTATGCGCTTGCCCATTGGCCAACGTCAGGGTGAGGTTGAAGGCGCTCAAGGCCACGCCAAGTTCGATTTCAGACTTGGAGGAAATCTCCAGCAGCTTGTGCAGTTTCCGCTGGTCGAGCGCCGCTGCATGCAGGCTGTGGATGTTCTTCTGCTTTTGGCTGACAGAGAGTCCAGCCACCCAGCCGAACTCGATGTCGATTGGAGCAACCAGCTTGCGTCCCTTGAGATTGGGTGCATAAACGGGTCGTTTGGCCATGGTGATTTCCAGTGGGTTGTGTGACGGAGTCAGTGTAGGTGCGGACTGCGACACATTATGTCGCGACAATCCGTACTATGAGGTCATGTAGGCGATATTCATGCCTGATCGATACTGGAACGACTTCAAGAAACCTTGACTGAAATGATGGATACGTCTGAACATCATGCCGTTGAAGCCCTTCGTGCCGCCCGGCATGTCGTCGTGTTTACGGGCGCGGGCATCTCCGCCGAGAGTGGCATCCCCACGTATCGGGATGCTTTGACGGGCCTGTGGGAGAACTTCGATTTTGCGGAGCTTGCGACACCAGACGCCTTCCGTCGTGATCCGGCCCTGGTCTGGGGCTGGTATGAATGGCGCCGCATGAATGTGATGCGCGCCGAACCCAATACAGCGCATCAGGGAATTGCAGCAATAGCCTCGAAGGTGCCTCGTTTCACGCTTATTACCCAGAATGTCGACAACCTGCACGAGCGGGCGGGTAGCAATCAACCGATCCACTTGCATGGCAGTCTTTTCTCGCCACGCTGCTTCGCATGTGCTCGCCCGCATGAGTTGTCGTGCGGAATACCCGATGAACCGCAAGGTGGCCGTCGGCTGGAACCCCCGCGCTGCCAGCATTGTGGTGGCCGTATTCGGCCCGGCGTAGTGTGGTTCGGGGAGTCGTTGCCCAAGGCTGCCTGGACAGCGGCAATGTCTGCGGTGGAAAAGGAAGGATGTGACCTGTTCTTTTCAATCGGCACGTCCGCGATGGTTTATCCCGCTGCGGAACTTCCCTTCGCTGCCTTGCGCCGACGCGCAACCGTTGTCCAGATCAACCCCGACCTGACCCAGCTTGATGAAGTCGCCACCATCAATCTTCATTCCGCAGCTGCGGACGTGCTGCCGCGATTGGTTGAGGCGGCTTGGCCAAACACATAGCGGACGAGGGATGGAGACTCCCGGAACCTAAATTCCGCCGTGTATCATCCTTTTTGAATTTCTTTCGCCTACCTGAAATCCTATCTCTTTATACCTACCGCATGAAAATCCTCCACACCATGCTTCGTACCGGCAATCTCGACCGGTCGATCAACTTCTACACACAGATCCTCGGCATGCAACTGCTGCGCCGTAAGGACTACCCTGAAGGTAAGTTCACCCTGGCCTTCATCGGCTATGGCGATGAAGGCGACAACAGCGTTATCGAACTCACATACAACTGGGGTGTCGACAAGTACGAGATCGGCACTGGCTACGGCCACATCGCGCTCGAAGTCGATGACGTCTATGCCGCCTGCGACGCCATACGTCAGAAAGGCGGGAAGATCATCCGCGAGGCCGGCCCGATGAATGCCGGATCCACCATCATCGCCTTCGTGACGGACCCGGACGGCTATTACATCGAACTAATCGGCAAGAAATCTTGAATGCCGTGATCGCCTACCGGTCGCAACCCGCAAACCGGGGCTGCCCTGAAAATCTCTGCCACCACCCTGCCCCGCTTCACCGCTGGAGCCACATTCAAGACGGCCGTTGCCGGCAAGAAGACCAAGAAGAAGTAAGCTGACCGTCGAGCCCATGACTATTCTGGATATGATCGAACTTCAGACGCACGAGTCCTGCGACTGGACGGTCATCTGGATGCATGGGCTTGGCGCTGATGGATCTGATTTTGTTCCCGTGTTACCGGAACTGAGGTTGGATCCATCCGCTCGCATCCGCTTCGTCTTTCCCAATGCTCCCGCTATCCCGGTAACCTGCAATGGGGGCTATGTCATGCCGGCCTGGTACGACATCATCAGCCTCGAAAAGAACAATCGCGAGGTCGATATAGACGGGATTCTGAAATCCCGCCAACAAATTCGTGACCTGATCGAGCGTGAGGAAGAACTGGGTATTCCTTGCGACAGGATATTTGTTGCCGGTTTTTCTCAAGGAGGTGCGATGGCCTATACCACTGGGCTTACTCAACCGAAACCACTGGCCGGCGTAATTGCGCTCTCGACTTAGAGCCTATTTCAGTAGGCATGATTTCTGCTCGTAAATCTCCCATCGC
>JACDZI010000122.1 GCA_013426785.1 Rhodocyclaceae bacterium | reverse complement strand
AAAATAAAATTGGTCGACAACCATAGCGTAGCTGGTTCGTCAGCGAGATTGATGGCGGACACATGAAATGAAATATTCGGGACAGATGAAATGGAATATTTCAAACCAGTGTCCCGCCAGACTTTGTGCCAAATACCCCGCAAACTTTCGTCCGGTTCGCGTTACTGACTCAGGCCGGCAGCTGCCAATTCGGCGGCAATCTGGTTGCGGCTGTCGGTAAGTCGGGCGATGGTGGCGTCGGTTTTGGCGATCTGCTCACGGCGGGACAGCATGTACGCGTACACCGCATGCCCTTCCCGGCGTAGGTTGAACGGGTTGCGCCTGAAATACCCTACCAGGAAGCGCAGGCGCTCAGGCAGTGCGGCGATAGGATACCAATGCCGCACCCTGCCAGCCGGCGCTGGCGTGGCCTCGTGGGGCCATGCTTCGCGCTTCGCCATCGCCTGCACCGCTTGCCGGGTGTAACCCGTGCAACGGACAAGCTCGTGGACGTCGGTGTAGTCAGGGCCGGGTGGCGCGGGCAGGTTCAATCTTGGTACTCAGTGACGGTGCGCAGGATTTCCAGCGTCGCGGGATCGCGCTCCACGGTCTGAACCGCCCGGCTGGGGTGCTTTCCTGCATTCTTCGCGCCAAGCGCGTATGCAGCCGCGTGCTGTTTCTTGAAGGCGTCCCGTATGGGGGCGGCAAGCGCCGCGCTAATCGACGTAGACAGCCCCTTGGCGAGTTTCTCCGAATTGGAATCCAGCAGGCTACGCCAATCAGCGCCGGGGCGTGCGGCGTGTTCTTTCTCGTAAACATCAAGCCAGGCAAAGATAAACGGGCGTAGGGCTTCGGGTGGGTACTCGAACTCCATCAGATCAATAGTAAAGCCGCCTCTATCTGGTTTGCCGGCTGCCGGCGTCGTCGCGTTGGTCTGAGAATTGGGCATGGGTGGCTCAGGCGCTCGATGGCGCACAGGTCGCTTTAATCCTGGCCTCAATGATGTTCAGGATGTTGGCGCTATCTTCGTCTGACAAACCGAGGAACGGGCGCGCAGGCATATTGACTGTATGTCCGTGCTGAATAAACCAGCGGATACTGACGCGCTTGTGACTGTTTTTCGCAAACACCAGGCCATTGCCATTCATGATTTTGCTGCGAAGTAGATTGCCCTTGGCGTCGGTTCTATGTCGCACCATGCGGGTTTGCGCTGGCTTCTCAATCTCGCCGCCAAATTGATGGATGGCCGCGTATATGCGATTGGCACCCCACTCGGCGAAGTCGCGGCCGTGGCGGCCGGAGATCGAACCGACCAGGTGGCCGCGTTCCGTCAGGGTGCGTCCACCGGTGATTTGCGCGCGCAGGCTCGGCTTCCATTTTTGGCCGTCCGGACCTGTCTCGGTATCGAAGCGGTGCCGGGTGCTGCGCTCGCCGAGGGTGGCGATATCGGCCATCACACTACTTGGGTTTTTGCCAAGTGCGATTAGCTTATGTAGTGAATCGATAATCTGCTTATCCTCGACTTCCATACTGATTGGCGAATTACTCATATCAACCCCTAGTCATCAATTAACGAAGGCGCTCTGGCGCTCGTGGCGCTCTGGCGCTCTCAACACTGGCGCTCTAGGCGCTCTCCCTTGCGGGCGCCCCCGGCTTGCTTGCTGTCCTTGCTCCGTGTAGCAGGACAGCGCCGGGAGCTTCCGGTCATAGGTCGGCAGACATTGCAACGCTATGACCGGCCCTCGCGTTACGTCGATGATGCGCCCACGAAAGGACTCTTTATTCATACACGTCAGGAAACCAATGCCGCATCTTGTTGGCATCCTCAGCATTCATCCCTGCTAGGCTGGGCTTTGGCTTCACCGGCTTTGCGTTGCGGCAAGCGGCCGGCGCTTGATTGATGCCATACTCCGCTCGCAGCCGGGCCACCTCGGCTGGCGGCGTGTGCGGGTGGAATACCCCAAACTCACCGAATGTCCGGTTGAATGTGTTGATGGCGCGGTCGGTATCGATGCTGCCCGTAGTGAACCGGGCGGTAGCGGCCGCAAAGTCGGTCAAGCCATCCAAGGCCGGCTGGTTGGTCAGGCCGGCACTCACCAACCCGGTTACTTCGCCAGTGCGCTTATCGAAGGTGAACACGGGCGAAAGGTAGCGATACTCCTTGCCGGCGATCATCGCGGCGGCTTTGTCTGTCCAGCGGGCATCGATGGCATAGAGACCATCGCCCTCACGCCATTCCACCCGCTTGAACCATCCCGCAGCGGGGGCAGGTTTTCCGTTTTCGGCAACCTTGAGGCTCTGATGCTCGTAATCAATCATCAAATCATCCCGGCGTGCCGCCAGGCTGGCCATGATGGCATGGGCGAGGCGCGTATCCAAGACCCAGCCGGCAAGGCCATCGGGCCGGCCGCTGCCATCTGCGGCGCGGAATGACCCGGCCGGGAGGATGCGGAATTCCTTGAATCCGGCAGGCGGCAGGGGTTGCGAAAGCGTTGCGATACTCATAATTTTTCCTTGGTCGATTTTCTTTTCTGGACTCAACATTTCACGGTAATGACATCACGGGGCCACCATCAACCAGGAACGGCACTCCCCGGTTGTCTGACCTGGCGGATATCGATGACACACGCCCCTCACTGTCGACTGTGATGCGGATTGCCCCGCCCACTGCCACAGGCTGTGATTGGCCAACCTGTCCGTGGGTCTTGTCGTAAATGAGAGAGCCAAGCGAGGTTTCGCTACCAGTCATCCACGACAAACCTTTGTTCGTGAGCCAATTGATACCGCTTCCAGCTAATTGCCCAGCTTCCCATGCTCCCGCCAAAGGTAAAGCACGTTTGAGAGCGAAGCCGCCAATTCCAGACAGCAACTTACCTGCCCCGCCGGACAGGACTCTGCCTGCATTACCAGCTGCACCACCAGTCAGGATGCTGGATAAACCCGCTGCTCCAGCTGCCGCTGCCAATGCAGTGAGTGCACCAGTCGCCGCAACGGCTGCCGTGGCCAGCGCGGGATGTTTTTCGGAGAGATCAGCAAAACCACCTGAAAGCGTCTTGATGGATGGCATCATGAATTCCATGATGTTTTGCTCGGCAATCTGTTTCGCGTTCGATGCGCGCTCTGCCTGGAATGCCGCTGTATCAGAGATCACACCGAAATTCTTATCGGTAGCCCCCATGCCGCCAAGAGTCTTTCGTTGCACGTTGGCCAGGTAGTCGCGATTGTTCATGATCGCGACGAGTGCCATCAGTGCCTGGCGATCCTGGACTAGCTGACCGACTCCAGAGCCCTGGACAATTGCTGCCATGCTCTCGTAGGTATCGCGCTTTTCTGCATCATCTTTGGACTCGGACAGCTTTTTCTGCAACTGTTTCCATGCAGTCTGTTTCGTTACTTGCTGATCGACGAGGCCGACGAAGGCGTCAACGGAATCAACCCCTTGGAGGCGTTGCTTGGCAAGGTATTGAGGCAGATTGATGCCGAGTTTCTTGGCATCCTCGGCCGTATCCTTGCTGTTGATCTTGGCCAGCAGGTTCACCAGGTTATTGCCGGCCTCATCCTTGCTGCCTGCCGTGATAACCGCTGCCTGGTTGAGTGCCGCCAGTTTGGCGAAGCCGGACGAACCCGTCAGGCCAGATGCTGATGCTGCTGCCATCTGTGCAGGCAACCATTTCGCCATGTCTTTCAGTTCGAAGCCGCCAGCCTGACCAGCGGCAACCGCCATATCGATGACATTTGGCATCTCACCTGGTTTGATCTTGAACGTCTGCATACCGCGAATTGCGATCTGCGCAAGCTGCGTAGAGTCGGAACCGGAGGCAGTCGCTGATTTCATCAGTGTCGGCAAGATAGCCGAGGCATCACCAACGTTCATTGCGCCGGAGGCAATCAACGCATCCAGAGTTTCCGCAGCCTGGTCACGCGAGCCGCCGCCTTGTCGAATGGATCGCTCTATGGCGGCGTTCAAGTCGCGCATGCCTGACTGGCGGCCACCCTTGTTGCGATCGGCGAAGGCCGTATTTGCCATATGCGCCAAACGCAGGTCATAGGCCATTGCTTGCTCTGCTTTAGGTTTGATCACTGCTCCGGCTGCAACAACTCCAGCCAGGCCAGCAACACCCATACGGGCCAATTGACCTTTGGAGAGCTTGCCCATTTCGGCATTGAGTGCCGCCACTTGCGCACGCATGGATCCAGCGGCACGGGTTTGCTCACGCCACCCCATTGTCCCCGATGCCAGAAGTCGCTTGTAAGCCGCCTCGGTCTGTTGAATCTCTCGACGAATAACCTGCTCTGAGCGTACCCCTAAGGTTTCCCGCGCCTGCATCATTCGCGCGTATTCCGTGCGTTGCTGCCGAGCCACTTTCGCTGACTCTGCCGACAGCGTCGACATGGCCTTCGCCGCTGGACCGGACAGGTTGTCCACCAGCTTGAGAAGTACGCTTAGCGATAGGTCTCGGTTAGTCACGTTTGAGATTCTGATAACTTGGAAAGGAAGTAATCGAATTCGGCCTTCGTCAGTCGCTCAATTACCGATGGCGGCCAATGTGTGCGCAGAGCAATCAATAAAACAGCATCTAAATACCGCCCTCTCCGGCGGGCGTCTGCTCCCCCAGGCTATCCGCCTTCAGCATTGCCTGAGTGAGGGCGTTATAGTCGTTTCGCTTCATGCGCTTGAACATGCCAGGCGTGAATGGACCGGTGAAGCTGCCAATGCGCGTTACAACCCGGCATAGCAATTCGACATTGAAGGCATGGAGTTCAGTGGGGGGCACCTGCTTTTCAGCTTCGACCATATCTTCGACCAGGGGCTCACGTACTTCGAAATCGAAGTGCAAGGCACCCCCCACCATCATTCCATTGATCAACTTTCCTTGGACCGTATTCATTTTCTTTCCTCATGACATGTGTAGATGGATGGAACACCGCGACATTGATCGAGTGCGGATAGCACTGCAACATCCGGTGCAAATAAATCATCGATACTCTGTGGCACGGCATCTATGCGAACGCTCCGCATGAAATAACGAAATTTCTCGACAGAGGCGGCAATGCTTGCCATTGGAAATACCAATGCCGCAACGGATTGCACACTTTCTAGACACAACACCTGCTGGGTAACCGCGAGGCAATCGAGGCCAAGCTGGCGTATACGGAGTTCCTGTCTTTGCT
>JACDZI010000121.1 GCA_013426785.1 Rhodocyclaceae bacterium | reverse complement strand
CTCATTTCGCCGCTGCCAATGAAAATCTCGGCGCCTTGTTCAGCGTTTCCCTAGACAGCAAAACGATGATCCGTTCAGGCTGGCTCTGGCACGCGAACTCGGGCGTGACCGGATCGATGTCGTGGCCGCCTATATCAGGGCACGGCCATGAGCATCGCGATCCTGCTGAAACGATCACTGCCGGGATCAAAGTCGAGCATCGCCGGCCACATTGAGCGGGGCGAGCGGATTGCCCAGGCGATCCAGCAACGCTTCAGCATCAGCGAACCGCGCCAGTGGCAGGTCAAGCATATGCGCTGGGTACTGGAGCGCTGGGCCAGCGAGAAATCGGCGGCGACGCGCTATGACTACTGGCGGACGGTACGGGTGCTGACCGCCGCGTTGGGGAAATGGCAGGATTGGCGACCGCATCTGGATGGGGCATGGTGCAGGAGCGGCAGGGGAGGGCGGTCAGCGAAAATCTCAATCCGGAGAAGCTGATGGCTGCTTACTGGAGTTTTGGTGAACTCACACTTTCGGCCATCAGCGGTCCCAAGAGGCTTTCGGCAACCGGTCATCTGACAGGCAGCAGCACTTCGAAACCAGCCCTTCGGGTCATTACCCCCCCCGCATGATATTCTGTGATCCATTCTTCCACTGATTTGCCGCCCATGCTCCGAGCCCTTGTTTTGTTGCTGGTTTTCGCATCAGGAGCAGTTCATGCACTCGACAGCGTCACCAGGCTAATGTCACTCGAAAGCGCTCTACCAATGCTGAACACCGGTTTCAGTCGACCATCCGCTCAACTCCGGCTGCTTGGATAAGTGCTATTGCGGGGTGTTGTACGCGCCGATGCGTGGAGATGGCATACCAGCTTTCGCTGACACCCTGCAGGGTCCCGACCGGAACCGCGCCGAACTGCGCTGCGATGTCCTCGTGCATGCCGGCCGGTGCCGGGAAGAGTCCCTGACCGGCACGACCAAAGGTTTTGAGCAGCGCGCTGTCGGTGAATTCGCCCACCACCAGCGGACGCAGGTCGTGGGCGGCGAACCAGGCGTCGATGGCGCTGTGCAGTGGATCGCCGCGCGCCGGCAGGAGCAAGGGTGCACCGTTGAGACACTGCGGAAAGTCGGCCGCAAAGTTGCCCTGCAGTGCTGCACCGGCATACAGGGCAATCTCGACATTCGCCAGCAAATGCGAATGCAGCTTGAGGTTGGCGCGGTGCGGTGCCGATTGGTCGGCGATCACCAGGTCCAGCTGATTGAGCGCGAGTTCGCCGAGCAGATGCTCGAAGTCACCTTCGATGCACTCGAGCCTCACAGATAGCGGAGGCAGCAGCACACTCTCAAGCAGACGGAAAGCGACCAGCTTGGGTACTGCATCTGTCACCCCAACCGCGAAGCGCGGACGGGTTATTTGATTCTCGGCAAGCTCCTGTCGCAGTTTCTCGCCCAGTTGGAAGATCTGCTCTGCATACACCAGCACTCTGCGCCCCGCCTCGGTCAGTACCAGCGAGCGTCCCTGGGGGGCTAGAAGGGCCTGGCCGAGCTGGCGCTCAAGCTGTCCGAGCTGGGTGCTGATGGTTTGCACCGAGAGTCCCAATCGCTCACCGGCGCGGCTGATGCTGCCCTCCTTGGCGACCGCCCAGAAGTAGAGAAGATGGCGAAAGTTGAGGTCGTCAGGTTTCATTCAATCATCCCAAATAATGGGAATATATTATCTATAAAACACACTTTATTGGAAATATATTCAAGCCTAAAGTGCGCCTCACACGGTGCGGATTTGCCGCACCGGCTACCACCAAGGAGATATTCGCCATGATGACCCTGCAAGCCCGTGAAATGTGCGCCCCCTACAAGAACCCCAACGAGGTGCTCCGCGCCTACGCGCCGAACAGCCCGCGCGCCAAGGCGCGGCTGGTGGTGCTGGCCATGCTGGCGGATGGTCGCCTGGACAATGCGGAGCTGGAAAGTCTCACCCGGCAGAGCACGTTTGCCGAACTCGGCATTACGCGTGAAGACTTCTTCGAGGTGTTTTACGATTTCTGCGCCGATGTGAAAAGTTTGCCCAGCGATAGCGGTTATTACTTGTTGGCCCCGGTCGTCCTTGATCAGTTGTTTGGTGAGATCAGCAGTACCGCCGAGCGGCAGACGCTGCTGCGTCAGATCTTCGACATGATCCGCAGTGATGGTCACTTGGCCGACAGCGAGGCCGACCTGTTCTGGCATGCGATCGATACTTGGAAGTTCCGGGCTACCGATATGCGGACGGTGCTCCGCAGTCAGCAACTGCGCAGCCAACGTGGGGCGGCGGAGCAGGTATCTTCATAATTGGTGGTGAGTAGCGCCTGATCGGGAGGAGAGGCGGGCATGGAAAGCATTGGCAACATCTGGCTGTGGGCGAGCTTCAGCATCATCGTTCTCGTCATGCTGGCGATCGACCTTTTCGTCGTCGGTGGTGGCAAACAGCACCGCGTCTCCTTCCGCGAAGCCGCGACCTGGTCGGTCATCTGGGTCTCGGTGTCTTTCCTCTTCGCCGCCGGCCTGTGGTGGTATCTCGACGGCAGTGTCGGTCGCGAACTGGCGAATCAGAAATCCCTCGAGTTCATCACCGGTTACCTGATCGAAAAATCGCTGGCGGTTGATAACGTCTTCATCTGGCTGATGCTGTTCGCCTTCTTCGGCATCCCGCTGGAACTGCAGAAGCGCGTACTGGTGCTGGGTGTGCTCGGCGCCATCGTGATGCGGACGGTGATGATCTTCGCCGGCGCCTGGCTGATTGCCCAGTTTCATTGGATTCTCTATGTCTTCGGTGTTTTCCTGCTGGTCACCGGCATCAAGATGTGGTGGTTCGCCGATGAAAAGCCGGACCTCGCCAACAATCCGCTGCTGAAGTGGCTGCGCGGCCACATGAAGATCACCGACGAATTACACGGCGAGAAGTTCTTCGTCTGGCGCGACGGCGTGCGCTACGCTACGCCGCTGTTCCTTGCGCTGATCCTGGTGGAAATCTCCGACCTGATCTTTGCCGTCGACTCAATCCCGGCCATCTTCGCCATCACCGGCGACCCCTTCATCGTGCTGACCTCGAACGTGTTCGCCATCCTCGGCCTGCGCGCGATGTATTTCCTGCTCGCCGACATGGCCGATCGCTTCTCGCTGCTCAAATATGGCCTGGCGGCAGTGCTGGTGTTCATCGGCGTGAAGATGGTACTGATCGATGTTTACAAGATTCCGGTCGGCTTCTCCCTGGCCGTGGTAGCCACCTTCATCGGAATCTCGATCTGGCTCTCGCTGCGCAAGGAAAAGCACGCGCAGTCTGCGGGGCAATGAACAGTGCCGTCCCGCCAGCGACGACTTTTTGCGACCATATTGCGATGCTGAAAGCGCAGTTATTCCAACACTCCAAACCCTTCGATAACCCGGAAAGGAACTGCACCATGTTTGATCCCATCAGCATCCCCTTCGGCTGCAAAATGCTTTTCAACGAGGTCAAACTCAAGCCCGGCGTCACGCTCGAGCACGTCGAGATGGCTCTTGGCGAGATGTGCAACGTCGTCAAGAACACCTATGGCGGCCAGAAGGGCGGCTTCATCGCCGGCCAGGTCTACAAGTTCGCCGGCTTCATCTCGGACGAGGGGTCGGTCGGCGGTTCCGCTGGCGCGTCGGACCACATCGCCATTGTGACCTTTTGGAATTCATTCGAGGAGCACGAGAAAAGCCACGCCGATACGGCGTTCAACGAGAAGTTTGCGGCACTGATCGAGATGTGTTCCGAATCGCGCGAACTCGGCTATGACATGCTGTGGCAGGGCGAACCCGAGCCCGAGTGACACGGGGCCAGCGCCGACTGTTGCGGACGATATCCCGATGATGAAAGCGATCATCCTGCTCTGGACATTGAGCCTGACTATCCTCGCGGCCGGGGCATGGCTCGTTTGCCCGCAAGGTCAATGCGCCACGACCGCAATCGATCATGCGGGCCTCGCTCTGGCCCATGACCTGCGCGGCGCCAGACTTGATCATTGGATGCCGGCGCTTACCTGGCTCGGTTCCCTGGCCGTGTTGCTGCCGGTGACCGCGCTGGCAGCGCTGGTCTTGTGGCGCGGCCGACACCGGCGCGCAGCGGGATTTCTCATGCTGGCCCTGCTGGGCGCTTCCGCCTTGAGCCATCTCGTCAAGCTCGCCGTGATGCGACCGCGCCCCGATCTGTTCCCGGTCTGGACGGCCATGCCCGCCGATTGGTCTTATCCCAGCGCTCATACGATGCAGATCACGGCGCTGGCAGTGGCAGTGGTTCTCGTCGCCGCACGACGGCGTGCGCTCTGGATCCTGCCTTTGGGGAGTGCCGTGCTGCTGGTCGGCCTGTCGCGCATTTATTTGCAAGTGCATTTTCCCAGCGACGTGCTGGCCGGTACCCTGGCTGCCGCCTTGTGGGCGGGTGGATTGCATGTCTTGATGTTTGGCCGCTTGTCCGCACATGACAGCAGGCGCCTCAATGTAGGAAGGGCATGAGACACAAATTTCTCGGGACCGGCGAACCGGGCTATCACCCGCTGCGAAAAATCCGCACGATCCTTACCGGCTTGCGTTACGCGGTTGTTTACGACTTCAGCGTCGCCTGGAAGCTAGCCGTTTCGCTGATGGTGCTGGTGGCGGCAATGTTCGCGCGCGATTGGGTCGATGTGGTGTTGATCATCGTGGTCACTGCCCTGGTACTGGTCGCGGAAATCATGAACAGTGCCATTGAAGCTTTGTGCGATTTCGTCGAAACCCGCCACAACGAAAAAATCGGCATCATCAAGGACATTGCCGCCGCTGGTGTCGGCATCGCGATGCTCGCCTGGGTGCTGGTGCTTGGATTCGAGGTGGAGGAAATGTTGCGCAACCTGAATTCGGTGCATGGCGCCAACGGTGGTTGAGCTCGGGGTTTCCATGATCCATTGCGAAAGGTAGGTATCTATGCCGGAAAGATGGCTGCAAATCAAAGGGGATTCCTCAGCAACAGACTGATTGCGGACTGCTGACATTGGTATCCCCAGTGGTCGGTCTGCCCCTGAAACCTTCCGGATGATCTATGAAGGCACCTCTGCCATAACGGTCCGTCAGTTTTCTCCAAAGCGGCCGCCCAGCCAAACCAGGTATTTGCGCATTGAAGTTCTACGAAGCGGCCGTTGCCGACCTCACCCAACCGGCCACGACCGGCCTGTGATCACTTCCACGAAGCAGTCATCTGAAAGTCCGCTTCACTCGGATATCTGCTGTCGGGCCGAATCACACTAATCGGCCAATGTGGAGTTGTTTGCGTGCAGCCTAAGGAAACGCTGAACAAGGCGCCGAGATTTTCATTGGCAGCGGCGAAATGAGAC
>JACDZI010000120.1 GCA_013426785.1 Rhodocyclaceae bacterium | reverse complement strand
ATCTGTCCCAGCACACCAATATCGCCCTTGGCAAACGGGAGGCGTCCATATAGAACAGCATGAACCTCAGCGAACGCATCACCATCGAGCCAGGAAAATGTGGCGGACGCCCCTGCATTCGTGGGCTGCGCATTCGCGTGAAGGACATCCTCGGCCTACTGGCTGCCGGTGCCAGCCATCAGGAAATCCTTGAGGACCATCCCGACCTGGAAGAAGCCGACATCCTTGCGGCACTCAGCTATGCCGCTGGGCAAAGCGACCATATGATCCTGCGTGCGGCTTGAAGCTCCTGATACTTGGCTTCGCGCTTCGGCACACCACCCCAAGTCATTTGGGTCAGGCTGGGCAATGTACGGCGGCAGGCTCTCCTCGATACATTCTCGGCATTGCTGCCGGGCCTCCGCTCCGGCCTTGAGAGCGGCACATCGGTCATAGAAATCTGTCAGGATTGAATCCATGCTCATCCCCTGAGCATGGCAGCCGCTAATCTGTCGCCGTCCTGCCAGCGCCGACTTTTTTTCACCTGCGATGATCCCTGCCCTGCTCCGCCAGCAACTCCGCTCTTGCCGAAACTGTTGGAATAGGCGTGGGAATCATCATTGCCACGATCGGAATTCAAAGGAACTACAATGAACCTCGAAAGCAAAACTGACGAGTCCCGCGAATGGAGAGCACTTGATCACGTTGAGACCGGAATTCGTCATGAGTATTCGGAGAACTGGCTGGCAGCAGCCGAGGAATATCGGCAGGTTTTCGATTTAAATCCTGCCGGATGGGTTGCACGATATTCAGCAAACAACAATCTGGCCTACGTTCTTGTTCAACTCGGCGAGTATGAGCAGGCCGCCGAATATTGCCGTGCTGCGATCGCCATCAAGCCGGAACGGTACAACGCCCACAAGAACCTCGGCCTGGCTCTGCAAGGGCTCGGATGCTGGAACGAAGCGGCCAGAAGCTACATTGAAGCCACGCTGCGTTTCCCCCAGGATGCGCGCGCCTGGCAGCATCTTCAATACCTACTGCATGCACGCCCCACTCTGTTGAAGCAGAATCCTGAGTTGGAGCAACACGTCACCGAAATGCACAACGTACTCAAGCAGAATGAATTTCTCCAGCCCCCGATTGAACCTTCGCCGATGTATCGGCAGATGGATATTCCCAGTGAGCAATGAAGGAAATACAGCCCAAGGCTTTCGGGATCGTGTAATTGCCGTCCTGCCAGCGCCGACTTTTCAACAGCCATGATCCCTGACCCGCTTCGCCAGCACCTTCGTTCCTGCCAGAACATCGTCGTGTTCACCGGCGCCGGCATGTCGGCGGAAAGCGGCATCCCGACCTTTCGCGACCGCTTCGAGGGCATGTGGGCGCTCTACGATCCGCAGGACGTTGCTTCACTGGATGCGTTCCGGCACCATCCCCAAACCGTCTGGGACTGGCATGTCCAACTGGCCGACAAGATTCGGCAGGTAGCGCCGAATGCCGGCCATGCCGCCGTCGCCCGGCTCGAAAGCCTGGTCCCGAACGTCACCGTGATCACCCAGAACATCGACAACCTGCATCAGGCCGCAGGCAGTCGCACCGTACTGGAACTGCATGGCAACATCTTCCGGCTCAAAGCCTTTGTCGATGCCGACGAATTGTTTGCCGGCGACCATAGCCCGATCATCTGCCGGATTTGCGACGGATATGCCGTCGCCGATGAGTGCGGTACCTACGCCACCAAGGACGATCTTGCCGCCATCGTATTGAAGGCCGGCCCCATCCCCCGCTGTCCCGGTTGCGGGGCGCGCCTGCGGCCAGACATCGTCTGGTTCGGCGAACCTCTCGACATCTATGTGCTCGAAAGCGCCATGCGTGCCGCCGATACCTGCGACGCCCTCATCTGCATCGGCAGCTCGCTGGAAGTGCAACCGGCGGCCAGCCTCCCCGTCCGCGCCAAGTGGGGTGGAGCGAAGATCATCGAAATCAACCCGGAGCCGACCTCACTGTCATTCCATGCCGATGTGTTTCTGCAGGGCAAAGCCGCCGAGCTTCTGCCGCAACTTATTCAGGCGGTTTGGCAGAGCACAAATTATTGAGCTCTCGCCGTATTATCAGTGCCGACTATTCTCTTTATTCTGGATTATCCTGACCGCCTGTCGCAACTCTAAAAACATATCTGGAGCCATTTGTCATGCCGAAATATAAGAAGGTCGATGTATCTGAACAGCAACTTGAAGACCTAATTCGCCAAAACTCAGACCAAATCGAGGAGGGTTTATCTTTTGTAGATCACCAGCAGCAGGCCGCTGGCGGGCGCCTTGATGTTCTATTCGTTGACAGTGGGCATTCACTGGTAGTCGCCGAGCTAAAGGTGATCGAGGACGATGGGATGCTTTTTCAATGCCTCGACTACTACGACTATGTGGCAGGAAGAATAGAAACCTACGCGCGGCAATACCGCGATCACAATATAGATCCGACTCAGCCAGTGCGCTTACTTCTTGTAGCACCTAGCTTTTCACAAACCCTGATAAATCGGTGCAAATGGATAGATGCACCGATTTCTCTTTTCACATACTCGTGTATCAAGCTTGACAAGAGTGACGACATCATCCCGGTCTTCTCTGAACAAGCAATTCCCTCTCCGCCCACTACAATCATTGTACGTAAACTCGACGATCATTTGTCATATATCACGGACACAGAAGTTCGCGCCAACGTATCGAGGGTACTCGAAAGAATCAAACAATTGAGGCCTGGCCAAATCTCCATGGATGCTCTTACAGATGCCATTTCCATGAAGGTCAGTGGTCGGGTGTTTGCTTACTTATATCCCCGGCGGAGGCACTACCTCATCACGACGTACAACGCTGACGACAAATGGACTGATTACCCCATTCACGGCGAAGATGACCTCGTAGACGTTCTACAGCTTGTCACGCACTCGATAGAACATCGTGCGCGATAGCGTGCTAGGGTGAAAGAGTTGGACTGGAGCAACCAAACCATTGCTCCTAAACCTGCTCGCTCACTACGAGATCATCATGCGTGGCGTTATCGGCCAACCTAGATATTGTGAGACATGATCAGAGACGTACCATCTCCGAACAATGACCCCGTTTGTCACCCTCCAAGCGAATCACGGCCACCGTACCGCCCTTGGCTACGACTTCCACGCCTTTTTCAAGGAACTTGCAGAGCGCGGCGAGGCGGATGTCGCCATTGTTTCGACGGAAGAGGGTTTTTCTCCGCTCGGCGCATCACGCGATTTCTTCGAGCACGATCTCGGCATTTCCTATGAAGGCGAAATCAAGCCGCTCGCCAACTGGAACTGTTCTGACAACGAGCGCATTACGCTGATTGCCCTGGCAAGTCGCAGGCCGGGAGGCCTGTTGCGCGGCATCGTTCTCGCACCCGGCAACAACACCCGCAGCTATGAACCGTTTGCGCGGTCGTACGACCCGCGCCCGAATCGCGACTTCTATTACAACGTCACCTACGAAGCCCTATCTTTCGCCTGTGGTCAATGGGGTGCGCGCAAGATCGCCATATCGCATCTTTCGGGCAGTGGTCGTTACCATCAGGACATTGCCACCTGCCACGCCGAAGCGCTGGCGCATTACTGCGACGCGCAGCCGGATTCGGCGCCGGATTCGTTCGTTTTCTGCGGCTGCTGCATTTCGCTCGAACACCTGCAAGGCATTCGATATCTGAACAGCGAAGGGCAGCAAACCAAACATTGCCCCATTCAGGTAACCACCGAGATCAAGGACAACGCGACCCTGATCCATCTCGACTGGCGCTCCTAGAAAAAGTCGGCGCTGGCGGGACGGCAAACCGGCATTCCGGCCATGCTTAAACCATGAGCATGGCGCTCGCTAAGATGGGCGGCATCAAGGAGGAAACACGATGTCCCGCTACGACGACACCGCCATCGACACGCTGATCTGGCAAACCATTCACGACAGCCCCTGCCCGGAAGACTTTCGCACCTATCTGGATCACCGGCCCGAGAACGCCGCGCATCGGGACGAGGCGCTGGATCGACTGGTCGAACTCGACGATGCCGATGCGGCCTGCAACGATAAAGAGCGGCGCTATCCGGCCACCATCGCCGCCATCGAAGCGCTGGCAAACACAGGCGATGCGACGGCGCATTTCCACATGGGCAAACTTCTGACTCAGGGGATCGGCGTGCCGACCGACATCGCGCGTGGCGTGGCCTGGTATCGGCTTGCGATTTTGCAGGGCGAGGCACGCAGTCACATCAATCTGGCCAACCTGCTGCTTGAAGGCGACAGCACGCCCGCCGACTTCGACGAAGCGCGGCAGCTTTACGCGCAGGCGGCCGGGTTGGGTGAACCGATGGGCACCTTTGCCCTCGGTCGGCTCGCGGCCGCCGGGCGCGGCGAGGAGAATGGCAAGCCCAACCTTGTACGCGCCCAGGAACTCTTTCATGCCGCCTGGGATCAGGGCGATCCGACCTCGGGGCACTGGATCGGCTACAAGCTGCTGTCAGACGATGGCGTGCGCCGCGATGAACAACTCGGTCGCGAGTGGATCGAAAAAGCGGCCAACGCCGGCAGCATCGGGGCCATGCTGCAACTGGGGCGCAATGCCGAACGCGGCAGCGAGGGCAAGGTGGATATCGTCGCGGCGGCGGACTGGTACCGGCGCGGCGCGGAACCAGGCGACATGGAATGCCAGTGTAAGCTGGCCAACCTGTTGTTGCGCGGCGAGGGTATCGCCAAGGATGGCGCGCAAGCAGTGTTCTGGCTCAAGCGCGCCGCCGTGCGCGGCGACACCTATGGCCAGCGGCTGCTCGGTCTGACCTATCTGTGGGGCATGGACGTCATCAGGAATGTGCGCTTCGGGCGCAAATGGCTGACGCGAGCGGCCGAAGGCGGCGATGCCGAGGCAGCCTGTCAGCTCGGCCGTCTGCTGGAGAAAGGCGCTGATGCCGACCCGGCAGAAGCGGTGCGCTGGTTCGAGCGGGCGGCGCGGGCAGGTTCCAGCGAAGCACAAGGAGCGCTGGGCGTCTGCTACTGGGCCGGTCGCGGTGTGGCGAAGGATGAACATGCCGCCTACAAGTGGATACATCTCGCCTCACTGCAGGGCGACCCGTGGGGCCTGTACCTGCTGGGACGGCTGCACTATGCCGGGGTAGGCGTACCCGAAGATTATCAGGCGGCGGCTAAATGCTTCATGCAGTCGGCCACGCGCGGTTATGCGGCCGGCCAGGCGAAGCTCGGCTGGTGTTATTTGCGCGGTGAAGGGATGGAGCGCGACGTGGCCGAGGGGATGATCTGGCTGCGGCGCGCGATCGAGCAGGGGCATGCCGAAGCCAGCACGACAGTCGGTTATGTCTTGCGCGACGGCATCGGCGTAACGCCGAATGC
>JACDZI010000019.1 GCA_013426785.1 Rhodocyclaceae bacterium | reverse complement strand
AATGCCTGTCCAGTTTCCGCTGGAATCACTGTCCAAGTGCCGTGGAATGCGCAGACAGCCGCGTTACCTCTCATCAGATGAATTATCGCGTCTCAATCCCTTTGTTTTCAGGGCATTTTGCTGACTCTAAAATTTTCGGGATGTTAGCGGTTCACTTTCGTCTCAATCCCTTTGTTTTCAGGGCATTTTGCTGACCGTTGCCGTCCGTAAAGACTGATAAGAATGGCAACCGTCTCAATCCCTTTGTTTTCAGGGCATTTTGCTGACTTATGACCCCGGACGATGCTCGCCGGCTGGCCAACGTCTCAATCCCTTTGTTTTCAGGGCATTTTGCTGACCGCTAGTCTTTCCGATCTTTAACAATTTGGCCGGGTCTCAATCCCTTTGTTTTCAGGGCATTTTGCTGACCAGCCATGATTGCCGCATTCATCGAAATTATGGAAGTCTCAATCCCTTTGTTTTCAGGGCATTTTGCTGACCGCATCGCACGCAAAGCCAATGTCAAGGACATCGCGTCTCAATCCCTTTGTTTTCAGGGCATTTTGCTGACATTCAGCGCGCAAAGGAAGGCGCCGCGCAGAATGGTCTCAATCCCTTTGTTTTCAGGGCATTTTGCTGACATTGCATTACCCGATAACCTGGCAGTGAAAAATGTCTCAATCCCTTTGTTTTCAGGGCATTTTGCTGACGCTACTCTGCAACCGCTTCACCGACGAGGCTGCGTCTCAATCCCTTTGTTTTCAGGGCATTTTGCTGACTTCACCATCCCGGCGAACCTGCCACCCGTGATTAAGTCTCAATCCCTTTGTTTTCAGGGCATTTTGCTGACAAGCTTGCCGCATAAGGTAAAGCCTTAACACATTGTCTCAATCCCTTTGTTTTCAGGGCATTTTGCTGACCAAGCGGGTTGGTCGGTCTTTAGGGATAAAGGTAGTCTCAATCCCTTTGTTTTCAGGGCATTTTGCTGACCTCTGAAAGACGCCGAAACGGTTGACATCGGTTTGTCTCAATCCCTTTGTTTTCAGGGCATTTTGCTGACAAAACAATGTCTGAATATTTCCACATCTACCCGTCTCAATCCCTTTGTTTTCAGGGCATTTTGCTGACTGACATCGGTTTTATGCTTACCCTTCCCTCATGGTGTCTCAATCCCTTTGTTTTCAGGGCATTTTGCTGACGGAATTGGTGGAGCACTACCATTCCGGGAGCACGTCTCAATCCCTTTGTTTTCAGGGCATTTTGCTGACAAGCCCCAGCCGCAAGGCTAGGCAAGCCCCAGCGTCTCAATCCCTTTGTTTTCAGGGCATTTTGCTGACCCGATGTTCCTGCAAAGGCGCGGCAATTTGTCGGGGTCTCAATCCCTTTGTTTTCAGGGCATTTTGCTGACAAGCTTGCCGCCGCCCTTTTGGGTTATTCGGCAAGTCTCAATCCCTTTGTTTTCAGGGCATTTTGCTGACCGGGAACTGCGGCAACCCGTTGAGCTTATTAAGTCTCAATCCCTTTGTTTTCAGGGCATTTTGCTGACCTCGGCAAGACTTGCATGTTGTCACTGACGACAAACGTCTCAATCCCTTTGTTTTCAGGGCATTTTGCTGACCATTATCGGGTGGGAGTTGCCCACTGAATTGATGTCTCAATCCCTTTGTTTTCAGGGCATTTTGCTGACAATATGTCCACAAGAAGGAGCTTTTGTTGGTTGGGTCTCAATCCCTTTGTTTTCAGGGCATTTTGCTGACGTAATAGTTGTTGGTACTGGTTGGAAATCGGTGTCTCAATCCCTTTGTTTTCAGGGCATTTTGCTGACAAGCGGAGATTGCATCTGAAGATTTGTTTGCAATGATGTCTCAATCCCTTTGTTTTCAGGGCATTTTGCTGACCTCTAGGTATCAAGCAGCCTTCCATTTCGCTATGTCTCAATCCCTTTGTTTTCAGGGCATTTTGCTGACAGTCCGGTGCCAACCTGTCCCGTGCCAACCTGTCGTCTCAATCCCTTTGTTTTCAGGGCATTTTGCTGACAGGCACTGTCAGGCAGCAAACGGTACTAGCACCGGTCTCAATCCCTTTGTTTTCAGGGCATTTTGCTGACCAGTGGCGAAATCTTATTCACTCTTGATTGTGAGGTCTCAATCCCTTTGTTTTCAGGGCATTTTGCTGACGAAGCGCTGGCGGTTGATCGGTATTACTCACGGAGTCTCAATCCCTTTGTTTTCAGGGCATTTTGCTGACGAGAACACAGGAGAACAACTTGCAAGAAACTGTCTCAATCCCTTTGTTTTCAGGGCATTTTGCTGACTATGCCATGAGGCCGCAATGAGGTTGGCGAAAAAGTCTCAATCCCTTTGTTTTCAGGGCATTTTGCTGACAATCACCAAGCGGGGAATACAATAAGCCAATTCGGGTCTCAATCCCTTTGTTTTCAGGGCATTTTGCTGACGGAATACAATAAGCCAATTCGGGAGGTGGATTGGTCTCAATCCCTTTGTTTTCAGGGCATTTTGCTGACCAACCCCATTGTGGGAGACCGACCAGGAAATTATCGTCTCAATCCCTTTGTTTTCAGGGCATTTTGCTGACGAAAATGTCATTCATATCCGTAACAAATCGACACAGTCTCAATCCCTTTGTTTTCAGGGCATTTTGCTGACTGTCAGCTACCGTAAAACCATTTCATTACAGAGGCTTGTGAGGCGTGATAGCGAAAGCGGGCGGTCATTGCGGACTTGTCTCTTGGCGAGGGTAATGCGCGAGTTGACTCTACCATGCCGTCGGCAGGCCGCTCCACTGGATGCCCTCCGGTAGCGCGGCCTTGCCCAGCCGTGCCTTGAAGCCGCGTTTGGGCAGCGGGTAGGCGCGCAGATCATCTTCCTGCGCGTCGATCAGCCCGGCGGCTTGCGCCAGGCAGCGATCAAGCTGGCGGTCGTCGCCGCTGAACAGGAACACCGAGTATTGCAGCGGCAGCGCGCATTTCTTCAGTAAGCGAAAGACGCGGCCGAGCCGCTTCGGGCTCGAGATGTCGTAGCAGATGATGGTGTCAGTCATGCCGCTTCGTCCGCGTCGAAGGGGGGCGCCTCGATGGCGTGGCCGACGCGTTCGGCCAGCGCCTCGACTTCGGCCTGGATCGCCGCGCGCAGCACTTCGCTGTAGGCCTCGTAGGCAGCGTAGTAACGCGCGCGGCCGGCCTTGCCGAGCAGGCAACCGGATTCGCTGGTGGAAAAGTCGTCTTTGGTCAGGGTCTGTTTCCTGACCAGTTGCAGGCAGAAACGGTCGGCCAGTGGGCGCACCGGTTCGAGCAGGTCGGACGCGAGCGATTCGCGGCCAAAGTCGAGCTGGTGATAAAAACCGACGTAAGGATCGAAGCCCGCGCCATACAGGGCAATGGCCAGTTCCGCATGTGCCAGCGTGTAGGTGAGCGACAGCAGGGCGTTGAACGGGTCTTTCGGCGGGCGGCGGTTGCGGCTCTTGAAATGCAGACTGTCGGGCACCACGGCCTTGAGGCCGTCGAAATAGCAGGCTGCCGCCGCGCCTTCCATGCCGCGCAGGGTGCCGAGGTTCTCCGCACGGGCCAGGTGGCTCTGCCGTTCTTTGAGCAGTTGCATGGCGTGAGTAAGCTCGTAGCGCGCCTGCATGTCGCGCTCGCGCAGCTCGTCGCACCATGCGATCTGGCGGTTGAGTTTCTTGTCGACCAGATCGCGGGCCAGCGTGAGGCAGAAGCCGGCATCCATGCTCTTCCTGATCTGCTCGACGCGCCGCGCGGCATCGTTGTGTGGGCGCGCCAGCAGCAGGCTGGGCTTGCCCTGGCGGCCGGACAATACCACCACACCGACACCACGTTCGCCCAGTTGGCCGAGCAGGGCGGCGGAAAGATGTACGTCGCCACGCAAAAACACGCGGGTGAGTGGCGCGATGGGTACGGTGCCGATGCGCTCGCCGTTTTCGCGGAAGACGATGGCGCCGGATTCGAGTTCCAGATGCACGGCGCGGCGGTCGACGAACAGGCTGGTCATGCTCAGACGATGGCGAAATAGTTCTGCTCGAAACTGGTGGCCCGGCCCAGACAGCGCGGTTTCATGCGCGGGTCGAGGGCAAGGATGTGCAGGCGGTCTGCGGCGGGTTCCATCAGTTGCTCGAGGTCGGCGCGGATGTGTTTGAGTTCGGCCGGGGTGACCCAGACTTCGAACACCGATTTCTGTCCGCCCACCTTGTAGCCAGTGAGATAACGGCACACGCGTTGCAACCGCTGCGGTTCGCAGACATCGTAGGCGACGAGGTAAAGGGTGCGCGGGGTGTCCATGCCGGCCATATTAAAAAGTCGGCGCTGGCGCGACGGCGCGGCAAGCTTGTCAGGGCAGGAGCGTGATCGCCTCGGCCGGCAGCGCCAGCCCGCGCCGGGTGTGCGGTTTCCTGCCGGCGCGCGCCAGCAGGTAGGGCGCGGCGGCGGGGCCGAGGGCGGCTTTCAGCGCGGCGTCGAGCTTGGCGTTGTTCTGCTCGAAGAATTCCTTTTCCATGCCGTCCTTGAGGCGTCGTTGCGCCGCTTCGAAGGCTTCGCTGTCGCGGCCGACGACGCCGGCGTAAGGGCGCAGGAAGTCGGCGCTGTCGATGTCGCGCCAGTGACGCAACGGCTGGCCAGCGAGCGCGGCCTGCGCGTGACAGGCCAGCCAGGCGACGAGGGCCGGTTTGAGCGTGACGGCGCGCTCGCCGCAACGCACGCGGCGGGTTGCCAGCTCGATGTCGAGGCGCGGCGGGGCGAAGGCGGATTGCAGCGCGGCGACGGTTTCGTTGAAGCTGGCACGGCCGGCCTGGAGCGCTTGCGGCAGGCCGTGGCGCAGGCGCACGACGGGAATTTCCGCCAGGGTGACGACGGCTTCGGCGGTATCGATGTGCCGCCCGTCGCGGGTCGCCAAGCGGCGCGGCGTGGCGGGCGGGAAGAAGAATTCCGGGTGGCTCTCGAAGGGCGGCGAGACCAGCACATGCGAGAGCCGATCCTGCGGCCGGGCGAACAGCGAGAAGGCGTAGCCGAGGTAGAAGCCCATGGTTTTCCTGCCGCCGGCAATCGAGACATGCAGGGCGGCCTGTTCGTCGCGGGTGAGTTCGGCCACCAGCGCGGTGATGGCATCGGCGGCGGCGGCGTTTTCTGGTGGCGTGCGGATGTCGGTGAGCGGAGCACCCGCGGCGTCGGCAATGACGTGGATGTGGCGCTCGTCAAAGGCGGGGTGGCCGATCTGCGGGTAGTCGGCCAGCAGGGCGTGGAACTGGCCGCCATCGGGGTGCAGCAGCGCGGCTTTCGCCAGCCGCGCGCCCTCCAGGGTGGTGAGCAGGTGGATTTCGCCGGGCACGAAGCCGCCGTCGCGGGCCAGCGCGTAGAGCGTCTCGGTGACGATCTGCGGCGACAGGCCGGTGACGGCGAGCAGGATGCGGCGCGGATAGTCGTGGGGTGTGTTCATGGGCGGCGATTATGCAAAAAGTCGGCGCTGGCGGGACGGCGCGGCAAGCTTGCCGGGCTTAATCGGCGGCATCCTGCCAGCGGCGCACGTCGATGCCGCTGCGTGTGTAACTTTCCGGCGCAGCGCAGACGAGGCGCGCTTGGCGGGCCTCGGGGCCGGCGACAGCGAGCCACTTGCGCAGGCCTTTGAACTGGTCTTCGGTGACGGTGGCGCCGGACTTGATTTCCACCGGGTAGAGTCCATCGGGTTCTTCGCGCAGCAGATCGATTTCGAGGCCGATGTTGTCGCGCCAGAAATACAGGTTGGACGGCCAGCCGGCATGCCAGCGGGCCTTGAGGAATTCGCCGACGATGAGGGTCTCGAACAAGGCACCGCGCAGGGGATGGGGGGCCAGTTGGGCGGAGGTCTGGATGCCGAGCAGGGACGCCGCCAGCCCGGTGTCGAGAAAGTAGAGTTTGGGCATCTTGACGATGCGCTTGCCCCAGTTGCGGTGGTGGGGCCGCAGGAGATGGACGACATAGCTGGCTTCGAGCACGGAGAGCCAGGCGCGGGCCGTGCTCTGGGCGATGTCGGCATCCTGGGCCAGGCTGGCGAGATTGAGCAGTTGTCCGGTGCGCCCGGCGGCCAGGCGCAAAAAGCGCTGGAAGCTGCCGAGATCCTGCACCTGGGTGATCTGGCGCACGTCGCGTTCGAGATAGGTCTGGGTGTAGTCGGCATACCAGCGCGCCGGCTGGACGGCGCGGGCGTAGAGCGCGGGGTAGCCGCCGCGCAACAGCAGGGCGTCGAGTTCGTCCGGCAGTTTGCCGGCTTGCCGCAGTTCGGTAATCGACAGGGGCAGCAACTGCACCAGGGCCGAGCGCCCGGCCAGGCTCTGGCTGAGGTTCGCCATCAGGCTGAAGTTCTGCGAGCCGGTGAGGACGAAGCGCCCCATCTGGCCGCTGGCATCCACGTCCGTCTGTAGCCACGAGAGCAGGGCGGGGACGTGTTGCACTTCGTCGATGATGACGCCATCCGGAAAACGCGCCAGGAAGCCGCGCGGGTCAAGCTCGGCGAATTCGCGCTCATCCGGCGTTTCCAGCGAGACGTAGGGTTTGTCGCCAAAAGCAGTGCGCGCCAGCGTGGTCTTGCCGGACTGGCGCGGGCCGGTGAGGGTGATGACGGGATAGCCGGTACGAATTTCGTTCAGCAGGGCGGCGGCGGTGCGCGGGATCATTCTTTACAATTCCACGAAGTGTTCGTGTGATTGTAAGGTATTTCCGGGGCGAGTTGCGCTGACTTTCGCTGGCTCAACTTGCGCCGCGCAGACGTTCCAGCAGGGTTGGCGTCGGCGGACGAACCGAGAGCAGCCAGGTTTCGCCAGACAGGCCGCGCGCCGCCTTGCCCAGGCTGTCGAGCTTGTAGGTCAGATCGTTGTTGATTTTGTTGAAAACGTCTCAATCCCTTTGGGGTATCCGGATTTCATGATTGAAACGACATTACAACTCGCCGTTCTCCAGCATTCGAGTTAGTGTTGAAATATCGACGCCGTAGTTCTTTGGCGGTTCTGGTAGTTGTGTTGATGGCTTGTGCGTCGGCGACATTCTTCCCATGCTGAAGCTTCGCGTCCCTGCCAATCCGATGGCCCCTTCCGATAAGTCGGACTCGATATCTTCGCCATTCAGTAGCGCCTGCAAGGCTTCTTTTCTGGATTTCCGCTCGAACTTCGGCCGGCTATTGGTGCGTTTGTGCGCTCCTTCGGCAAAGAGAATCTTGGCGCGTAGGGCCTCGAAGCTGTAGCCTCGTCCAAGCCGGTTCATGACCCGAATCAGGTTATTCAGGGACTCGGTGTAGGCATTGGTGATCGGGTGGTTGAAATACTCCAGAATCCACGGATTCCAGTTGCCCCAGGCGCGCACCAGGTCGAAGAAGGCCGGCTCGATGTCTGGCGTGATCTGGCTCTTCCATTGAAGGAAGCGGCCTTGGGCCTCATCGGGTGACTCCGCGTCGTAGATACCGAAGAAGTCCTCCTTGAGGCGGTAGGCCAGGCCGAGTTCGGGGTAATTCCTGATCCATCCTGATAGCAGCAGGCTGTCTTCATCGGTCAGATCGCGTTCGCGCTTGAGCATTACCCAGCGGTCGTGCATCAGTCCACGACGCTGCTTGGGCGTCAGGCGCTCGCGCAAGTCCTTCCTGACACGCTCCATTGCCTCGTTCGCCATCTTGACGACATGGAACTTGTCGATGATGATCTTGGCGTCCGGAATCACGGCATGGCAGGCATCGCGATAAGGCTGCCACATGTCCATCGCCACGTACTGGATGCGATCTTTTCCTTCCAGATGATGCAGGTAACGCACCACCGTTTCCTTGTTCCGATTGTGGAGCATGTCCACGATGGTGTTGTTGGCGATGTTGGCGATGACGCAGCGCGGCCGGATCAGGTAGATTTCATCGATGCCCATCCAGCGCGGTACCTCGAAGCGGATGGTCTTTTCCAGTTCATTGATGTAGTCCCGGAAGACGGAGCGCACTGACTTCTCGTCGATGCCGACCTCCTCGGCGAGGCTGGCGAACGTCCGCTTGATGGCCTGTTTGCCGATCCATGCCCTCAATCGGGAGGTCATGGCCCGGCGCTCATCAACATCCGGCAGTGGCTCGTAGAACGTCACCGTCTTGCCCTGGTTGATGCTGCACGGATTGCACTTGAAGCGACGGGTATCAACGTAAAGACCGACCCGGCGCCCGTGGGACGGCAGGTCATGCACCATCTGCTCACGACGGCCAAAGCCGCTCAGGTCACCACCTCGACAATGCGGACAGACCGGCATGGCCTTGACCGTTGCATCAATGTGGTAGTCGTGCTCGTTCTCTTGCAGCGCAGTGACGGTGTAGGCCGGCAGGTTGAGGATGTTCGCAGGCATTGCTACATCGTGAGGCCGGAATCCCGCTCAGGTGGCTCCTGGATTCTGCCATCGGCGCTGATCTCCACATGCTGGCCGACCTCCAGGTCAGCGCCAGAAAGCCGCTGGCGGTCCCACACAACGTACTTATCTCGCCCGACATGCTGGATGACTTCAGTCTCAGATACCGCCTCAACCGTACCGCTCTGCCTGCCGTTGGCCGGCACCGCCTTCCACTCCTGTGCCAGGGGGCCGTGTTCGGCGAGCGTGTACTGATAGCCTCGCTGCTCTTCAAACTGTCGATAGCGCTCTGCTACCGCAGGATCTGAAAGATCGCCGTCGACCCGGTTATCCTCATCGAGGCCGTCCAAGCCCTTCATCCCCAAGATCGCGATACCCCATTCCTTGCGATCCAT
This sequence comes from Rhodocyclaceae bacterium, assembly GCA_013426785.1. Classification (GTDB taxonomy): domain Bacteria; phylum Pseudomonadota; class Gammaproteobacteria; order Burkholderiales; family Rhodocyclaceae; genus Sulfuricystis. Next base: position 38,728 of record JACDZI010000019.1, on the reverse strand, counting down.
ACGCGGCCCCTTGAACTGCAAGAGGTATGCATCAAGGATGCCTCGACCGGGAGATATGATTTCTTTGCTCAAGGCGTTCAGGTAATCCGCCTTGTTGGTTCTCTCCCAGGCAATCGAGAATCCCGCTCGATGTGCAAGCTCGATGTGAGCCAGCAGCATGGTGCGCCCGTTTCCGTCCAGGAATGGATGCCCGTATGCGAACAGCCCCATCACTTCGCCCGACTTGGCATTCATGGTTGCCTTGTCCTGAGCAAGACGCAGACCGGCTTCCACGGCTCGGCGGCAGTCCATTGGATGACAGAACGCAATCCCGCTTTTCGTCACAGCGCTATTCGGGGCCGTCGTCGCCCGGTCTTGGCCGGCCCACGGATAGAATTCGGAGAAGAGCATCCGGTGCACGGCCAGAAAGTCCCGATAGCAAACGACCTTACAGCCGGCCAAGTAGTTCGTTGCCTCGGCTAGGTGACGGGTGAACATCTCGTGCTCAACCCGCTTAATGATCCGCGCGTCTTTCTCGTGAAGGGTGTTGCGCAGATATCCGCAGGTCTCAAAGTCCTTAAACGGATCGAACATTGAACTTCTCGCGCAGGTAATTTACGTGCAGCGGCACAACATCCGTGCTGGCGATGACGCCGGCACGTTCCAGCGCCAGCAGTAGCAGTTCCACGTCGTCCATTACCACGTCGTCGTCGGCCAATCGGGTGATGACATCGGCCAAGGCGTCATTGGGTGTCCGAATGTAACGGACATTATGCTCACGCGCCAGGTCGTCGATGTACTCGGCGAGTCCGCGAGTTGGTATGGCAATAGATCCCATGATCTACAACTCCTGTCCAGAAGGCGCGATACGAAGTTTGGTGGACATCTTGCAATTGGACTTGACTACCTCAGCAGCGGCTGCATGTGACATACCGCTGCCGCTTGGGCCAACGACGAATTGATTGTAGCTCGGCCCATTATCGAAGACGAAGGGCTTTCCGCCGGGTTGTTGAGCCAGCATATCAGCCAATCCTGCCATACCTCGATGTTCCGTATCGATGGCAGTGCGCTCGTGCGGCGTAGCCGTCAGAGCGCGTTCTTTGATGGCGGCAGCAGCCTCTGGCGTCTGAGCAAAGACTACGACCATGAAGTTGGTCGGTTCGCCATTGATGAATGCGCGTGCATGAGTGGCTTCCGCTGCGCCATACAGGCCGCTCTGAACAACTTCGCTGATAGCCCGTCCTAGTGTTTCACTGGCCATCTCTTGTCGCTGATCCATCATCAAGCCCTCCCTTGGTACAGATAGGTTCTACAAAGTACAACAATCACATGTTCCGGTTTCATAATAACAGTGCATCACTGTTATGTCAATCACAATTTCCGGTTTTGCTATGCTGTGACGGCATTGTCGGTAGGCTGGTTTTCAATCACGAAATCCGGATACCCTCCCTTTGTTTTCAGGGCATTTTGCTGACCGTCGGATACTATAAAACAAATTAAAAACAGAAGGTTGCGGGGGGGCAGAAGGTTGGCGGTCATCGCGGACTTGTCTTCAGGCAGAGCCGGGGTACGGGAGAACTTTACCTTGCTGTCGAAGGCACCGATGCTGTCGGGGCCGACAACACGGGTGTAATCCGCAAGGAGCGCATGGAACTGGTTACTGTCCAGATGCGGCAATGCGGCTTTCGCCAGTCGCGCGCCCTCCTGGGTGGTGAGCAGGTGGATTTCGCCGGGCACGAAGCCGCCGTCGCGGGCCAGCGCGTAGAGCGTCTCGGTGACGATCTGCGGCGACAGGCCGGTGACGGCGAGCAGGATGCGGCGGGAATAGGCGGTGGGCGGGGTCATGCGGCCGGATTATGCAAAAAGTCGGCGCTGGCGGGACGGCGCGGCAAGCTTGCCGGGGGTCAGCGCCCGATCCAGGCTTTGAGACGTGTGTCCAGCTCGCACAGCTCGCGGCCACATACCAGTTCGATGTTGAGCGCTTGCGCCAGTTTCTTTTCGGGCTCGCGTAACGGGCGATAACTGGCCAGCATGCCGCGCGTACCGAGCCCGCCGACGCGCCGGCACACTTCGGCCAGTTTGAACAGGGTGTCATTGGCTTTGGGTGCCTCTGGTCTGTCCATTCGGGCGGTTTTGCATTCGATGACGAACAGGCGATTGCGCGCCATCAAGGCAATGTCGAGTTCGTTGACGACGCCCCGGCTGCTGACGGTCAGATTGAGGGCCTTGTCGCGAATCTTCAACGGGCCGGTCAAGCCAGCCACTTGATCATAAGCGTGGTGCTCGAGCCAGCCGCCTTTGGCGAAATCGCGGGCGGCTTCATCGCGGAAGACGATGCTGTCGCCCTTTACGTGCAGCACCTCGGCATCCGTGAAATGGCGCAGCAGGGCTTCCAGTCCGCGGTTGTCCTGTTGCTGGTTCATCGTGCTGGTGAGATTCCTTCGGTCCTCCGCCTGCTGGGCCAGCCAGTTGAGTTGCGTGATGGGCGCTTCCAGACTGCCGATCTGGGAAATCAGCGTCTGGGTCAGGTCCCGCTGGGCGCGGCTGATTTGTGGCCGGGCAGGCGCTGCGGGCAATTCAAAACCGTAGGCATGCAGGTAGTGTCGCAAACGCAGTTGTTCGCCAAGCGGTTGCGGCGGATTTTTGCGATCGATCCAGGCAATGGTGTCGGTATCGACATCGACGTAAAAGCTGCGCCACCCCGCTTCGCTGGCCACCGACTGGGCGACCAGAGCCATCAGTTTTGTTCCACCGGTAAGGTTGAGGTGGATTTCGTGGCCCTCATGGATCGCGGCAACGTCGAGCAGGGTTTGTTCGATGCTCGAATAATCATGCTCGTTCGCGATCGGCACGCTGTTGATTTTTACCCCAAGCTCTTTGAGCACGCCGGCCAGTGATGCGGCGGCAGGCTGCATCTTGCCGCTGACGAGTAGCACCACTTCATCGGGCTTGAGCGCGGGGTCGAGCGTGGGCAGCAGATTCGGCGCGGCTTGGGCAGACACCAGGCAGACATGAATCTTCATGGACACTTCCTCACGTCAAATTCCTCCAGCCGCGCGGCACATGTTTCGAGTGTCGCTGCATCGAGTTCACGGCCGCGCAGATGGGCCGGCAAGTCGAGCGACAGGTTGAAATAGCGCGCGTCGCGAATGCAAACCTCCGCCGCCAGATGCACCGGCAAGGACCCGATCACCGTATCGCCAGCGCCGACTTCCTGCGGGTCGAGGTGAGTGACATGGCGGTCGAAGGCGATGCCCTTGGCGCGTGCCCAGTCGAGGGCACCGGGGTGGCGAGTGACGAAGAAGGTGGTCATGCGGGCGTTTCCAGCCGATAGTTGCCCATGCCGAAGGTGGCTTCCTTGCCGACATGCAGCCATTGCCCCAGATGCAGGAAGGGGAAGAAAGGGGTGAGATCGCCCGCGAGCGTCCAGCGGCCGACCACGCCGCCCAGCACCATTTTCTGTTGCTGGCGGCTGGAATAGCGGGTCCAGTCGCGCCAGTGCAGGTCTTTCAGGCTTTCGATGCCGGTGGCCGCTTGCGCCAGGGCGCTGAAGTCGAGCGGTAGTGGGCCGGGGCCGTGGAATTCATGGAGCAGGGCGATGCGTCGTACCAGCGCCATCAGCAGGTCGCGCGCCGTCAGGTCGGCGGCATCGATGGGGTGGCCGTTCTTTTGCAGGCGCAGGGGGGTGTCGATGGCGAGGCTAAGGCGGTCGCCCGCAAAAGTCGGCGCTGGCGGGACGGCGCTGTCATGGGGGGCCAGCGTGGCTTCCGGGCCGTCGAGGACCAGGGTTGCTGCGCTGCCGAGGTGGACGACGCGCGTCAGCCGTGCCGTGCCGTCGCCCTTGCCGATGCCGTGGCGAAAGGCGCGCACGAAGGCCCACAGGACCAGCGGCAACTGGTCCAGCGCCCGCCCGGCGAGGACCAGATGGAAGGCGAGCATGTCACCCGGCGCGTAGGCTTTTTCGCCCCAGCCGGGCGGTTCGATGACGTAGGGGTGCGGCACCTGGGTGAATTTCTGCAAGGCATGGCCGGCCGCCGGCGCGGGCGACTCAAAGACGGTGGCGTAAGGGCAGGTGCGTAGCAGCGGGCAGCCTTCGCAGGTTTTCAGCTTCGTCATGCAGGCGATGGCGCGCAGGGCGCCACCGAAGGCGCCGCGCAGGGTGGAGCCGGCGTAGGCGGGCAGGCATAAAAGCGTTTCGACCTCGAATTCGAGGCGGTAGCGGGCGAGGGGGAGCGCTGGATTCAAGGGCGAATGCACTCGATGGCGAGGCCGAGCGGTTCGGCCAGTTCCAGCCACGGCCGGTCGTCGGTAATGACGCTGGCGCCTTGCATGAGGGCCAGGGCGAGGCAGGCGCGGTCGCCAAGCGACAGGCCAAGGTGGCGGGTGCGTGGCCGCAGCAGGCCGGATTCGGTGGCCTGCGCGGCATCGAAAGGCACCAGGCGGGCGCCGATATGGCCGATCACTTCACGCAGTGCAGTTTCAGGCCGGCCCGTGTCGGCCAGCCGCGCCACCGCTTCGGCCGCATTGATGCTGGAGATCAGGCAGTTGCCTTGCAGCATGAGTGCGGTGACGCGCTCCGCGCCCGGTTCGCACAGTATCCAGGCCAGAACGGCGGAGGCGTCAAGTACCTGCTCGCCACTCATTGGCCCGCGCTTTCACTGTCTTCCCGTGCGGCTTCGGCGCGTCGTTCGGCGATGAGTTCGTCCACCAGCGAGTCGCCCTGGTAGTCGGCCATGAGTTCGGAAAAAAAGCGCTGCGACCGCTCCACTTGGAGTTTGCGCGAGGTCAGCACGATCTGACCATCAACTTCCGTCCAGATCACCTCGTCGCCTTCCTTGACGCCGAGTTTTTCGCGCAAGGGTTTGGGAACGACCACGCGTCCGCCTTGTGACATTGTTGCAGTATTCATGACATTATTTATAAAAATGGCATAAATTGATTGTAGTGGCAGATTATGGGGTGCGCAAGGCTGCGAGCTTGAGGCTCTTGCGTATTTCCTTGGTGTCCATGCGCTCAATGAGTCGCGGAATCCACTCTTCGATGGCATTGGCCACCGCCTGTTTTTCAGAGATCGTCCAGTCGCTGCCTTCGAGTGCTGCCTTGGCCAGTTCGCGGGCCTTCTGGTGAATGACGGTGTTTGGCCTATCCTTGCCGCCACGCAGTTGCTCAAGGCGTGCCGCACAGGTGGTCTGGAAGTCTTCGATAACGCGTTGGTTGGGCGTCATCGCCACCAGAGCAGCTTCGCGGGCCGCCGCCGCCGCCGCCGCCCACTTCTCCTCCTGGGCGCGGGCGGCGGCAGCCGCATCGAAAGCCAGCGCGCCATAGCCCACCGCCGTCTTGGCGCCGAAGCCGCGCCAGTCGCAGGCGTGGATGAAGATCGTCTGCACGACGTCCTGCCACCGGCTGGCGAGCGCTTCCGGCAAGCGGCGTTCGTCGCATTGGACGACGAACTGGAACTTCGCGCCGGGCGGCACGGCGAGGAAAGGAATCGGGTTGGGCTGGCCGGCGTCGTTGGGCGTGCCGCCGTTCTGGTAGTAGCCGCCGTGGTGCGGGGTCATGATCTCGACGCTCAGCGCGGCGCAGTCGGGGAAGACATCCCAGAAGCTCAGTGCGCCGCGTTCGGCGTCCTGGCAGCCGGGGGGCGGTTCCTTGCCAAACAGCGCTTCGATGTCGGCCTCGTCGAGTGGTGGGTTGGCTTCACCGGCGAGTTCCTGCGCGGCGGCGCGCAGGACGCCCTTGACGCCGGAACCGGCGAGATAGGCCAGGCCGTAGGGCGAGAGGAAGGCGAAGCCGTTTTCCACCGGGTGCTCGTTGCCGAGGCCGGTGGCGAAGGGGGATAGCCCTTTGGCTTCAAGCACCAGAGCGCTGACCGCATCGGCTTGGGCGCGCTGGCGGGCAAGCAGGGCGGCGAGGAGCTTTTTGGCAGTGGGAGGCAAGCTGGTGCAGGCGCGGATCGCTGGTGCTTTGCCGTTTTTATCGGCGATCCAGTCATCGCGCCAGATCGGAAAATAGAGATTGAAGCGGTGTCCGGGCGGGCAGTCCACGAACTGCTGGCCGACATAGGCGGGAACGGCGGCGTGAGGCATGGCGGGCCTACTCCTTGGCGGCGTCGGCGAACTGCCGCAGCCATTTGAGGAATTCCAGAGCTTCGTCGGTGGCCTGCATGTAAAACGCGCTGTCGGCTTTCGCGTGCAGGGCATCCAGAGCGGTCTTGAAATCGTGCGGCATGGGTGTGAACACTTTGTGAGTCTGAAATCGCTTCACGAGCCAAGCCAGCAAGTCGCCACAGAATTCCTTGCCAGCCTTACCGCGCTGCGAAGTTTCATTGCCGGCCGATTGCCAGAACGCGAGCGACGGCATCAGGCCGTTGCCCATGATGAGGGCCGGTGCGCCCTTGGCAAGCTTGCGATATTCCTCAGAGCAAGTCTTGGCCTTATCCCACGCGAAAGCGGCGCGTTGCTGGTCGAGTGTTTGCGCCATGTTCAAGCCCCCATCGCCGGATGGATCAATACCAGGCCGCGCCCGGTGGTGGCGTCGCCGCCCATCTGCACGGCGCTGTCCTTGATGCCGGCCTGCCCTGCACCGTTGCCGTCGAGCAGACGGGCGAGGATGGTTCTGGCGGCGAGCTTCTCGCGGTCGCCCTTGCCGCGCTCGATGCTGGCCAGCGCCAGCCCGGCGAGCAGCGATTCGGGCGGCAGGTTCTCCGTGTAGAAGAGGCCGGTCTTGGCTGCGGTTCCCGTCTCGTCGTCGATACGCACATGCGGCTCGACCACCGTGGCGTTCTTGACGAAGTGGGAGAAGTCGCCGTCGTCGAGCACCACCAGATCGCCCTTGAGCTTGGCGCGGAAGAAGTCATGCGCGGTACCGGGCGGCAGGGCATGGTCGGCGAGCCACGCGGCGATGGCGGCGCAGTCGCCAGTCTTTTTGAATTCGAATGCTTCGAGGATCAGTCTGTCGCCGGACAGGGTGTTGTCGGAGGCTGACGCCGTCTCGCCAGCGCCGACTTTCGGGATCGTCCAGTCTGCCGCGATGCCGGCGTTGGCGGCCAGCCGCTTGAGTCGCGCCAGCGCGTAGGGACAGGTGGCCCAGACGAAAGTGCTTTTCAGGCTGCGCACCGGGAAGGCGACCAGCTGGGCATCGCTGAAGGCCAGCGCGCCGGCATGTTCCGAGGCGTCCTTTTCTGGGCCGAACAGGCGCTTGATGTCGTCGTGCTTGTTCCATGAACGGGCGAGATGATGGCGCAGCGCGCCCTTGATGCCCGAGCCGGCGATCAGCGGATGGCCGCTATGGACTTCGCGCTGAATCGGGTTGTCGATGGCGCCGATGGCCGTACCAGCGCCCATGTGCAGCGGCGTCAGGCAGCAATAGAACAACAGGGATTGTGCTTCAAACATGGGGTTCTCCTCTTAAATCCAGGCCTTAAATCCAGGCGCCCAGCCAGACGCGGTTCCAGCCTTCCTGACGACGGGTTGTGTCGATAGTGTCATTCTCGGCCCAAAGTCCGCCGTCGATCCATTCGGCAAGCTTGCCGACGTCGCCCGCGAAGTCATCGAACCAATACACGCTGCCGGCGGGGGCGGCGCGCAGCGCTGGCTTGGGCTGGTTCTTGAGCAGGTCCCAGCCGGAAACGAGTTCGGCGCGCGGCACAGCGGCGCAGACCAGTTGTGTGGAAAAGTCGGCGCTGGCGAGACGGTGGGTGACGGGGTCGACGCCCGGCGGCAGCCAGCCGTCAGCGAACAGACCCGGTGTGGCGAGGACAAGGCGGAAGCGGCGACGGGCGGTAATCGCTTCCAGCGGCGCGGCGGGTGGCGTCCAGTCGATGGGCTCCCACTGTGCCGAGCGGCCGTCGCCGGCCAGGCGCAGGGCGCCGCCGGGTCTTAGCGCGGCATCGGCGCCGGTTGCGCCGACGATGAAGCCGACGCCCGGCGCCAACGCAATGTGTTCAACGGAGAACAGCGCGCCGTCCTCCCCGGTGCGGGTGGTACCGTCGAGCGCGAGGCCGGGCCGCAGGTCTCTTTGCCACAGTTCGCTGGCAGCAACGAGGCGGTCGGCAGCGGGAAGTTTGTCGTGCAGGTAATCGCGGAAACCGGCATCGGTCAGCCATTGCCCGGCTTTGGGTTTGCCCTGTGGTGCGCGCAGCACGGCCGTCAGCGGCAGGGGGTGGGCGAGGCGGATGCCCGCTGGAGGCGCTTGCGGTTCAAGGCGGTGCAGGCCGTCGTCGAGCGCCACCAGGTCGGCAGGCAGGGGAAACAGCGCCTCCTTGCCGCCGTTTAGCCGGCGGGCGAGGCTGACATGGGTCAGGCGGAAGTCGAGGTCGGCCGTCGCTTGCTCGCGCCGCTCGAAGGCGGCGAGACGGGTGGCATCGCTGCCAAGGACGGCACTGCGCCAGGCCCCAGCGAACACCGAGGGTGCGGGCGGCATGGCGGCGGCGCCGAAACTGCCGGCGGCGCCGAACAACAGATGGCCGCGCGGCGAAAGCGTGTCGGTCGGATGGATGAAGATGTGCTGGGTCATGGCTGGCTCCGGCTGGCGGGGGCGCGCACCTCGCGGGAAAGGAATTCGGCGCAGGCGAGCAGGTCGTCGATGATCTGGCGCGGTTCGCGTTGCTGCACCGAGGCCAGTTGGCAGGCTGTCGCGACCAGATCGGCGGCTAGTCGCGGGTCGGGATCGAAACGCGGGTCGGTTTGCTGCCGCGCGAATTGCAGCGTGAGACGGCCGGTGGTCATGGCCTGCCAGTCGGCATCGTGGCCGGCGCCCGGCCAGTCGGGTAGGCGAACCAGCCATTCGCGCGCCAGATAGACCGCACGCCGCGACATGCCTTCGTCTTTACCGCCGATCAGTGCGTTTCTGACCCGCAGCAGCGCGCCGAAGGGTGTCTGGCCGATGGCATCGGGGGTGTTTCCCTGCCACCACCACGGCGCCGTAAAGCCCACTTCGCCACCGCCGCGCTTGACCACGCGCAGGCAGAAGGCATTGCGCCCGGCAGCCTTAGCGCGTGCTTCGGCTTCACGCAGGCCGCGCAGCACGGCGGCGAGCGGCGCCTGGTGATGGGTGATGACGGCGCCCAGCGAGGCGGTAGCGCGCTCGCCCATCAAGCGCATCAGGCGACCGTCGAGGATGCCGAAGCCCCTGGCCAGCCGCAGGGAGTTTCCCGGCGCCATGCCCCAGGTGTCGAGATCCTTCATGTCCAGCCCCGACCACGCCAGCCGCAGCATCAGCATGGCCTTGGGCAGATCGTCGACGGCCACCATGGCCAGCACGTCGTCGCCGCCGGCATAGAGCAGTTTGCCTTTGCACAGGTTTTCGACGATGTGCGGCACGATCCTCACCGAGAAGTCGTTTAGGGCTTGCGACATGGCGAGATGACGACCCGGCGAGGGCGGCCGTGGGGAGGCGAGATAGGCCTGCAGGTCGGCATGGTCGCGGTAACGCTGCCCGACCGTGGCACGTACCTGCGGATGCCAGGATTCACGGAACGTCGTGGCGAATTCGCCGGTCTCGCCAGTTAGCCATGCGCCCATGCGGTCGCCGTCCATCTGGATCAAGCTGTAGTAGGTTTCGATGCCACCGCCCAGCTCCTTGACCCGACGTGACAGTTGCTCGTAGCCGCGCTCGTCGTCGGCCTCGCGCGCCGCATCGAAGGCGGCCGGCAGGCGGCGCAGGATGTCGGCCTCGGGGGAGCGGCGCACCTGTCGCAGCAGGCGACGCGGTAGCGCCACAGTGTCGGCGCCGGCGGTGTGGGCGGCGAGGCCTTGCAGGCCCGCTCGATGACCAAGAGAACTCTCGCCAGCCAGTCGTTCAAGTGTGGTCGCCATGGCCATCGTGTGGGTGCTAACCACGTAGCGGCCCACATCCGCGCCGATGAGTTGGCCTACGCGCTCGGCGAACAGCGTCGGCCACAGGCGCTTGGTGGTGCAGATGGCGCACAGGTGCTCGCCGGTCTTGATGCCGAATTTGCGCGTGGTGGCGAGCTCCGGCCACGGGTTTCCGGCTTGCTGCTTGCGCTTTTCTGGCGCCAAACCCAACCAGTCAGACTGCGGCGTCAGCCATTCGCGTTCGCCGCAGAGGGTGCAGCGGTAGCCCCCTTGCGGGTTTTGCGCGAAGGCGCGCAGCGATTTGGCCACCGCTAGGCCGCGCTCGGCCGCGTCGAATACGGCCGGGTAGGCGATGCCGGGGTTCGGGGTGTAGAAAACGGCGCCGTCGACGCTGAGTTCCTTGGACAGGATTTTCCACACCGGCCGGGAGAAGAAATCGGCGCTGTCGGGGACGAAGGCAGCCAGCGTGTCCCGCAAGGGTGTCAGCGCCGTCTCGCCAGCGCCGACTTTTTCCGGCCAGTCGGCGATGGCCCAATGGACTTCGGGGAAGCCGGCGAGTTGCGTTGCGATCTGCTGGCGCCAATGGGCTTCGTCGCCTTCTGTTGCGCCCATGACGCGGCTGGCGGCGGCCTTGGCCCAGGCCAGTGCCGCCTCGCGCACGGCGGCTTCGATGCGGCGGGCCAGTGTTTCAGCGCGCGCGGCCGGCACGATGGCGAGGAACTTGTTCGGCAGTGCGGCGGCGAACAGCGGGTTGGCATCGGAAGCGGATTCGAGCAGGCCGCAGTGGGCGGACTCCAGTCTTTCGCGCCAAGCGGCACCTTGATCGGCTGCCTCCGCTTCGTCCAGCAGCCAGGCATCGACGGCGGCCAGCCCGCGCAGTTGCGGGAAGACCACGGCATCCGGGCCGATTTCGCCGGCCAGCGTCTTGATGCCTTCCCACACCAGCGAAGAGAGCAGGTGCGAACCGGCCCACAGGTCGGAGGTGGAGCGGGCCTGGGCGATAAAGCCTTGCACCGGGCCGAAGCTCATGCTCAGCAGCGCCGGGGTACCGCCATCATGCGCGCCGGCCAGCGCGGCGACCATGTCGAGATGGTTCCAGATCGAGTGGTCGGGCGTGCGCGTGTCGGCCGGTAGCATCTGCCACAGCTTGTCGAGTTCGGCGGCCGGTGTTTCCGGGCCGAAGCGCCACAGCGCGAGGAAGGCCAGCCGCGTGTCCTCGCCACCCAGCGCGATCAGTTCGCGGAAGTGGTCGAGGCTGACGGATTTCAGCGCCTCGACATGGGCATCGGCCAGGTCGCCGAGCGCGAAGCTCTCGCCGGAAAGCGGGTGGATGATGGCCGGTGTGTCAGCGAAGCGCACCTGCGACCAGGCGGCGTAGCGCCCATCCTTTGCGTCGCGCGGCCATTGCGGCCGGTCGGCAGCGGATGCCCACCAGTCGCCCTGCTTGACGGCCGCCTGATTGGCGTCGGCGATCAGTGGGGCGAGATCGGCGCGCAGATGTTTGACCGTGCCCTGTTCGTGTCCGGCCGGGTCGCGCAGCAGCACCAGCGCCTTTTCCGCCGGATCGTGTATCCAGGCGGCGAGCTTGGTTTGCCAGAGGGTGCTCATGGGTTGGCTCCGAGGCGGGTCATGTTTTGGTCGAGGACAGAGTGGACGGCGCGCCAGATGTCGGCTTGCCTGCTGATCTGAACCGGTTGGCGTAGCTGCAGGGGAAGTGCGCAGGGCAGGTGGAAGGCGACACCAATGAATTGCACGCCCTCTTTCAGTACCTTGAACCGAAGTTGGTTGGCAAGCCGGGCATTGTTGTCCCATTCGCCCACGGAATGATGGGTAACCGGATAGGCCAGCACATGCCGATCGGCAAACACTCCATCACGTACCCCGTCAAGCGATAGCCGGGGCTGTGTTCGGAACGCGATCTTGACGCGCGCCAGTTCCTGCATCACCTCGCGCCAACTCGCCTTGGCTGCGGTTTTCCAGATCAGCGGGCCGTTGTCGTCGCGGCCCAGCGCATGCGGCCAGTCTTCGCGCAGGCAGGTATCGAGCGGGCGGGTGATGCGTTGCAGCAGTTTGTCGTCGCGGGTTGGCGATGGCATGCCTTCGATGAGCAGCGAACCCCACCCGTTGCGTGAGCGGGAACCCAGCGTGCCGAACCAGGCGATGAGTTTGAGCAGGTCATCCAGCGGGAAGTCGTCCGGGGAGGCAATACGAAGTTCATTGTGGGCATCGGGAAGGATCGCGGTGCGCCGGGATTTCGTTGTGATCGGGCCGAAGCCGAGGTAAAGGTCGGCCTGCACCGGCACCTTGACTTCTGGATGGGTAAGACCGGCTATTTTTGGCCAGTCGACGGGACTGCCTGTGCTCCACGTCTCGGCCAGATGTATCCGCACCTGCGATTGCTGTGATGAGCCGCCATCGTCAGCGGCAACGCCGAACCAGCGGCCTTCCTCGCGATGCAGTGTGACGATGTCACGGATGCCATCATTCCAACGGAGTATGCGCCACCACTGCCGCAGCAGCGCCTTGAACGGCGGCGTGCGCCATTGCGCCTGCTGTTCGGCGTTGCCGAGAAAGGCAGGCGTGGCGAATGCGATCTTCCAGGTCTTGCGCTGCATGCCATTCTCCCCATTGATGCTGCAAATTTATGCGCTGACAATCATCCAGCCAACGGTGGTGTAGGCCGCATGAATATGGCTGGGCCGGCCGTCCCAGTGCGGGCAGTCGAGCTGCTTCCAGGTTTCCAGGCGCTCCTTGTCGCTGGGCAGGCGGGCGCGCTCGGCGAATTTGCCCAGATCGTGCAGCAGTGCAGCCAGCGCCACTCGGGACGACTGTTCGAGTATTTCCTGCGCCATACGTTCCCTCCCGTCAATTCCGAAAGATTATGCCGCCAGACTTGCTTGAGAGTGCGGCGGCAAGCTTGCCGTTGGTGGCCAGCTTGAACAGCAGGCGCTGCAGGTCATGGATGGTGAATTGTGCGCGTATCCAGCTCATGGCAGTTTCCCGTTTCAGACTTGGAGAACCCCGAGCAGTTCCTGTTCGAGTTGTACCAGCGTAGCGGTCTTACCCAGTTCCGTGCCGCTGATCAAGAAGGTGTCTTCGACGCGCTCTCCTAGCGTGGCGATTTTGGCAGTCGATAAGCGCACATGATGCTTGGCCAGCGTGGTCGCAATCGCATACAGCAGGCCCGGTCGGTCTGCTGCGGTGATGGAGAGGATGTAACAACGCTTGCCTTCGTCGCTGCGGATCGACACTTCCGGGTTGAGGGGGATGTGTTTGACCTGTCGTGAAACCCTTCCGGGACGCAGTGCGGGCAGCGCGGGCTGTTGTTCGAGATGCTCTGCCAGGTCGTGATCGATCAGCCCGATCATGTCGCGGTAGGGCAGGGTGTTGCCGGCATCGAGAATCACAAAACTGTCAAGGGCGTAGCCGTGCCGGGTGGTATGGATCTTGGCGTCGACGATCGAAAAGCCGAGGCGGGCGAAAAAACCGCAGATGCGCGCGAACAGTTCCGGCTGGTCGCGCGTGTAAATCATGGTCTGAAGGCCTGCTCCTGCGGGGTTGAGGCGGGTGCGCACCACCGGTCTTGCCGCGTCAGGTCGGTAATAGAGGGTCAGGGTGTGCCACGAAATCTCCTCGCTGTCATGGCGCAGGAAGTAACCGGTATCGAGCTGTTCCCATAGCGCGGTTTCGACGCCCGGTTGTAGCCCGCGCAGGCGCAGCAGGCGGCGAGCATCTTCCCCCCGTTCCTCGATGCCGGCCAACGGCGTCATGGTTTCGCCTTTCAGCACCCGTCGCGTCATCCGGTAGAGGTCTTCGAGCAGCTTGGCTTTCCACGCGTTCCACACCTTCGGGCTGGTACCGCGGATATCGCACATGGTCAGCAGGTAGAGGGCGGTCAGGCGTTCCTCGGTTCCGACCATTTTGGCGAAAAGGCGAATGACCTCCGGATCGGCCAGATCCTGTTTTTGCGCATAAGCCGACATGGTAAGGTGCTGTTCGACCAAGAAAACGATCAGGGCAGTATTCTCCTTGCCGATGCCGTGGTCGTGGCAGAAGCGACGCGCATCAGCCCTGCCCAGCCGGGAATGGTCGCCACCCCGGCCCTTGGCGATGTCATGGAACAGCGCCGCGACATAAAGCCGCCAGCGGTCGGGGAACGCCGCCATCAATCGTGAGCAGTAGGGATACTCGTGCGCGAATTCCGGCAGGGACAGGCGCCGCAGGTTGCGCACCACTTGCAGGATATGCTGGTCGACAGTGTAAACATGGAACAGGTCGTGCTGCATGCGGCCGACGATGCGTCCGAAGGCGGGCAGGTAGCCACCCAGAATGTCGAACTGGTTCATGCGCCGCAGCTGGTGGGTCAGGCCGCGCTTTTCCTTGAAGAGCGCAAGGAAATTGGCACGGTTTTGTGCAGAGCGGCGGAACTCCGGATCGATACGGCCGCGCGCGTGCCAGAGCGCGCGCAGGCTGCGCGGGGTCATGCCTTTCAGTTCGTTGCGCTGGGAGAGCAGCAGGAAACTGCGCAGCAGGGCTTCCGGCCTGCGTTCGTATAGGTCGGCGGTGCGGATGTCCAGCAGTTCATGCACCATCTGGAAATCATCGTCGATGACGATCGGCGGCACGCTCGGACGTGCTTCGAGGCGTGAGGCCAGATCGAGCAGTACCAGGGTGTTCAACTGGGTGACTTGCTTGGCATTGCGGTAATAGTGCTGCATCATTACTTCCGAAGCGCGCCGCGCGGGCGTGGCGGCATATCCGAGTGAGTACGCCAGCGCTTCGTGATGGTCGAACAGCAACCGGTCCTCGCGGCGACCGGTTAGCAGGTGCAGGCTAATGCGTACGCGCCGCAGGAAACTTTCCGTGCGTGCCAGTTGGCGCGCTTCGGCCGGCGAAATGACTGCCGAAGCGGCGAGCCTGGGCCAGTTCTGGGCCAGGCCGGCGGCCCGTGCGACCCACAGGACGATCTGCAAGTCGCGTAGTCCGCCAGGGTTTTCCTTGCAGTTGGGCTCCAGGTTGTACGGGGTGTCGTTGTGTTTGGCGTAGCGTTCTTCTTGCTCCAGGCGCTTCGCCCTGAAAAATCGCTGCGGATCGAGTGACTGCCGGAACCGCGCCGCGAAATCCGTGAATAACGCCCGATTGCCGCAGAGCGGGCGGGCTTCGAGCAGGGCAGTCTGAACCGTGATGTCGCGGGCTGCTTCGTCCAGACAGTCGTCAATGGTCCTGACGCTGTGGCCGATTTCCAGTCCGGTGTCCCAGAGCAATCCGATCAACTGCTCGATGGCGGGACGCCAGTTGGTCGTATTGTCATCCGGTAGCAGGACCAGCAGATCGACGTCGGAGGCCGGATAAAGTTCGCCGCGTCCATAGCCTCCCACGGCGGCGAGGCAAAGCCGCTGGTCGAGGTCGAGGGAGCCCCAGATCTGTTGCAATGTCCGGTCAACCAGGCGTGCCAAATCCCGTAACAGGGCAGCCGGGCTACCCCCGGCCTGATATTTTCCAAGCAGTGCCTGACGACCGGTTTGCAACATGCGCCGTAATTCAGCGACGATCCGGGCATCGGTCAATGGGGCTGCGGCAGGCACGGCAAGTAAAGCCTCAAGTCGGGAACGGATTGGCCGGGGCATCAGCCGAGAGGGTCAGGACTTCGACGCCGTCAGCGGTGACGGTGATCGTGTGCTCCCACTGGGCGGACAGGCTACGGTCGCGGGTGACAATGGTCCAGCCATCTGCCAACTCAGAAATGGCGGCCTTGCCGGCATTGATCATCGGCTCGATGGTGAACACCATGCCCGGTTCCATGATGGGCCCTTCGTTGCCCTTGCCATAGTGGAGCACCTGGGGTTCTTCGTGGAATTTGCGGCCAATGCCATGGCCGCAAAATTCACGCACGACTGAAAATCCGTTTGCTTCGGCATGGCGCTGAATGGCCGCACCGATATTGCCGAGGCGGGTGCCAGGCTTGACCTGGGCGATGCCGATCCAGAGACATTCGTGGGTCACCCGCACCAGGCGCTTGGCCATGATCGAGGCATCGCCGACGACAAACATGCGGCTGCTGTCGCCGTGCCAGCTCTCTTTTATCGTGGTGATGTCAAGATTGACGATATCGCCTTTTTTCAGCGGACGTTCATTCGGGATGCCGTGGCAGACCTGATGATTGACCGAGGCGCAGATCGATTTCGGATAGGGGGAATAGCCGGGGGGCGCATAGTGGAGGGGGGCGGGGATACAACCTTGCACTTCGATCATGTAGTCATGACAGAGCCGGTCGAGTTCCTCGGTGGTGACCCCGGGCTTGACGAATGGCCCGATGTAGTCGAGCACTTCGCCGGCCAGGCGTCCGGCGAGGCGCATTTTTTCGATTTCTGCGGGAGTCTTGATCGTGATGCTCATCGGGGCGTGCTTTCTGCTGGAAATCGCTGGATTCTATCTTCGGTCATTCTGGATAGCCGCAGCACCTTGAAACGAAGTCGTTTCAGGCAGTATAATCGCGCGCTTGTCCTTGAGCCCAAGGGCAAAATTCACACACCTGGCGCCGAATGGGTGCCCCGCTTCAGTCAAATGGGCAGGGAACCGGCCGGGTGGCGGATATAACCCATATCGGAGATTCGACTATGAGCACGACCATGCGCCAGATGCTGGAGGCCGGCATTCATTTCGGCCACCAGACCCGTTTCTGGAACCCCAAGATGGCCCCGTACATCTTCGGCCATCGCAACAAGATCCACATCATCAACCTTGAGAAGACCCTCGCCAAGTTCAACGAAGCGACCAGCTTCATCAAGAAAATGTCCGCCAAGCGCGGCACGGTCCTGTTTGTCGGCACCAAGCGCCAGGCGCGCGAAATTGTCGGCGAGGAGGCGCAGCGCGCCGGCATGCCCTGTGTCGACGAGCGCTGGCTGGGCGGCATGCTGACCAACTTCAAGACGGTCAAGCAGTCGATCAAGCGCCTCAAGGACATGGAACAGATGGCCGAAGATGGCGCTTTCGAGAAAATGAACAAGAAAGAGGCTCTGATGATGCAGCGCGAGCTGACTAAACTGCAGAAAAGCCTCGGTGGCATCAAGGAGATGTCTGCACTGCCGGATGCGATTTTCGTCATTGACGTTGGCTATCACAAGATTGCCGTTACCGAAGCCAACAAGCTGGGCATTCCGGTGATCGGGGTGGTCGATACCAACCACTCGCCGATCGGTATCGACTATGTCATTCCGGGTAACGACGATTCTTCGCGCGCCATTCGCCTCTACGCACGCGGTATTGCCGACGCGATCCTCGAGGGCAAGAACGCTGCGGTGAATGAAGTGGTTCAGCAGATGGCGGGCGACGACGAGTTTGTCGAGGTCGAGGAAGGCGCAGGGGAGTAATCGCGATGGCTGAAATTACTGCTAGCATGGTCAAGGAACTGCGCGAGAAGACCGACGCGCCGATGATGGAATGCAAGAAGGCGCTGACCGAAGCCGGCGGCGACCTGGCCAAGGCCGAGGAAATCCTGCGCGTCAAGCTGGGCAACAAGGCGACCAAGGCGGCAACGCGCATTGCTGCCGAGGGCGTGGTCGGCATGTTTGTGGCTGCCGATGGCAAGTTGGGTGCCGTGGTCGAGGTGAATTCCGAGACTGACTTTGTCGCCAAGAACGACGAGTTCATCGCGCTGGCCAAAGGCTGCGCCGAGTTGGTGGCCAACTGCAATCCGGTCGACGTGGCTGCGCTGTCGGCCCTGCCGATGGGGGCGGGTACGGTCGAGTCGACGCGCACCGCGCTAGTCGGCAAGATCGGCGAGAACATGACACTGCGTCGCTTCGCTCGCATCGAAGCACAGGGCAAGTTGTCTTCCTACGTTCATGGTGGCTCGAAGATCGGCGTGCTGGTCGATGCTTCGGGTGGCGATGAGCAGCTTGGCAAAGATCTGGCGATGCACATTGCCGCTTCCAAGCCCAAGTCGCTGAATGCCAGCGGCGTGCCGGCCGACCTGCTCGATACCGAGCGTCGCATCGCGATCGAGAAGGCGCGCGAGGCGGGCAAACCCGAGGCGATGCTGGAGAAGATCGCCGAAGGTACCGTCCAGAAATACCTGAAGGACGTGACCCTGCTCGGCCAGGTCTTCGTGAAGGCCGAGGACGGCAAGCAGACGATCGAGCAGTTGCTCAAGGCCAAGGGTGCGCAGGTGCACAGCTTCACGCTCTACATCGTTGGCGAAGGCATCGAGAAAAAGGTGAACGACTTCGCTGCCGAAGTGGCTGAACAGGCGGCCGCGGCGGCGGCCAGGAAGTAAGGCCGGACATGACCACCGTTCCCCATCATAAGCGCATCCTGCTCAAGCTGTCAGGCGAAGCCTTGATGGGGGATGATGCTTATGGCATCAATCGGGAAACCCTGTGGCGCATCGTCAATGAGATCAAGGCGGTGGCGGATCTGGGGGTCGAGGTCGGTGTGGTGATCGGTGGTGGCAACATCTTCCGCGGCATGGCGGGGGCTTCCTCCGGCATGGATCGGGCCACGGCTGATTACATGGGGATGCTGGCCACTGTCATGAACGCCATGGCGCTGGCGGATGCCATGCGGCAGGCAGGGTTGAATGCGCGGGTGCAATCAGCGTTCGTCATCGAGCAGGTAGTCGAGCCTTATATTCGCGGCAAGGCGATCCGTTATCTTGAGGAGGGGCGGGTCGTCATCTTTGGCGGCGGTACTGGCAACCCGTTCTTTACGACGGATACGGCCGCTGCCTTGCGCGGCTCAGAGATCGGGGCCGATATCGTTCTCAAGGCCACCAAGGTCGACGGTGTCTATACGGCTGATCCGAAGCAGGATCCGACCGCGACGCGTTTTACCCGGATCAGCTTTGATGAGGCGATTGGGCGGAATCTGGCCGTGATGGATGCGACGGCGTTTGCTCTTTGTCGTGACCAGAAGTTGCCGATCAACGTCTTCTCTATCTTCAAACCCGGTGCATTGAAGCGCGTGGTGCTTGGCGAGGACGAGGGGACCTTGGTCCATTGCTGAAGCCTATTGCTGAGATGTATTGCCAGGAGTTTTGCATGATTACTGCCGAACTGAAGAAAACCACTGAATACAAGATGCAGAAGAGCGTGGAAGCGCTCAGGCACGATCTGGCCAAGGTGCGTACCGGGCGTGCGCATACCGGTCTGCTGGATCATGTCATGGTCGATTACTACGGTACGCCGATGCCGATCAACCAAGTGGCCAACATCACCCTCGTCGATGCGCGCACCATCGGTGTGCAGCCTTGGGAAAAGCCCATGATCGTCAAGGTTGAGAAAGCGATCCGCGACTCCGATCTTGGCCTCAATCCAGCGACCCAGGGTGATCTCCTGCGGGTGCCGATGCCGATGCTGACTGAACAACGGCGCCGCGACCTCATCAAGGTGGTTCGGCATGAAGGGGAAAACGCCAAGGTGGCCATCCGCAACCTGCGCCGTGATGCGATTGCCCACCTCAAGGATGCCCTGAAGAAGCACGAGATTCCCGAGGACGAGGAGCGCCGCGCCCAGGATGATGTACAAAAGCTCACTGACAAGCATGTGGCCGAAGTCGACAAGTTGCTGGCCGAAAAGGAAAAGGATTTGATGGCCGTCTAGGCTGTCGGTCGACGATCTCTCCTCATGTTTTCCAGCTCGACCCGCACCATCCCAGCCCACAGCCCGGTACCGCGTCATCTGGCGGTGATCATGGATGGCAACGGTCGCTGGGCAAAAAAGCGTTTTCTCCCCCGCGTGGCTGGCCATCAACAGGGAGTCGAGACGGTACGGCGGCTGGTCAAGGGCTGTACCGACCGTGGCATCGGGCATTTGACGCTGTTTGCTTTCAGCTCGGAAAACTGGCGGCGACCGGCCGAGGAGGTCAAGTATTTGATGAACCTCTTCGTGGCGGCACTGGAGCGCGAGGTTGGCCGCATGCACCAGAACGGCGTGCGCTTGCGGATCATCGGCGATCTCTCGGCATTCGAACCCCGCCTGATTGACCTGATCCGTCGCGGTGAGAGCCTTACCGCCGGCAATGAAAAACTGCATCTGACAGTTGCTGCGAACTACGGCGGGCGTTGGGATCTGATGCAAGCCTTCAATGGGCTGGTACAAGCTTATCCTGAAAAGGCAGGCAACTATACCGAAGTGGATCTGGAGCCTTTCCTTGCGATGAATTACGCACCGGAACCGGATCTGTTCATCCGCACCGGTGGCGAGCAACGCATCAGCAATTTCCTGCTCTGGCAACTGGCTTATTGCGAGCTATTCTTCACCGAGCAATGTTGGCCTGATTTCGACGAGGCCACTCTGGATACCGCCATCGCGAGCTTCCGTAAGCGCGAACGGCGGTTCGGCCGTACCAGCGAGCAACTGCTCGCTGCTCCCGATAACAAGACCAATCCCCTGGCGGCCGTCCTGACAGCGCCGACTTTACCGGCCGAATTCCCCGATGCTTAAAGCGCGGCTGCTGACCGCGCTGTCCCTGATTGCGGGATTCCTGATGGTCGTTTTTCTTTTGCCGCCGAGTGTGGGAGCCATTCTGTTCGCCGTTGCAACCGGACTGGCTGCGTGGGAATGGGCGGGTTTGCTGGCAGGTGGGCCGGTTGTGAGAATCGCGTTTGCCACTTTAGTTATAGCGTCTTGCGCATTCTTCGCCTTTGCCAGTGGCAGCATCACGACCCCGACACTATGGGTGCTGGCCGTCACCTTCTGGTTGATCGTACCGTTTCTCCTTAAATCCGGCTGGCGACCGGGGGTATTGGGCTATCCGGTGGGCTGGCTGTTGCTGGTACCGACCTGGGCTGCAATCGTTGATCTGATCCAGCGTTCACCCTTGCTGCTCCTGCTGGTGATGTCGGCAGTCTGGATCGCGGACAGTGCTGCTTATTTCACCGGGCGGGCCTTCGGCAAGCACAAGCTGGCGCCCAGTATCAGCCCGGGGAAAACCTGGGAAGGGGCGGTAGGAGGTTTGCTGGGTGTCGTGCTTTATGGACTGCTGGTCAACGTCGCCTACCCGCAGGTGATTGCCGGGAGTGGATATTGGCTGGTGGGTTTTCTTGTGCTGCTGACCGCCTTCAGTATCATCGGCGACTTGTTCGAATCGATGCTGAAGCGTCAGGCCAACATGAAGGACAGCAGCCAGTTGTTGCCCGGACACGGCGGCATTCTTGATCGCGTCGATAGCCAGCTTTCGGTTCTGCCGCTGGTGGCCTTGACGCTATACTGGACTGGAACATGACCCGACAGAAACTGACAATCCTTGGTGCCACCGGTTCGATCGGCTTGAGTACGCTTGATGTGGTGGCCCGCCATCCCGACCGCTATGAAGTGCTGGCACTGACCGGCAACAACCGGGTCGATGTCATGTTCGAACAGTGTGTGCAGCACCGGCCTCGCCATGCCGTGGTCGGCCACGAGCGCGATGCCGAGCCGCTGACGGCACGCCTGCGCGCTGCCGGGCTGGCCACCGAAGTGCTTGCCGGTCCGCAGGCGCTGGAATTCGTCGCAGCACTGCCGGAAGTGGATGCGGTGATGGCGGCCATCGTCGGTGCGGCCGGCCTGCCGCCGACGATGGCCGCAGTACGGGCTGGCAAACGTGTGCTGCTGGCCAACAAGGAGGCGCTGGTGATGGCCGGTGCGTTGTTCATGGCGGAAGTCAGGGCGCATGGTGCGGTGCTGCTGCCGATCGACAGCGAACATAACGCGGTGTTCCAGTCATTGCCGGCTGACTATGCCGGTGACGCGGCAAACTCCGGCGTCAGTCATATCTTGCTGACGGCTTCGGGCGGCCCGTTCCGCACCACGCCGCTGGAACGCTTGAAGACAGTGACCCCCGACGAAGCCTGCGCCCATCCCAACTGGTCAATGGGCCGCAAGATCTCGGTCGACTCCGCGACCATGATGAACAAGGGTCTGGAAGTCATTGAGGCGCGCTGGCTGTTCAATCTGACCCCCGAACAGATTCAGGTGGTGATCCATCCACAGAGCGTGATCCACTCCCTGGTGCAGTACGTCGATGGCTCGGTTGTCGCCGAACTGGGCAATCCCGACATGCGCACGCCAATCGCTCATGCGCTGGCCTGGCCCGATCGTGTGGTCTCCGGGGTAGCGCCGCTTGATCTGCCCACGATTGCCCATTTGGATTTCGAACGGCCCGATTTCGAGCGTTTCCCCTGCCTGGGACTGGCGTTCCGCGTCTTGCGCGCGGGTGGCAACGCCCCCGCCGTGCTGAATGCCGCCAACGAGATCGCGGTGGCCGCTTTCCTGGACGGCAAGCTGCCCTTCCTCGACATTGCCCGGATCATCACGGCGACGCTGGACAGGGTTGTATTTGCCGAGACGCCTGATCTTCCCGCCATTCTTGCTGCGGATGTCGAGGCGCGCACCGTGGCTTCCGACCTGGTGAACCGCTGGCTGGCATGACAGGATTTTCGATGGACGGCTTCCTCTGGGTAGTCGGTGCTTTCGTGGTGGCTCTCGGAATATTGATCGTTGTCCATGAACTCGGTCACTATGCCGTGGCGCGCCTCTGCGACGTCAAGATCCTGCGGTTTTCGGTCGGCTTCGGCAAGCCCTTGCTGCTGAAGCGTTTCGGCCCGAATGGCACGGAATGGGCTTTGTCGGCCTTCCCGCTCGGTGGCTATGTCAAGATGCTCGACGAACGTGAAGGGGAGGTAGCCCCCGAAGACTTGTCGCGGGCATTCAACCGACAAAGCGTCGCGCGGCGCAGCCTGATCGTCCTGGCTGGCCCCGTGGCCAACTTGCTGTTGGCGGTGATGCTTTACTGGTTGCTGTTCGTGAGTGGGGTTGAGGAATTGCGACCGATCCTGGCTGCCCCGCCGGTCGGTACGCTGGCTGCTGAGGCAAAAGTCGGCTCTGGCGAGACGGTGCGGTCGGTCTCCGGAACCCCGGTGGCAACCTGGATGGAAATGCGCTGGGAACTGTTGCGTCGCATCCTCGACCATGAGGTCGCGATTCTCGAAACCATCGACGAAAAAGGCAATATCGCCGTCCATCGTCTCGAGACGACCGGTATCGACACCCGCAATCTCGACAAAGACCTGTTGCCGGCACTCGGACTGCGTCTGATGCGTCCGGCCCTTCCACCGGTGATTGGTGACATAACCCCTGGATCGCCCGCTGCCACAGCAGGGTTGTCGGCAGGAGACCGGATTCTTGCCATTGATGGTGCGCTTACTCCCAACTGGCACGAGGTGGCCCGATACATCCGGGAAGCGGAGGAGCGAGTGCTATCCATCGAGTTCGAGCGTAAATCGCAGTTACTGCAAGTCGAAGTTACTCCGGACAGGGTAATGGACCAGTCCGGCAAGCAGGTTGCGCGCATCGGTATTGCTGTGCGCGACGATCCGCAATTGCGCGGCAAGGCTTACGTGACCATCCGCTACGACCCTTTCACCGCATTGCAGAAGTCGCTGACACAGACTTGGGAAACCTCGATCTTGAGCCTGCGCATGATCGGACGCATGCTGACCGGCGAACTGTCGGTCAGGAGCATCTCAGGACCAGTGACTATCGCCGATTACGCCGGGCAGTCGGCCCGACTGGGCGGCGATCACTACCTGCGCTTTCTGGCGTTGATCAGCATCAGCCTGGGAGTGCTGAATTTGCTACCCATCCCGGTGCTGGATGGGGGACATTTATTGTATTATCTGGTGGAAATTCTGAAGGGTAGCCCTCTCCCGGAACGTGTGATGGAAATCGGCCAGCAGGTTGGCGTGGTTATGCTGGCATTGCTGATGTCCTTGGCGTTCTACAACGATATCAATCGCTTAGTCTTTGGCTGAAGCATGAACCGTTTACTACTTTCTGGTATTCTTTTCGCCCTGCTGATCAGGTCCGCAGCCGCGTTTTCTCCTTTCGTGGTCAGCGATATTCGCATTGAGGGCATCCAGCGTACTGAAGCGGGCACCGTTTTCAGTTACCTGCCGGTCAAGGTAGGGGATACGCTGACCGAAGACAAGGCTGCGCAGGCCATCAAGGCTCTGTTCGGCACTGGCTTCTTCAAGGACGTGCGTCTTGAGGTCGAAGGTGGTGTGCTGGTCGTTTTGGTCGAGGAACGTCCGGCCATCGCCTCGCTTGAATTTGTCGGTACCAAGGCCTTCGACAAGGAGCAACTGCGCAAGGGTCTGCGCGAGGTTGGCCTGGCTGAATCACGCATTTTCGACCGTTCCATGGTCGAACGGGCCGAGCAGGAACTCAAGCGCCAGTATCTTTCCCAGGGCCACTATGCAGCGCAGATCACTACTACGGTGACGCCTCTGGAACGTAATCGCGTTGGCATCACTTTCGCGGTGGATGAAGGAGAAATCGCCAAGATCAGGCAGATCAACATTGTCGGTGCCAATGCCTTCAAGGAAAAGGATTTGCTCGAACAGTTCAAGCTGACCACGTCGGGCTGGCTGACGTGGTATACGAAGAACGACCAGTATTCCAAGCAGAAGCTGTCGGGCGATCTGGAAACGATCCGTTCCTACTATCTTGATCGTGGTTTCATCGAGTTCAACATCGAATCCACGCAGGTTTCCATCTCGACCGATAAGCAAGACATCTACATTACGGTGAATGTGAACGAGGGCGACCAGTATTCTGTCTCAGGCGTTAAACTCGCTGGCGAACTGCTGTTGCCGGAGAGCGAACTGATCAAGCTGGTCACGATCAAGCCGGGCAGCCTGTTTTCCCGCGAGCAAGTGACAGCGACAACCAAAGCCATCAGTGACCGTCTTTCCAACGATGGCTATGCGTTTGCTAACGTCAATGCCGCGCCCGAAATCGACAAGGAAAAGAAGCATGTGGCGTTTACTCTGTTCGTCGATCCAGGCCGGCGTGTTTATGTGCGGCGTGTCCAAGTCCAGGGCAACACGCGTTCGCGCGACGAAGTGGTCCGCCGGGAAATGCGCCAGATGGAAGGCGCCTGGTACGACGGCGAGAAAATCAACAAGTCCCGTTCGCGGGTGGATAAGTTAGGTTACTTCGATGAAGTAACGGTCGAAACACCCGCCGTGCCGGGTACCACCGACCAGGTTGACCTGAATGTCAATGTCAAGGAAAAGCCGACCGGCAACATGATGCTCGGCGCCGGCTTGTCGAGTTCGGAAGGTATTGTGTTCTCCGGCTCGGTCAACCAGCAGAACCTGTTCGGTAGCGGCAAACACATCGGGGTGGGCTTCAACACCAGCAAGATCAACAAGCTGTATTCGTTCTCCTACACCGATCCTTACTACACCATCGACGGCATTAGTCGCGGTTTCGATGTTTATTACAAGGATACGGATACTTCGAAGACGGCGACGCTGGCCAGTTATGCCACCAAGTCTTATGGTGGCGGGGTGCGCTACGGTTACCCCATCGGCGAAGACAACCAGATCAATTTCGGCTTGACTTTCGACGATACCCAGATCAAGACGACAGCCATCACACCGCAGCGTTACAATGACTTCATTACCAAGAATGGTGATAGCTATGCAGGCTTGATCGCCAGTCTGGGCTGGGCCAAGGACACCTTGGACAGCCGTATCTACCCGATGAAGGGCTATGTGGCGAAAGCTGGAGGTGAGGTGGCTTTTGGGGCCGACAAGCTGGGTTTCTATCGAACCAACCTGCAGTACCAGCAATACTTCCCCATGACGCGTGAAACCACGTTGATGGTCAATGGGGAACTCGGTTTTGCGGACGGTATCGGCGGCGATCCCTTGCCATTCTGGCGCTATTACTACGCCGGTGGAGTCGGGTCCGTCCGTGGCTATAAGCCAGGCTCTCTTGGCCCGCAGGATCCGACCACCGAGGATCGTCTTGGTGGTAGCCGCAGGTTCGTGGCGAATGCCGAGTTTCTTTTCCCGATGCCAGGCAGCGGAATGGATAAATCCTTGCGTTTGGGGGCTTTTGTCGATGCAGGCAAGATCTGGGGTGGTCAGACTGCCGCTTTCATTGGCGATGAAGGCATGCGTTACAGTACCGGCTTGTCTCTAGCCTGGATATCGCCAATGGGTCCGCTCAAGTTCAGTTTAGCGGCGCCGCTAGGCAAGAAGGACGGCGATGAAACGCAGGTCCTGCAATTCCAGATGGGTTCGGTGTTCTGAGACAGGAGAAGCAATGAAACCCGCACTTCGCATCGTGTTGCCGATGCTGCTGGCCCTGGTGGCCACGCCAGCATTGGCCGAATTCAAGATTGGGTTCGTCAATGGCCAGCGCGTAGTTCAGGAGTCTCCTCAAGCGAAGAAAGCCAAGCAGAAACTTGAGAAGGAGTTTGAGCGCCGTGACCAGGAACTCCAGCAGATCTCGAAGCGTTTGCAGGGACTACAGGAGTCCATCGAGAAGAACGGCGTCACCATGGCCGAAAGTGATCGCCGTGCCAAAGAGCGCGAATTCAATGAACTCAATCGGGATTTTCAGCGCAAGCAGCGCGAGTTCCGTGAAGACCTGAACCTGCGGCAGAACGAGGAAATGGCCGGGATCTTCGAACGCGCCAACAAGATCATCCGGCAAATCGCCGAGACCGAAAAGTACGACCTGATTGTCCAGGAGGCGGTTTATTTCAGTCCGCGCATTGACCTGACTGACAAGGTGATCAAGGCGCTGGGCGATGCGGCGGTTGCCAAATAAGTCGCGATCGACGTGAGCCGGCGGCTCGAGGAGATCGTCACCCGATTCGGTGGCGAGTTGCGGGGGGACGGCAAGCAAACCGTGTCCGGCTTGGCGACCCTCGAAAAGGCCGGCCCCGAGCACCTGAGCTTCCTCGCCAACCTGAAATACCGCGGGCTGCTGGCGCATACCCGAGCAGGTGCCGTGATTCTTGCCAGTGAAATGGCCACCCAATGTCCTGTGGCAGCGATCATTACCCCGCAGCCCTATCTCTACTTCGCGCGAGTGTCGCAGTGGCTCGGCGAACTGCCGGCACAGCCGCCCGGGATTCATGACTCCGCCGTCGTCGAGTCGACCGTGCCGGCTTCCGTCAGCATTGGAGCGCAGTGCTGGCTGGGCGGAGACGTCGAGATCGGCGAGGACAGCATCCTCTATCCCGGTGTCAAGATTTATCCAGGCTGCCGCATCGGCCGGCGAGTGATCATTCACGCCGGCGCGGTGATCGGTGCCGATGGTTTCGGCTATGCGCGCGGTGCAGCAGGAGACTGGGTAAAGATCGCCCAGACCGGCCGGGTCATCATCGGCGACGATGTCGAGATCGGGGCCAACACGACGATCGATCGTGGCGCCCTTGATGACACGATTATTGACAATGGGGCCAAACTCGACAATCAGATCCAGGTTGGCCATAACGTTCACATCGGTGCCCATGCTGCATTGGCTGGCTGTGTCGGTATCGCCGGTAGCGCAAAAATCGGCGTTGGTTGCACGATTGGCGGAGGTGCAATCATCCTGGGTCACCTGACGCTGGCCGAGAACGTGCATGTCTCCGCCGGTACCCTCGTCGCCAAATCGATCACGACGCCGGGCAGCTATACCGGCACCATTCCATTCATGGCCCATGCCGACTGGCAGAAGAACTTCGCGCGCCTGCGCCATCTGGATGCGATGGCCGATAGAATACGCGCCCTCGAAAAGCGTCTTGCCGAATTGGAGAAATCGCCGTGAGCCAGATGGATATCCACGAAATCCTCGAATACCTGCCGCACCGTTATCCCTTCCTGCTGGTGGATCGGGTGCTGGAGGTCGTGCCGGGCGAGCGCATTACGGCGCTGAAGAATGTCAGCATGAATGAACCCTTCTTTCCCGGCCACTATCCCCATCATCCCGTGATGCCCGGTGTGCTGGTCATTGAAGCCATGGCGCAGACTGCGGCGATCCTGTCGTTCAAGACCATGGGCAGCCAGCCCGATGACAAGTCGGTCTATTACTTCGTCGGCATCGACGGCGCGCGCTTCAAGCGGCCGGTCGGCCCCGGCGACCAGTTGATGATGGAAGTGTCGATCACCCTCAACAAGCGCGGCATGTGGAAGTTCGCCGCCCAGGCCAAGGTCGATGGTCAGGTCGCTTGCGAGGCCGAACTGATCTGTACCGTGCGCAAGCTGGAAGGCTGAGATGACGGTGAGCATCCATCCGACCGCACTGGTCGATGCGGCCGCCTACCTAGGCGCCAGTGTTAGCATCGGCGCCTACTCAGTCATCGGTGCCGGTGTCGAGATTGGCGACGGTACCCGAGTCGGTCCGCACGTGGTCATCGAGGGGCCGACCAGGATCGGCCGCGACAATCGCATCTTCCAGTTTGCCTCGTTGGGTGCCGCACCGCAGGACAAGAAATACGGCGGCGAGCCGACCACCCTGGAAATCGGCGACCGCAACACCATCCGCGAGTTCTGCACCTTCAATCGCGGCACGGTGCAGGATGCCGGCGCGACGCGCATCGGCGACGACAACTGGATCATGGCCTACGTACATGTTGCACACGACTGCCAGATCGGCAACCAGACCATCTTCGCCAACAACGCCCAACTGGCCGGCCACGTGCATGTCGGCGACTGGGCCATCCTCGGTGGCTTCACCGTCGTCCACCAGTTCGTGCGCATCGGCGCCCACTCGATGACCGGCATGGGTACGATCCTGTTGCAGGATCTACCGCCCTATGTGACCGCCTCGGGCAATCCTTCCGCCCCGCATGGCATCAATAGCGAAGGCCTCAAACGGCGTGGTTTTTCGCCGGAGGCTATCGTCGGCTTGCGCCGCGCCTACAAGACGCTCTATCGCAACGGACTCAAACTCGAAGAAGCCACCACCGCCATTGCTGCGGAGGCGCAGGGCGAACTGGCGCCGCTGGCCGCGCTCTCGGATTTCCTCGCAACGGCGGGACGCGGCATCCTCCGCTGATGACGCGCATTGCCCTTGTTGCCGGCGAAGCCTCCGGTGACCTGCTTGCCGCCCATCTGATCGAAGCGCTCAAGCGCCGTGCTGCCGGCGCCGAGTTTTTCGGCATCGGCGGGCCGAAGATGCAGCGTGCCGGTTTCGAGGCCTGGTGGCCATCGGAGACCCTGGCAGTACGTGGCTACGCCGAAGTCCTCAAGCATTACCGCGAGATTGCCGGCGTGCGTCGCGCCCTGCTCAAGCGTCTGCTCAAAGAAAAACCCGATGTGTTCATCGGCGTCGATGCGCCGGATTTCAATCTCTGGCTGGAAGCGCGGCTCAAGCGCGCTGGCATTCGTACCGTGCATTACGTCAGTCCATCGGTCTGGGCCTGGCGCGGTGGCCGCGTCCGCCGCATCGCCGAGGCCGCAGACCGTTTGTTGGCCCTGTTCCCCTTCGAGCCGCCGCTCTACGAAAAGGTCGGCATGCCTGTCGACTACGTCGGCCATCCGCTCGCCGATGTGCTGCCGGTCGAGACCAACCGCCCGGCGGCGCGCGAGCTGCTGGAATTGCCGGATAACGCCGGCCCGATCTTCGCACTGCTGCCGGGCAGCCGGCAATCCGAGGTGGCTTTCCACGCGGCGCTGTTCATCCGGACGGCTGGATTGCTGCGCGAACGATTTCCCAACGCATTTTTCCTCGTGCCGCTGGTGTCGCGCGAGACGCGCAACCGGTTCGAGACCGAGATGTGGGCCCAAGGGGCGCAGGACTGGCTGTGCCCGGAACCCACCAAGATTCCGGTCGGCGCGGTAATCGACCCGCTGACCCAGTCGGACGGTTTCGTCAAGCTGCTGTTCGGTCATGCCCAGGACGCCCTGGCCGCCTGCGACGGGGCCTTGGTTGCCAGCGGCACTGCCACCCTCGAAGCGGCACTGCTGAAGGCACCGATGGTGATCACCTACCGCATGTCGCCGTGGTCATGGCGCCTGATGAAGCGCATGCGTTACCAGCCCTGGGTTGGCCTGCCGAACATCCTGGCCGGATGCTTTGCCGTGCCCGAGTTCCTTCAGGATGACGCCACGCCGGAAAACCTGGCCCAGGCACTCGGCAATCTGGTGGTCGATGGCGAGGTCAGGATGCGCCTCGGCAACCTGTTCACCGACACCCACCGGCAGTTGCGCCAGAACACTGCCGAGAAGGCCGCCAGCGCCGTGCTGTCACTGGTGAAATGATTTGCGGTGTCGATGAAGCGGGCAGGGGGCCGCTCGCGGGCCCGGTGGTCGCGGCGGCGGTGATCCTCGACCCGGCGCAGCCGATCGTCGGACTGGCCGACTCCAAGAAGCTCAGTGCCGCCCGACGCGAACAGCTGGCAGCGGAAATTTGTCTCAAGGCCATCGCCTGGTCGATCGCCGCAGCGTCGGTGGAAGAGATCGACGAGATCAATATTTTTCAGGCGACCCTGCTCGCCATGCAGCGCGCCGTGGCCGGCTTGTCGCTTCGTCCGCAGGAAATCCTCATCGATGGCAATCGTTGTCCCGCGCTGGATATTCCGGCGCGCGCCATCGTCGGCGGCGATGCGACGGTCGCCGAAATTTCCGCCGCCTCAATCCTCGCCAAGACCACCCGCGACGCCGGCATGCCGGCACTCGATGTGTTGTATCCCGGCTACGACTTCGTGCGCCACAAAGGCTACGGCACGGCGGCCCATTTGGCGGCTTTGCGTACGCTCGGCCCTTGTCCAGCACATCGCCGCAGCTTCGCGCCGGTGCGCGAGCAACTGGATCTGTTCGCGTGAAGATCATCACTTCCCGCGACAACCCGCAGTTCAAGGCGCTCAAAGCGCTGCTCGGCGATGCGCGCCGCCAACGCGCGGAAAATCGTGCCGTGCTCGAAGGCCCGCACCTGCTGGCCGCAGCGCTCGACCACGGTGTGCTGCCCGACCTGATTGCCGTCAGCGAAGGTGCTCTCGTCCATCCCGAAGTGCAAGCGCTGCTGGCGCGACTCACGCCGGTGGAGACCTGGCGCTTGCCGGATGCCTTGTTCGGTAGCTTGAGCGGGTTGGCCACGCCGTTGGGCATCCTCGCCCGCATCGCCGTGCTGCCGGAGCCGACTTTTCCGGTCGCCAGCGATTGCCTGCTGCTCGACGCCATCCAGGACCCCGGCAATGTCGGCACGCTGCTGCGCACCGCTGCTGCCGTCGGTGTGAGCGATGTCCTGCTGGGACTGGGTTGTGCGGGTGCATGGACGCCGCGCGTGCTGCGCGCCGCGCAGGGTGCGCATTTCGCCCTGCGTATCCGCGAGCAGGCCGACCTGGTGGCTTTCCTGCGCGGCTATGGCGGCGTGTCGGTCGCAGCGGTGGCGCACAACGGCGCGTCGCTCTACCAGAAGGATTTCAGCCAGCCCACCGCCTGGCTGTTCGGCAACGAAGGGGCCGGCATTGCGCCGGAACTCCTGACGTTGGCGTCGCGCCGCACGACCATACCCCTGGCGCCGGGCAGCGAATCGCTCAATGTCGGTGCGGCAGCGGCAGTGTGCCTCTTCGAGATGCGGCGCCAGCGCCTGAAGTAGACGGTTGGCGCCGGATCAGGCGACCGCAGCGCGCAGGCGGCGGAAGACCAGAGCGCTGCCGAACAGCAACAGGCCGATCATGGCCGAGGTGGCGGCAAGCGGCAGCAGCGTGCCGTTGTGGCTCATGCCGACCCAGGTGCCGGTGACGAGTGCCACCACCATGGTGAAGAAACCGAGCAGCCCGGCCGCGGCGCCGGCTTCACGCGGGAAGGGTGCGATGGCCCCCGACTGCGCGCAGGGGAAATTGATGCCGTGGGCGCCCATGGTCAGGAACAGGCAGCCGACGACGACCGTCCAGTGGGCAATGCCGGCCGATACTAGCACAAGGAACAGCAGGCCGGAAAAGAGGGAGAGCGATGCTCCGACCATCACCGAACGGGCCAGGCCGAGGCGCGTCAGCAGGCGGCGACAGACCAGCGTGCCGAGCAGGTAACCCGAAACGCCGAAGCCGAAGCAGTAACCGTAGAGGTCGGTTGGCACGCCCAGTACATCAATCAGCAGGAAGGAGGAGCCGGAGATGAAGCTGAAGATGGCGGCATAGGACAATGCGCCGGGCAGGGCGAAGGCCCAGAAAAAGTCGGCGCTGGCGATACGGCGATAGACCCCGATCAATCCGCGCGGGCGCATGGCAGCAAGATTTGGCTGCAGGTTGGTTTCCACCAGAAAACGACCGGCGGAGAGCAGCAGAACGCCGCAGAAAAAAGTGTGGAAGAAGAAGGCAGCCCGCCAACCGAACCAGACTTGCAGATAACCGCCCAGCACCGGGCCGAAGATGGGGGCGAGCGACAACAGCGAACTCGCCTTGGCCAGCATCTTCGCGCCCTCGGCCGGCGCATAGACATCGCGGATCAGCGCACGGGCGACCACTGCGGCCGTGCAGCAGCCGACCGCTTGGACGAAGCGCGCGGCGATCAGTAGGTCCAGGTTGGGCGCCAGCGCACAGGCCAGACTGGCGGCGATGTAGATGCCCAACCCCCACAGCACCACCGGTCGGCGACCGAAACGATCCGACAGCGGCCCGCTGATCAACTGGGCGACACCGAAGCCGATCACGAACAGCGACAGCGTCTGCTGCACTGCGGCCGGCGTGACGCCGAAGTCGGTGGCGAGGTGGGGCAGCGAAGCGAGGTAAAGGTCGGTGGAGAGCGGCTGCAACATCAGGCAGCCGGCGATCAGCCAGAGGATGGTGGCCGGACTCAACTCCTCAAACCTTGCTGCGCATCAGGCGTGCTTTCTCCCGATCCCAATCGCGCTGCTTTTCGCTTTCGCGCTTGTCGTATTGTTTCTTGCCCTTGGCGAGCCCGATCTCCAGTTTCACGCGGCCCTTGCTGAAGTGCATGTTGATGGGCACCAGCGCGAAGCCGGCGCGTTCCACCTTGCCGATCAGCCGGGCGATTTCGCGCCCGTGCAACAGCAGCTTGCGGGTGCGCACCGGGTCGGGCTTAACGTGGGTCGACGCGGTGGTCAGCGGGCTGATGTGGCAACCCAGCAGCCAGACTTCCCCGTTCTTGACGATGACATAGGCTTCCTTGAGCTGTACGCGGCCGGCGCGGATCGACTTGACTTCCCAGCCTTCGAGCGCCAGGCCTGCCTCGAAGCGTTCCTCGATGAAATAATCGTGGAAGGCCTTCTTGTTGTCGGCGATAGTCATGATCGGGGTGGGGAATTGGTGGGTACGGCTCGCGCTAGAATTCGCGCATTCTAAAGCACCGCTCCGCCATGGCTATCGTCGAAAAATCGGTCCTCATCATGCGTACCCCGCAACAGATGTTCGATCTGGTCGATCGGGTCGAAGACTATCCGCAATTCCTGCCCTGGTGCGGTGCCACCGAGCTGATTTCCCGCACGGCCGAGATCACGGCCGCGCGCATCCACATCAATTTCCGCGGCATCAAGGCGCACTTCGCCACCGAAAATCCCAAGGACCCGCCGCACTGGATGAACATCAACCTGCGCGAGGGGCCGTTCCGTCGCCTCGATGGCGGCTGGCGCTTCACCGCACTCGGCGATGCCGGCTGCAAGGTCGAATTCCGGTTGCACTACGAGTTCTCCAGCCGCATCCTCGAAAAGGCGCTGGGACCGGTATTCAGCGTGATCGTCAATACCTTCGTCGATTCCTTCGTGAAGCGAGCACACCATGTCTATGGCTGATCCCATTAATGTCGAAGTTGTTTATGCGCTGCCGGCACGGCAAATTGTCCTGCCCTTGAAGGTACCTGCCGGCTCGACCTTGCAACAGGCGCTCGAAGCCTCCGGCTTGCCGGCGAAGTACCCCGAAATCGATCTGGCCAAGGGCAAGTTCGGCATCTACAGCAAGCTGGCGAAACTGGACACCATCCTACGCGATCACGATCGGGTAGAAATCTACCGGCCGCTGATCGCCGACCCCAAGGAGGTGCGCAAGCAGCGCGCCGCCGAGGGCAAGGTGATGAAGAAGGGCAGCGGGGCCGTCGAGGAGTAGCTACTTGGCCGCCGGCTTGGGCGGCGAGCACCAGTCGTCGACGTTCTTGCGCGCCTTGGCGATCTCAGCATCTCGTACCGCACCATCAAGTCCGACGCGTTCTCCCTTGGCATCGACGCTGAAGCGAACCTGGCCGGACTCGATGGCTGCCAGGTTCGCCTTCGCCTGCTGGCAGCCTTCCGCCCGTTGTTTGGCCTGTGCCGGATCTTCCTGATTCTTCTTGGCCTCTTCCTGAGCTTTCTGTTGCTTCTCGCGCTCGGACAGCTGGCGGTCGGCGCTTGCCTTGCGCGCGGCTTCCTCGTCTGCGGTGGGCGGCGGCGGTGGCGCCAGTTTGCGCGAATCGGCCTGTTTGCTGGCTGGGGGACGGTCGCCGTAGTGCACCTTGCCGTTGGCGTCTTTCCATGAGTAAACCTGCGCAGCGGCAAAGGCCGGCAGCAGGCACAACATTAGCAAAGTGAGTTGTCGATGCGCGCTCATGGCATTTCCTCAAGTGTGGCGGTGGTAAAATGTGAATTTGGATACAAGGATAACAGCATGAGACTCCTGCAGAAGGCCCTGACCTTCGACGACGTGCTCCTGGTTCCCGCCCATTCGGCGATTCTCCCGCGCGACGTTTCCCTGGCCACCTGTCTGACCCGCAAGATCCAGTTGAACCTGCCCCTGGTGTCGGCCGCGATGGATACGGTCACCGAGGCGCGCCTGGCGATCGCCCTGGCCCAGGAAGGCGGCATCGGCATCATCCATAAGAACCTCGAACCCAAGGCGCAGGCGGCCGAAGTGGCCAAGGTCAAGCGCTACGAGTCCGGCGTGCTGAAGGATCCGATCACCATTCCGCCGACCATGACGGTCCGCGAAGTGCTGGCCCTGACGCGCACCCACAAGATTTCCGGCCTGCCGGTGGTCGAGAATGGCAAGGTGGTCGGCATCGTGACGAACCGCGACCTGCGTTTCGAGACCCGCCTCGATGCAACCATCGGCAACATCATGACGCCGCGCGACCGGTTGGTGACGGTGAAGGAAGGCGCTAGTGTCGAGGAAGCCAAGGCTTTGATGCACCAGCATCGCCTCGAGCGCGTGCTGGTGATCGACGATGCCTGGGTGTTGCGCGGCCTGATGACCGTCAAGGACATTCAGAAATCCTCCGACTATCCGTTCGCTGCCAAGGATGAGCATGGTCGCCTGCGTGCCGGTGCGGCGGTCGGGGTGGGCGAGGGTACCGAAGAACGCGTCGCCGCCCTGGTGGAAGCCGGGGTCGATGTCATCGTCGTCGATACCGCGCACGGCCATTCGCAGGGCGTATTGAAGCGCGTCGAATGGGTCAAGAAGTACTATCCGCAGGTCGAGTTGATCGGCGGCAACATCGCTACCGCCGATGCCGCGCGGGCGCTGGTCGACCACGGTGCCGATGCCGTCAAGGTGGGAATTGGTCCCGGCTCGATCTGTACTACCCGCATCGTCGCCGGTGTCGGCGTACCGCAGATCACCGCGATCGACAATGTCGCCAAAGCGCTGGTCAGCTGCGGCGTGCCGCTGATCGCCGATGGCGGCATCCGTTTTTCAGGCGACATCTCCAAGGCCATCGCGGCGGGTGCGCATTCGGTCATGCTCGGCGGCCTGTTTGCCGGCACCGAAGAGGCGCCGGGCGAAACCGTGCTCTATCAGGGCCGCTCCTACAAGGCCTATCGGGGCATGGGCAGCCTCGGCGCGATGCAGAAGGGCTCGTCGGACCGCTATTTCCAGGAAAACGAATCCAACGTCGAGAAGCTGGTCCCGGAAGGCATCGAGGGGCGCGTGCCCTACAAGGGGCCGGTCACCGCAGTGATCCATCAGTTGATGGGTGGCCTGCGTTCGAGCATGGGCTACCTCGGGTGCCCGACCATCGCCGAGATGCATGCCAAGGCCGGCTTCGTCGAGATTACCGCCGCCGGCATCCGCGAATCGCATGTGCATGATGTGCAGATCACCAAGGAAGCACCCAACTATCACGTTGACTGAGACGCCGATTGACATGTCCCACCAGAAAATCCTCATCCTCGATTTCGGTTCCCAGGTCGCGCAGCTGATCGCCCGCCGCGTGCGGGAGCAGCAGGTGTATTGCGAACTGCAACCCTTCGACGTGTCGGCCAAATTTATTCGCGACTTCGCGCCGGCTGGCATCATCCTCTCGGGCGGGCCGAACTCGGTTTATGAGGCCGAGGAATGGCGTGCGCCGCAAGTCGTGTTCGATCTCGGTGTGCCGGTCCTCGGCATCTGCTACGGCATGCAGACCATGGCCGAGCAACTGGGCGGCAAGGTGGAAAGCGCGGCCAAGCGCGAATTCGGCTTCGCCGAGATGCGCGCGCAAGGTCACTCGAAACTCTTCAATGGCATCCAAGATCGCAGCAACGCCGACGGGCATGGCCTGCTCGAAGTCTGGATGTCGCACGGCGACAAGGTGACCGCACTACCGCCGGGCTTCAGCATCATCGGCAGCAACGAGGCGACGCCGATCGCGGCGATGGCCGACGAAAGCCGCGGTTTCTATGCGGTGCTGTTCCATCCCGAAGTGACCCATACGCTCAAGGGCCGCGAGATCATCGGCCGTTTCGTGCGCGACATCTGCGGCTGCCGCGGCGACTGGAACATGCCCGGCTATGTCGAGGAGGCGATCCGCAAAGTGCACGAACAGGTGGGCGCGGAGGAAGTGATCCTCGGCCTCTCGGGCGGGGTCGATTCGTCCGTGGTTGCTGCATTGCTGCACAAGGCGATCGGCGACCAGCTGACCTGCGTGTTCGTCGACAACGGCCTGCTGCGCCTCAACGAAGGCGAGCAGGTGATGCAGACCTTCGCCCGCAACCTCGGCGTCAAGGTCATCCACGTCGATGCCAGCGCGCAGTTCATGGGGCACCTGCAGGGTGTCGCCGATCCCGAGCAGAAGCGCAAGATCATCGGCCGCGAGTTCGTCGAGGTGTTCCAGGCCGAGGCGCAAAAACTCCCCAATGCACGCTGGCTCGCCCAGGGCACCATCTACCCGGACGTGATCGAGTCGGCCGGCAGCAAGACCAAGAAGGCGCACACCATCAAGAGCCACCACAACGTCGGTGGCCTGCCCGAGACGCTGAACCTCAAGCTGCTGGAGCCGCTACGCGAACTGTTCAAGGACGAGGTGCGCGAACTGGGCATCGCGCTGGGCCTGCCGCACGAGATGGTCTATCGCCATCCCTTCCCCGGCCCCGGCCTCGGCGTGCGCATCCTCGGTGAGGTGAAGCAGGAATTCGCCGAGCTGCTGCGCCGCGCCGATGCGATCTTCATCGACGAGTTGCGTGCTGCCGACTGGTACGACAAGACCAGCCAGGCTTTCGCCGTGTTCCTGCCGGTCAAGAGTGTCGGCGTGATGGGTGACGGTCGCACCTACGACTATGTCGTCGCACTGCGGGCAGTGCAGACCTCCGACTTCATGACCGCCAAGTGGGCCGAACTGCCGCACGAGTTGCTGGCGCGGGTCTCCAACCGCATCGTCAATGAAGTGCGCGGTATCAGCCGTGTCGTTTATGACGTGACCGGAAAGCCCCCGGGAACGATCGAGTGGGAGTGACTTTTTTAACGTAAGTAGTTGATTTATATAGGTTTTCTACTTACACAAAAGTTTCACAAACTCAAAAAGTCTGTTGATTTTATTGAGAAAAGACTTTACAGTTACACGTAAAGCCGCACAGCTTTGCGGCTACTCAAAAACGTAGTTACTCAAAAGTCCAATGGCACTCAAAAAAGCTGAATTTAATGACGACGAAGTTCCAATATTTGAGGAAGCGTTAGTCTACAAACGTGGCGAATATTGGCAAATGCGTATGTGGCTTGCTAAGGAGCACAAGTACGCACGATTTAGCTTAAAGACACGTAATAGAGCCACAGCCATAGACAAAGCCAAGCTCCACTATCACGAGCTTATGGCGGGACAGCTACAAGGAAAAACGTACTTTTCAATCACAACACGTATGGGTGTTGAGATGTACTTAGAGCACAGAAAGAAAGACGTAACTAACGGATTTATCGTTAGCGGTAGGTACAACACAATCGCTACACACCTTAACCATTGGCTAAAGTTTATTGGTAAAGATGTAAAGCTTAAGGAGCT
This sequence comes from Rhodocyclaceae bacterium, assembly GCA_013426785.1. Taxonomy (GTDB): domain Bacteria; phylum Pseudomonadota; class Gammaproteobacteria; order Burkholderiales; family Rhodocyclaceae; genus Sulfuricystis. Next base: position 997 of record JACDZI010000019.1, on the reverse strand, counting down.
TGAGCGTACAGATTGTGAAGATTATTTCGCCAGTCGTACAAAAACTAAGAAGAAAAAAACGATACGCATAAGTCAAACAACAGTTGAAAACGAACAAAGTTCAGTCAACGCAATGATGGCTTGGCTATACAAGCATAAGGAAACATACATTGATGGATTTGACTTTAAGAAGTTAAAAGCTGTTGACAAAGGTTCCGAAGAAAACAGACGAAGCACATTTACAGATGACGAAGTAGCACGATGGACTAAGTCATTAGCTGAGTACATTAAGGATGCGGAAAAGAACTTAACAGAGCCAAATAACTTAGTCAAAGCTGTCTGCGGCTATTACTTAGGATTCTCTTTAATTACAGGCTTAAGACGTGGCGAACAGCTACAGCTTAAGTGGAGTGACATTGAGGATATGGAGCATTCAGAAGCAAGAAGCAATGATTTTGACTTGATTAAAGTCACTGTACGTGGCGAAACGAGTAAGGTTAGAAAGACACGTAAGTTTGTTGTTAAAGATTCTGTGTACTTGAAAGGCTTGATTGAACTAACAAGACAAAGACACACGGGAAAAATATTAGAGGCTGACTTAGTCAACTTAGTACAAGATGAACTTATGTTTAGCACTAACGGAACGACTGCTGTTACAGCAAGAGCTATTGGCGTCCACTTTGATAACTTGATAGTTAAAGCGGAAATACCTAATCCAGATAAGCGTGGATTAGTTCCGTACAGTCTGCGTCACTATTTCATTACGCAACGTGTCAATAGTAATCTTCCGCCAGCTATTGTTGCTGAGATGTGTGGCACAAGCATTACACAAATTGAGAAGACTTATTACCACACAACGGAAGATAAGATGGTTAGTAACGCACTTGCTGGCTACTACGTTAAGGATGGAATGCTGATTCCTAAGTAAGGGTAGGGGGTATAGGTAGAAAATCAAGCCCATAAGAGTTTAAGTACTTGGGTGTTGAAAATTGCGCGGCTATTTTTTAAGGGTACGCAT
>JACDZI010000119.1 GCA_013426785.1 Rhodocyclaceae bacterium | reverse complement strand
CAGCGATGTCCGTGCTGCGGTTCGGTTAATCATGGCTTGTGACATAGTCAAATTACGGTCCGTGCCATGCAATCCGGGGTACGAGTGAATGGCGGCGGGTCGAGTTAGCTTTCGCGGTCGATGCCATCAAAGATTTTCGCGACCTCAGCCCTCAAGCGCCAGAACACCCGCAGTTTCTTTCATCATCAGGGGTGCTGACCGTCCCTCTGCATGAAAGTTAGACCGCACAAAGAAGCGCTAGAATTCCACCAATGGATTTTCGCCTCCCCTCATGGTGCCGCGGCCCGCGGTTCTGGATCGCCCTCTTGGTAGTGACCGCCCTGATTGCCAAGTTTGGTTTTGGCGAGCCATTGACGACGTCCCCACCTGCCACCGCGCCCCGGCCCGCCCTCTCCGTCAGCCTGACCACGCTGCAAAGCGAAGACTGGCAGCGCGCTCTCTCCGCCAACGGTAACGTGGTTGCCTGGGAGGAAGCGGTCATCGGCGCCGAAATCAGCAACTACCGTCTCACCGCCGTACTGGTGAATGTCGGCGATGCGGTGAAGAAGGGGCAGGTGCTGGCGCGCATCGCCGACGAAAACGTGGCGGCGGACCTCGCCCAGTCGAATGCCGCCGTGGCCGAGGCGGAAGCCAACCTCGGCGAGGCACGTTTCAACGCCGAACGGGCCCGCCGCCTGCGCGAAGCGGGCTTCTACAGCCCGCAGCAGGCCCAGCAGTCGCTGACCGCCGAGCAGGCCGCTGCCGCCCGTCTTGAGGCAGCACGCGCCCGCAGCCAATCGGAGGCGGTACGCTTGGCCCAAACCCAGGTGCGCGCCCCGGACGACGGCATCATCTCCGCGCGCACCGCCACGGTTGGTTCGCTCACCCAGGGTGGCTCCGAGTTGTTCCGCCTGATCCGCGGCGGCCGCCTGGAATGGCGCGCCGAGCTGACGGCCAACGAACTGTCCGGGCTGGAGGCGGGCATGACCGCTTTCGTAACCACCCCGGCCGGTCAGGAGGTCGCGGGCCGCGTGCGCATGCTGGCGCCGACCGTCGATCCCGCCACGCGCACGGCGCTGGTCTATGTTGACCTACCCACCGGCCCCGGCGCCGCCGGGGCCGGCGTGCGCGCCGGTTCGTTCGCGCGCGGTCGCATCGAACTGGGCCGCGCGCGCGCCCTGACGCTACCCCAGTCGGCCGTGGTGCTACGCGACGGCTTCGCCTACGTGTTCCGCCTCGGTAGCGACGGAAAAGTGGTACAGACCAAGGTCGTGCCCGGCCGTCGCCAGGGAGAGCGAATCGAGATCCTTTCCGGCCTGGAACGCGATGTCGCGGTGGTCGCTGTCGGTGCCGGGTTCCTCACTGACGGCGACGCGGTCCGCGTGGTCGATCCCTAGCTCGTGGCTGCACTGAACGTTTCCGCCTGGTCGATCAGGAACCCGATCCCGGCCATCCTGCTGTTCGCCCTGCTCACCGTCCTCGGCCTGCTCGCCTTCAAGGCCATGCGCATCCAGCAGTTCATGGACTTGGACCTGCCCACCGTGGTAGTCACTGCCTCGCTGCCCGGCGCGGCGCCCCAGCAGATGGAAACCGAGGTGGCACGCAAGCTTGAGAACTCGATTGCCACCCTGCAGGGCGTCAAGCACATCTACACCAGCGCCAGCGACGGCCAGGCCATCGTCACCACCGAATTCCGCCTCGAAAAGCCCACGCAAGAGGCGGTCGACGACGTGCGCGACGCAGTGGCGCGCATCCGGTCCGACCTGCCCGGCGACCTGCGCGACCCGGTGATCTCCAAGGTTAACCTAGCCGGAACGCCCATCCTGACCTACACCGTTGCCTCCGGACGCATGGACGACGAAGCACTGTCCTGGTTCGTCGACAACACGGTGGCGAAGCGGCTGCTGAGCGTGACCGGCGTCGGGGCGGTAACGCGCGTGGGCGGCGTCAGCCGCGAAATCCGGGTCGAACTGGACCCCGTGCGCCTGCAGGCCCTGCGCGCCAGCGCGGCCGACATCTCGCGGCGCCTACGCCAGGTGCAGCAGGAAGCCTCCGGCGGGCGCACCGACCTGAGCGGCAGCGAACAGACGGTACGCACGCTGGCGACAGTGAAGACCGCCGAGGAACTGGCCGCGCTCGATATCGCGCTGTCCGACGGCCGGCACCTCCGCCTCGATCAGATGGCGAAGATCACCGACACCGTGGCGGAACGTCGCCAGGCGGCGCTGCTCAACGGCCAGCCGGTGGTCGGCTTTGAAATCGTGCGCAGCCGCGGCGCCAGCGAGGTGGCGGTCGCCGACGGCGTGCGCGCCGCACTGGACAAGCTCAAGGCCGAGCATCCCGACATCGCCATCACCGAGGCCTTCAACTTCGTGGACCCGGTGATCGAGGACTACACCGGCTCGATGGCCCTGCTGCTCGAAGGCGCGTTACTGGCGGTGCTGGTGGTGTGGCTGTTCCTGCGCGACTGGCGTGCCACGGTCGTCTCGGCCACGGCGCTGCCGCTGTCGATCATCCCCACCTTCGCGGCGATGTACGCGCTGGATTTCTCGCTCAACGTCGTCACCCTGCTGAGCCTGTCGCTGGTGGTGGGCGTGCTGGTGGACGATGCGATCGTCGAGATCGAGAACATCATGCGCCACCTGCGCATGGGCAAGACGCCCTTCCAGGCCGCGTTAGAGGCTGCCGACGAAATCGGCCTGGCGGTCATCGCCACCTCCTTCACCCTGATCGCGGTATTCCTGCCGACGGCCTTCATGGGCGGGGTGGCCGGCAAGTTCTTCGTCCAGTTCGGTTGGAGCGCCGCCATCGCCGTGTTCTTTTCGCTGGTGGTGGCGCGCCTGCTCACGCCGATGATGGCGGCTTACATCCTGCGCCCGCCCCGGCAGACGCACGACCAACCGGGCTGGCTCGCCCGCTATATGCAGTGGGCACAGTGGTGCCTGCGCCACCGCGTGATCACTACCCTGGCCGCGCTGGGTTTTTGCGCCGGTTCGTTCGTGCTGGCCTCGTTTCTGCCTTCCGGCTTCGTGCCGCCGGATGACCTGTCGCAGACCCAGGTCTACATTTCGCTGCCGCCGGGCGCCAATTTCGAGCAGACCCTTTCCGTCGCCGAGCGGGCCCGCGGCATCGTCGAAAAGAACCCCTACGTGAAGCTGGTCTATACGGCTATCGGTGGCGGCAGTACCGGCAGCGACCCGTTCGCTCCACCCAGCACCGGCGAGGTGCGCAAGGCCTCGCTGACCATCAACATGACCCACCGCTCCGAGCGCGGCGGGGTGAAAAAGCAGCAGGTGGAGCAGCAATTGCGCGAAGCGCTGGCGACGATCCCCGGCGCACGCATCACGGTCGGCTTCGGCGGTTCGAGCGAAAAATTCATCCTCGTCCTTGCCAGCGAGAACGGCGAATTGCTGTACGACCATGCACGCGTGGTGGAACGCGAACTGCGCAGCCTGCCGGGCATCGGCAACGTGACCAGCAACGCCAGCCTGGTGCAGCCGGAACTGGTGATCCGCCCCGACTTCGCCAAGGCGGCCGACCTTGGCGTCACCTCGGCTGCCATCGCCGACACGCTGCGCATCGCCACCGCTGGCGACTATGATCAGGATCTCGCCAAGCTGAACCTGTCGCAGCGACAGATTCCCATCTCGGTCCGCCTGCCCAAGTCGGCGCGGGCCAACCTGGAACTGCTGACGCGCCTGACGGTGCCGGGCCGCGACGGCCCGGTGCTGATCGGCAGCATCGCCAGCCTGTCGCTGGACGGCGGGCCGGCCGCCATCAACCGTTACGACCGCCAGCGCGACGTGGTATTCGACATCGAACTGAACGGCCAGCCGCTCGGCGAGGTGGAGAAGAACAGCTTCGCCCTGCCCAGCCTCAAGAACCTGCCGCCCGGCATCATCCGCACCTCGGTGGGCGACGCCGAGGCGATGAACGAGCTGTTTGATAGCTTCGGCGTCGCCATGCTCACCGGCGTGATGTGCATCTACATCGTGCTGGTGCTGCTGTTCCGCGATTTCGTGCAGCCGGCCACCATCCTGGTCGCCCTGCTGCTGTCGATTCCGGGCGCCTTCCTGGCGCTATTCGTTACGCACACGGCCCTGTCGATGCCGTCGATGATCGGCCTGATCATGCTGATGGGCATCGCCACCAAGAACTCGATCCTGCTGATCGACTACGTGATCCTGGCGCGGCGCGACCACGGCCGCACACGCTGGGAGGCCATCATGGATGCCTGCGGGAAGCGCGCCCGCCCGATCGTGATGACGACCATCGCCATGGGCGCCGGCATGCTGCCGGTGGCCATTGGTCTGGGCACCGACCCGAGCTTCCGTGCGCCCATGGCCATCGTCGTGATCGGCGGGCTGATCACCTCCACCTTCCTGAGTCTGCTAGTGATCCCGGTGGTGTTCACCTACGTCGATGACGCCCATGCCTGGGCGCTGCAGCGGCTGCGACGCTGAAGGTTGGACTCTGATAGGATCGGATTAAAGGAGCTTACCCCCATGTTTTTCAGTTCAGCCACCTTCAGTTTTCTCGAACAGCTCGCCAATCACAACGACAAGGCCTGGTTCGAGCAACACAAGGACGAATACGAGGACTGCATACGTTCACCAGCCCTCGACTACATTCGCGCGATGGCACCGCTGCTGGTGGACTTCGCCCCGGAGTTTCGTGCCGACGCCCGCAAGATGGGCGGCTCGCTGATGCGGGTGTATCGCGACACACGCTTTGCGAACGACAAGACCCCCTACAAAACCAATGTCGGCATCCATTTCCGCCACCAGATCGGCAAGGGCGTGCATACCCCCGGTTTTTACCTGCATGTCGCGCCCGAAGAGTGCTTCCTCGGAGTCGGCAGCTGGCATCCGGACTCCGACCTGCTCGGCCGCATCCGTGACCTGATCGTCGCCCAACCCGTGCGCTGGCAAGCTGCGCGCGACGACCGCAACTTCAATCAGTACTGGAAACTGGCGGGGGACAGCCTGACACGCCCACCGCGCGGTTACCCGGTCGACCACCCGGAGATCGCCGACATCAAGCGCAAGGACTTCATCGGCCTCGCCAGCCTGACGCGCAAGGAGATCGCGGGCGCACGACTGGTGGACCTGTCGGCCGAGCGCTTCGCCGCCGCCGCGCCCTTCATGCGCTTTCTATGCGACGCGGCCGGAGTGCGCTACTGAAACGCCGTCCCGCCAGCGCCGACTTTCCATGACCCGACATACCTTCCAGCTCGACAAGGAATTCATCGAACTGCACGCGCTGCTCAAGCTGCTGGCCCTCGCTCCCTCTGGCGGCGCCGCCAAGGCGCTGATCGCCGCCGGGTCGGTCAGCGTCGACGGCCACCTCGAAACCCGCAAGGCGTGCAAGATTCGCGCTGGGCAGGTAGTGCGGGTCGGGGACGACGAGGTACGGGTTTCTTAGCCGCCTGGCCGGTTTAACACCGTCCTACGGAAACCGATTTATCCTAAAAAACCGCAGTTAGCCGATTCCACTCGCATGATTTTGGAGTAATCGGTGGGTCT
>JACDZI010000118.1 GCA_013426785.1 Rhodocyclaceae bacterium | reverse complement strand
GCATTCCGGTGTGCGCCCATCCGCAGCACGGCTACTTCATCCCGCAGACCGTCGAAGAAGTGCAGGCCAATTACGACTGGCTGCGCGGTCGCGGCCTGCACGAACTATCCCTGGCCGCGCGCCTGCGCTCGGCCTTTGCCCAATTCACCGGCCTCGACCAGTTGGCCGACGAAGACATCCCTGCCCTTTGACCCCTTAACCACCGGAGACCACCTATGACATCCCTCGCCGACATCGAAAGCCGCGCGAAGAAATACGCCGAAGCGCGCGAGCGCGTCGCCGCCATCGTCACCGACCTCAACGCCGGCATCGAAGCCCTGAAGCGCAGCGAAATGCCGCGCCTCAAGAAGGCGATCGCCTCCGCCGCCGAGCATCACGACGCCCTCAAGGCGTTGATCGAGGAAGCGCCCGAACTGTTCCAGAAGCCGCGCACGGTGGTGTTTCACGGCGTCAAGATTGGCTATCAAAAAGGGCGCGGCGGCATCGAGTGGGACGATGCCGATGCCGTGGTGCTGGCGATCCAGAAGCACCTGCCCGACCAGGCCGAGGCGCTGATCCGCTGGACCGGCAAGCCGCTCAAGGAAGCCATCAACCAGCTCGACGTGGCCGCGCTGAAGAAGATCGGCTGCCGCGTGGTCGATACCGGCGAGCAGGTCTTCATCAAGGCGGTGGATTCGGCGGTCGACAAGATGGTCGATGCGCTGCTCAAGGATGCGACCGAGGAGGTGGTGTGATCATGATGTGGCATCCAATTGACGAACCGCCGGAACTGGACGGCACGCCGCATACCGCCATCGTTTTTTGCGCAGACCCCGAAAATGACTGGCTGATGCCCGGCCCGGTGATGTGGACGGTGCCGGAGGGCGGCTGGCGCAGCGAGGATACCGGGGAGTTGATCGAGGTGCAGGCTGATGTAGCCTACTGGTGGGCCTACGAAGATGACATCGTCAATGCCGCCATCGCCGAGATTAAAAAAGTCGGTGCTGGCGAGACGGCACCCTGCGGCCGCGAGGAAGCCCTCAAACAGATGATCGCGCGCCTGGTCGATGTCATGGAGCGCAGCGATGCCGAGCAGTTCGGCGCGGAGGTCGAAATCGTCACGGTCGATGAGTGGTTCGGCGCGATCGAGGCGGCGAAGGGAGTGCTGACACCGCCTCATCGGCCTGCTGGTCAATCCGGCCACCTACGTGGTCGCCGGCCTCCTGTTGTTGGCCCTGCTGGGCTGGCTGGGCTGGTGGCTGTTCCGGGGGAGGGAGTAACGCCATGAGCCGTCTCGTCAGCATTGGAACCAAGGTCGAGCAGATCGACGGTCTGCGCGGCACGGATGATCTCAACGCATGGGAGGAGTCATTCGTGACTTCCGTCGTTGAGCGTTACGAAGCCGCCGGCCGTGACAGCCGCGCGCTGTCCGGCAAACAGGTAGAGATCATCGAACGCATCTGGGGAAAGCACTTCACATGACCACCCTGACCAAGGAGCAATGGAAGCAAGTCGAGATCAATCTCTCTGGCCCCTTTGGCGAAGTTGAGCTGTTGGCCGACGGCTACCGTTTGACGTTACAGGTTCAACGCTATAAAGCGCTGCGCCACTGCATCACTGTCGGCAAGCTCAAGGGTGAATGGTTCAAGGGCGAAGCGCCCGAAGCGAAGAAGTTCTGCCGCGAATCCAGGCGCTGGCTATACCCGGCCAAGAAACGCGAAGAGGCCGCCAAGGCGCTCACCCGGCATCTGCGCAAGACCTGCGCGGATGTCGAGATTGTCAGGATGTAACGCCATGGCCTACGACCTCGCCGGTGCCCGCAAGGCCATCCTGATCGAATGCCGCAAGCAGGGCATCGACGACGACACGCGCCACATGCTGATCCGCGAAATCGGCAAGATCGCCAGCGGCTCGACGCGTGACATGGGCGCGGATGCCGCCCGGCGGGTGCTCAATCACCTGCGCCGGATGTCCGGCGAGGGGAATGACTGGGCCTTCATCGACAACGCCGCCGCCGACTTCCGGCCGCTGCTGCGCAAGATCTGCGCAACCTGCCGCAGCATGGGCGTGGGCAAGGCATATGCCGAGGGTGTGGCGAAGAACCAGCACGGCGTCGAGCGCCGCCTTGAAATGATGTCCAGCAGCGAGCTGCACGCCCTGGCCGGCGCGCTGGCGCGCACGCAGCGTTACAAGGAGCAGGCATGAGCATGGACAATCTGCCCAAGTCGATCCGCGACATTGTGGATCTCGTCGGCATGCCGGCGACGATGGCCCTGGTCAAGGCTTATGGCGGCATCTACCTCAAGGTGCCCACCGGCGCCCGTGCCGATGGGGCTGTGCGGGCGCGCCTGATCGGCTTGATGGGCGAGGAAGCCGCCGAGGCGCTGATTCGCACCTACGGCGGCGAGCGCGTCGCCATTGCCCGCTGCGCGGCGGCGCTACGCGATGAGCGGGACAACCGCATCATTTCATCCTACGACGCCGGCACCAGTGCCACCACCATCGCCCTGCGCGAAGGCATGACTGAGCGCCACGTTCGCACCATCCTCAAGCGGGTGCCGGGCGAGGGGTATGGACTGGCAGAGCGGGCGGTGGTGGATGACAAACAGATGGGTTTGTTTTAAGGTGGAAGCTTTTTTATTGGTTATTCGGGTATCCGATTTCCGTGATTTGGAGTGATGCAATGAAACAAAAAACAGAATTCAGTGAATCAAAGCGGGTGCTCGATCCTTGCTGCGGCAGTCGCATGATGTGGCTTGATCGGCAACATCCAGACGTTGTTTTTGGTGACCGCCGGAACTGGCGAAGGATTTCCGGCGCTGGGCAGCGGCCACCCTCAAGGCGCTGCGCCTCGGCCGGCTGTCTCCCCAGCTGCCGCCCAAGCCGCTGACGCCGCGCGAGTTGGAGGAGCTGCTGAACATGGAAGTCACCCTGCCGGTGGCGGAATACCTGCGGCTGGTCGGGCAGCAGCCCGGTGCGGTGGCGGCGGATGAGCGCAGCGCCACCTGCTGGACGCAGGATGAAGACCAGCTTCTGCTGGCCGGCATCGCTGCCGGTAGGCGCCCGGCGGAAATTGCCCGCTCCATCGGCCGCAGCGTCAATGGCATTATTCATCGGCGGAAGATGTTGCGCCGCAAGGCCAAAGAAGCCGCCTAGCCGTCCCGCCAGCCCCAAATTTCCAGCCCCGCCCAGTGCGGGGCTTTTCATTGGGATGAACGGCTTCATGACCTGATGCCCCCCGCGCGCACGCGAAACTGCCGCGCATGCCTGCCAACACCACTCCCGATCAGCGCTGTGGCGCTTGCGTCAAGTTCGAGGTCTCCCGCGACCCCAAGTACGGCTATTGCAAGTCGCACATGGCCTATGAGCGTGAGCGCAGCCCGATCCCGGCTGCACGCCTGGTCGATGTCGATCACGTGTGCTTCATGGTCAGTTACGTCGGCGTGGTCAGCCATGCCGCCTTCGCCCCCAGAAAGGTCTCCCGATGAAGAAGATCCGCATGCTCGACTGGATCACCATCGCCGCCATCCTCACGCTGGCCATCGGCCTCTTCGCTCCGCAGCAGCTGCCCGTCACCCTCTACAAGCTGTCGCTGGTCAGCCTGGCCGCCGTGGTCGGCTACTGGATCGACCGCAGCATGTTCCCCTACGCCCGGCCGGACGAGCTGGCGCTCACCGATCACCAGGTGTCTGCCGCCTTCCTGCGTCGCGCCTTCATCGTTGGCGCGTGCATCGTCGGAGTGTCGCTCGGTGCGTAGCCTGTTCATCCTCCTCTTTGCCGTCCTGTCAGCGCCGACTTTTGCCCAGGAGCCGCCCCGCGCCGCCCTGAAATACCGCGCCGACCTGGTGCGCTCCGTGCGTCTGGTGTGGGGCCTCGATGGCCCGGTGGCCACGATGGCCGGTCAGGTCCAGCAGGAATCCGCCTGGCAGCCGGATGCCAGGAGCGCCTACGCCCACGGCCTGGCGCAATTCACCCCCGACACCGCCGAATGGATCGCCGGCATGGACGAGGCGCTGGCCGGCGCCGACACCGGCAATCCGGTCTGGGCCCTGCGCGCCCTGGCGCGTTACGACCGCTGGCTGTGGGAGCGCGTGCCCGACCGTGGTAACGCCTGCGTGCAGTGGACGCAGACGCTACGCGGCTACAACGGCGGCCTCGGCTATGTGCAGCGCGAGGCGCGCACCGGCAAGCCCTGCGAAGCCTTCCGCGCCGGCTGGGCCTGCCGCGAGAACCTCGCCTACCCGCGCCAGATCCTCACCCGCTGGCAACCGCTCTACCTGTCATGGGGATCGGGGGTGCGCTGTGCTTAGCAAGCTCACCGCCTTTCTTGGCAAGTGGGGGCAGGCGCTGCTCAAGTGGCTCGTCATTTTTGGGCTTGGCTATTTTGCCGGCCGCTCCGATGGGTGGAAGTTGTGCGATGCCGGCTGGCAGGAAAAACAGCGGGTAGCCGAGCAGGCCGCCCGCGACAAGGAAATCATGTGGCAAGGAGTCGTCAATGGCACCGTCAAAAACTATGAGGTCAAGGTCGCTGGCATTCGCAGCCGTCTTGGCATTGCTCTCGACAGCCTGCGCGACTGGCCCGGCCGCACCGACCGGATGTCCGCGCCTGCCGGAACTGCCCGTGCGTGCGCAACCGGGGCCGAGCTTTGTCGAGAGGATGGAGCTTTTCTTGCAAGGGAAGCTGCCCGCGCCGACGAAATCCGCGCCGGACTCGTCAGCGGCTACGAAGTAATCGACAAGGTCCGGTAATGACGGACATCTTCGATCGTGCCACCGAGCGCGAAGAACAACAACGCGAGGACGCACTCAGCGAGGCGCGTTACCAGCGGGCGCAGGAACGCGCCCGGCCATCGGCCGAGGAATGCCGCGTGTGTGGCGAACGTATCCCGCTGGCGCGCCGCAAGGCCGTGCCCGGCGTGCAGACCTGCCGGGATTGCCAGCAGGAACTTGAATATCGCTTGGTGCATGGAGACTGATCGTGGGTGACTGGGACATCAAAACGCTGGCGGTGATCGTCAACGCCATCGGCAACCTCGCCATCGGCGCGTGGTTGTATCTCGACCGCAAATCCGACAAGACCAACAACCGCATCGACGAAATCGGTACGCGCGTCAAGGAACTCGACGGCCATATCGCTGAAAAGCTCGAATCGCAGGCCGGGCGCATCTCGCACCTGGAAGCCCACGCCGAAGATTCGCCCACCCATGCCGATCTGGGCGAGCTGTACGGCAAGCTGAATTCCGTCGATAGCAAGGTCAGCGCCCAGGGCGGCAAGCTCGAAGGCATTGATTCCACCCTGCGCCTGATCCTCTCGCGCATCACCGAGCGAGGCATGAAATGAGCGAAGCCGACGACAAGAAACGCCGCAACAGCTTGCTCGGCAGCATCGCCTTCGCCGGCGGCGTCAGCATCGCCCGCGAACTGCGCCAGGAGCTGGAGCGGGTGCACAACATCCCCGTCACCCTCGACCGCGTGCGCGCCGATCTGCGCTGGCTGGCCGACATCGGCGCCGTGCGGCTCGATGGCGACCAGGTGATGATCGA